>SYGM01000190.1 GCA_005799545.1 Planctomycetia bacterium | reverse complement strand
GTTCTTGGTGCGGCGCGAGAGGATCTGGATCACGCGCTCGATCTCGTTGGCGCGTCCGATCACCGCGTCGAGCTTGCCATCGCGCGCGAGCTCCGTGAGGTCGCGTCCGAAGGAGTCGAGTGCGGGCGTCTTGCTCTTGGAGTTGCCCTGAGCCTGGGCCTGGGGCTCGGAGGACGACGGGCCTTCCTCTTCTTCCTCCTCCTCGCGGTCGGCGCCTAGGAAGTCGAGCACTTCCTCGCGCACGTCTTCGAGCTTCACGCCGAGGTTCATCAGCACCTGCGCCGCGATGCCCTCGTTCTCCTTGATCAGGCCGAGCAGCAGGTGCTCCGTCCCGATGTAGTTGTGGCCGAGGTTGGACGCCTCCTCCACGGAGAGTTCGAGCACCTTTTTGGCCCGGGGGGTGAAGGGCAGCTGCCCCATGGTGACCATGGAGGGCCCGGTCTTGACGATCTTCTCGACCTCAGCGCGGATCTTGCTGAGATCGATGCCCATGTTCTTCAGGACATTGGCGGCGACGCCGCTTCCTTCCTGCACCAGGCCGAGCAGGATGTGCTCGGTACCTAGGTACTCGTGATTGAAACGCTGCGCTTCCTGCCGAGCGAGGTTCATCACTTTCTTGGCGCGGTCCGTGAAACGATCGAACATGGGGTCCTCGTAAGTCAGTCGTGGGGAGAGTTCACCTGGCTGCGGGGCGCAACCAGGGTGGTGATGGTAGCTTTTGGATCTGCCTCATCGGCCCCAACAGCCATTCGGTTTAGGGCCCAGAGCCCAAAAAACGGAAAAAAGTGCCGGTCGACCCGCCGGCGGGAGCGTCAGCTGCGCTCTTCGATCGCCTTGAGTTCGTCCCGCAGACGCGCGGCGCTCTCATAGGCTTCCTGCCGGATGGCGTTTTCGAGCTCGGCCCGCAGGTGCTGGATGCGCTCTTCGCGCTCGCGCTTCGACTGCTCCGGAGCCTCCGCCGGTGCGGATGAGCCTGCGTGGGTCGGGCGACGTCCGGCGTGCGCCTTGGATCCGTGAATCCGCTCAAGGAGCTCGCCGAGGTGCTCCGCGAAGACACGGTAGTCGTGCGCGCAGCCCAGACGGCCCTTCTTGCGGAACTCCTCGAGCGTCATCCCGCACTGCGGGCAAGCCGGTCCGGCACGCTTGCGGGCCTGATTCGCGGACAATTGCAGGAGCTTCCAAATGTCCTGTGCGGACTTCTTGGTCGGCGGCGCATGCGGAAGATCCAGACTGGCGGCGCACAGCTCACACAGATGGCGCTCCTGGTGCGCGTAGCCGCCCTGCCCGTTGGGCTCCAACTCCGTGGAGTGGACGGTGGCGGGGTTCTTCTGGCACTTCTGGCAGATCATGTCCTGGCGGGGCCTAGAGCTATAGCTCGCAGGCCTCCTTGAGTCTAGCGCGGGAGGGCCGAGCGGAAGTCCCGGGCCCGCTCCTCGAAGTTGAGGTAGGCATCGAAACTGGCGCAGGCCGGGGAGAACAGCAGAGTTTCTCCGGACCTGAGGCTCGTGAAGGCCGTTCCCACGGCCTCCCGAAGGCTTTCTGCGGCCTCCACCGGCATTCCGGAGCCTTGGAAGGCCGCAGGGAAGGTCTTTGCGGCCGCCCCGAAGATCACCACCCGGCGGGCGCGCTCCCGAGCGACAGCCACAAGATCATCCAGCGGCAGGTTCTGCTTCGGCGCGCCGCCGAGCAGCAGCGTGCAGCCGGGTTCCAGCGTCTGCAGGGCCGAGATGGTCGAGTCTGGCGTCGTGGAGACACCGTTATCGATCACGCGCACCCCACGGAACTCGCCCAGTTCTTCCATGCGGTGCGGCAGCCCGCGCAGCTGGCCCACGGCCTCGGCGAGGCGTTCAGGCTGTGTGCCCATCAGGCGCGCCATGCCCAGCGCCTGCAGCGCGTTGATGGCCTGGAAGGCCCCGGGCACGCGCAGATCCTCCACGCGGCCGAGCACCTCTTCCTCGAGCCGGAATCGGCCTTCACGGATGTTGAGCCCCGTGCGCGCCGGCTTCGTCTCGTGCACATCGATGCGCCGCCACTGCGGTGAGCGCCACTGCGAGAGGCGCGGGCACTCCGCCGAGAGCACGCCGTAGCCGCCGGTCGCGGCAACCAGCTCGAAGATGCGCTGCTTTGCGGCGGCGTAGTTGTCGATCGTGCCGTGGCGCTCCAGATGGTCGGCCAGCACATTGACCACGCAGGCCACCTCGACGCGCGGCGGACCCGCCAGTTGTGTCGGCAGCGCTTCCAACTGGTAGGAGGACAGCTCGAGCACCACGCACCGGGTTTCATCCATGCCATCGAGCTCTTCGAGCAGCGAGCGGCCGATGTTGCCTCCCAGCAGCGAAGGCTGCCCGGAGAGCGTCAGCAGCTGGTGCAGCATGTTGGCAGTCGAGCTCTTGCCCTGCGTTCCGGTGATGGCGGCGATGCGCGCCGGGCAAAGCTCCAGAAACAGCGCGACTTCCGAGGAAATCGCCACCTTCGCTTCGCGCGCGGCCTGCAGGTACGGGTTCGAGGGCGCGACGGCCGGATTGGCGATCACCAGATCGCTCGCCGTGAAATCCTCGCGGCGATGCTCGCCGAGCACGCAGCGCACGTCGACATCGCGCAGCTGCTCCAGCGCGGGTGCAAGCTGCTGTTCGCTGCGCAGATCCGTGACGGTGACCTGCGCACCGGCCTGAGCGAGAAAGCGCGTCACGGTCGAGCCGCCCTTGAACAGCCCCAGTCCCATGACGGTGACCTTGCGGCCGGAATACAGCACTCGTGCGCGGGAAGACAAATCGCTCATCCGGTCAGGTTGCAGGTCAGGGTGTGGGCTGCTTCTTACGCGGAGGCAGCGGGCTGGGGCCCTCCGGTCCGGCAAGTCGCAGGGATTCGGCTTTCTGCAGCACGGCCTCGAGGTCGGGCGCAGTGACGGTCTCGGGCACCGGCTCGAGCACGACCTTGCGCTTGTGCTGGTCCTTCCAGCCCCACGGGAACAGGATCTCCGTGAAGATGTCGATCGGGAAGCGGCCGTACCAGGGCGGATCAAGCTCCACCAGCTGCGAAGAGCTCTTGAAGCCCTGCTTGTAGAGCGTGATGCGGCGCGTGCCGTAGTCGAAGAACTCCTCGGTATAGGGCGTGATGCCCACCACGCGGTCGTCGATGCGCAGCGTGGCGCCCGATGGCTCACTTTCGACGGTCAGGGTGCGCTTGGCGGCACAGCCCGTCCCCAGCACGCACAACGGGATCAGCAGCAGCAACGCTCTCGCCATGCAGGAGAGTCTGCAACGAAGGCGCGCGCGAGCCAAGCGGCAAGCTGGCGGAGAGGGAGGGATTCGAACCCTCGGTACGGGAAAACCCCGTACACCGGCTTAGCAAGCCGGCGCTATAGGCCACTCAGCCACCTCTCCGTGGTGCTTGGGGCGGGAAAGGATACTCGCGCCCTGCGGGCAGGGCAAGGATGCAGTCACTCAAGGCAAGCCGGAGCGGGCCTACCAGGCCCGGGCGCGGGCCTGAACGAACGTGTAGAAGAACACGGAGTTGGGATTGTGGGCGATTTCCGCCAGTTCGGCCTTCATGCCCTCGACCAGCTCCGCCCTGACCTTGCCGGCCTTGACCAGCCCGGGCGCCCCGGAGAGCAGCAGGTCGGCCCAGTAGGCGATGAACTCGGCCCGTTCGCCCGGTTCGCGGTTGTCGAGCAGGATCGGGCGCACCTGAATGTCGATGTCGCGGAAACCGACGGCCTGCAGCAGGTTGCCCAGCTTGGCGCCCACGAAGGGGTCCCCACCAAGCTCGCGCTGGTGCTCGTTGAAGGCCAGCCAGTAGGCCATCACGTTGGGGCTGTACGGCTCGAGGAAGAACGAAGCGTTCTGCACTTCGGTGACCACGATCGGTGAGCCCTGACGCAGAGCGCGGCGTGTCTCGCTCAGGACCAGCATCGGATCGGGCACATGCTCCAGGATCCAGCACAGGAACGCGGCGTCGAACGTGTCGGCTTCGAAGGCCAGCTTGGTCGCATCACCCAGCACCGTCTCGAAGCGCCCTTTGGCCCAAGGCTGTCGAGAGAGCCGGTCCTTCGCCGCCGCGAGGTTCGAAGCGGACTGATCGAGCGCCGTGATGTGCAGGTCCGGGTTGCGGCGCAGCAGGATCTCGGTCTGCGCGCCGACGCCGCAGCCCACCTCCAGCAGCCTGCGTGAGCGCCGGAAGGGCAGTCCCTCGTGCACCCGGTGCTCAAGGAAACGGGCCTGATGGTAGAGGCGGTCGCGCTCCTCGCGCGTGAAGCCATGGACATACCCGGGGGTGCTCTTGCGGCGGCTCATGGGGGGAAAGACTCTAGTTCTTGGCGGGATCGGACGAAATCCCTTCACGGGAACTTAACCATGCTGTCCCTGCCGCTGGAAGCCGCCGAACTGCGTATCGAGGAGCTGGTCATCCGCCTGCTCCCCGCGCTCATTTTCGGCGGGCTGGTCGGCCTCAACCGCGATCTGCGCGGCAAGCCCGTGGGGTTCCGCACGCTGGCGCTGGTGGGCATGGGCTCGGCGCTGATCACCTATGTGGGAGCGACGATCGGCGGCGCCAACGACGGCTCGGCCTCGCGGGTGCTGCAGGGCATCATCACCGGCATCGGCTTTCTGGGTGCGGGCGTGATCCTGCAACCTTCGAGCGACGAGAAGGTGCGCGAGGTGCGCGGACTTACGACGGCCGCCAGCGTTTGGATCGTCGCCTGCGTCGGTGCGGCCTGTGGCGCAGGGATGGTAATCGAGGCTTCGATCGTGACCGTGTTCGTGCTGGGAGTGCTCGCGTTCGGCGGCATTCTGGAGCGCAGCGTCGAGCGCTGGTTCAAGAAGCCGCCGCAGAATTGACGCGCATGCGGACGGATTGGCGGAGGCGAAGGGATTCGAACCCCTGATGCCTTGCGGCACTCCGGTTTTCAAAACCGGTGCGATCAGCCACTCTGCCACGCCTCCGCCCGAGTGCCGAATCAGATTCGCGATCCAAGAGTATCAGGGCTGCTCCGGCGGAGGAAGCGGGTCCGGCCCGCTGTTGTCCGTGCGAACGCCCTCGAGCACGAATTCCGCCACCTGCATGGGGCAACCCGCGCGCAGCGCCAGCGCCACGGCATCGCTGGGGCGCGCATCGACGGCCGCGATCGGCTCGCCCTTCTTGTTCTGCAGGATCAGGCGCGCGTAGAAGGTGTTGTTCTTGAGATCGACGATCTCCACGCGCTGGATGTCGGCGCCCAGCGCGCGCATGGCATCGTGGGCCAGTTGGTGCGTCAGCGGGCGCTCGGTCTGGATGCCGGTCGCGACGCGGCGGATTTCGTGCGCTTCCTGCGAGCCGATCACGATCGGGAAACCGCGCTGGCCGTCGCGTTCCTTCAGAAAAATGTACTGCTGGTCCGCGCCTTCGCGGATCACGATGCGGCCCAGCACGAGGGGCACCATGGGGCTGTCCTCACGCGGGCTGGCATCACGCGGTTCCTGAGCTGCACTCACGTCGGGCGAGCCTAGCCCTCTGCACGGCCGGAATCGAGTGCCCAAGGCGGTCCTCCGGAAGGAAGACACCGGGGACATACGGTGGTCGGAAGGTAGCATGAGCCGTGCATGCAACCGGCCCCGCGCTCTTCTGAATGGCCCACCAATCCCGTTCTCGTCGAACTCTGGCGGGGCGGAGCGGTCGAGAGCGTCCACCGCGGGGCATGGGTGCTGACCGATGCGGGAGGCGCCGTGCTTGCCGGAGCCGGCGCTTACGAGGCGGGCTACTATGCGCGCAGCAGCATCAAGAGCCTGCAGGCGCTGCCGCTGCTCGAATCGGGCGCCGCGGAGCATTTCGGCTACAGCGATGCCGAGCTGGCGCTGGCGCTGGCCTCGCACGATGCCGAGGCGCTGCACACCGACGGCGTGCGCGGCATTCTCGGCCGACTGGGGCTCGGCGTGGAGCACCTGCGCTGCGGACCTCAGGTTCCCGGCGATGCCGCGGCGCGCGGCGAGCTGGCGAAGAAGGGCGAAAAGCCCTGCGCGGTGCACAACAACTGCAGCGGCAAGCACGCTGGCTTTCTCGCGCTGGCCCTGCATCTGGGCGTTGCGCCCGAACGCTATCTGGATCGCAGCAGCGAGTCGCAGCAGCGAGTGCGTCAGGCCGTGCTCGACATGACGGGCCTCGCGCCGGAGCAGATGGGGGAGGCCATCGATGGCTGCAGTGCGCCGACCTTCCGCATGTCGCTGAGCGCGCTGGCACGGGCCTTCGCCCGCGTGGCGAATCCGCAAGGGTTGCCTGCGGCGCGCCGCGCCGCGTGCGAGCGCATGCTGCGTGCGGTCGCCGCCCATCCCGCGCACATCGCGGGCACCCGCAAGCGCATCTGCACAGACATCGCGCGCATCACGCAGGGAAGGCTGTTCCCCAAGCTCGGCGGTGAAGCCGTGTACGCGATCGGCGTGCAGGGCAAGGGCTGCGCGCTGGCCATCAAGATCGACGACGGCGGCTACCGGGCGCTGCACGCGGTGATCATCGGCCTGTTGCGGCGCTTTGAGCTGGTGAGCGCAGCGGAGCTCGCGGCGCTGGAGCACTGGCAGGAAGCGCGGCTGCGCAACTGGGCCGGTCTCGAAGTCGGGCGCACGGAGGTGCTGGTGTGAAGCGTCGCTCCCCGATTCCGCGGCCGCCGCGTCTGCCGCACGACGCGCACAAGGGGCTTGCGGGCCGCGTGCTGGTTCTGGCGGGTTCGGCGGACATGCCGGGCGCCGCACTGCTTTGTGCACAGGCGGCTCAGCGTGCCGGCGCCGGTCTGGTGCGCGTGGCCTGCGACAGCGACGAGGTGCGGCGTGCGCTCGCGGTGATTGCGCCCGAAGCAGTGCAGCTCGACACGCGCAGTTGGAAGAGCATGGAGTGGAAGCGGCGGCTTGCAGTCCTGCCCGCGGGTGAACACCACGCGGCGCTGGCGGGGCCGGGACTGGGCCGAAGTGCGCGCGCGCGGGCCATGGTGCTCGCTGCGCTGTCTTCCGAGGCAAGCCCGGCGTGGGTGCTCGATGCCGATGCGCTGAACCTGCTGGCGGGCGAGCTCGAGCGCATCCGGCGCTTGCGTGCCGACTGCGTGCTGACACCGCACCACGGCGAGGCGCAGCGTCTGCTCGGGCGCAGCATCGCAACGGACCTTGCCAGCCGCAAAGCCGCTGCGCGTGAGCTCGCCGAGCGCAGCGGGGCTGTGGTGCTGCTCAAGGGCGCGCCCACGCTGATCTGCGCACCGGGTGAGTCCGTGCATGTCAACTCCGGCGGCAACCCGGGCATGGCCACGGCAGGCAGCGGGGATGTGCTGGCGGGAGTGCTGGCGGCCTATCTGGCCGCACGGCACAGCGGGCTGGATGCCCGCTGGACGGCGCTGGACGCAGCTCGCGCAGCTGCACGCGTGCACGCCTTGGCGGGGGATCTGGCCTGCGCGCAGCGCGGCGTGCGCGGCCTGATCGCGCGGGATTTGATCGAGTTCTTGCCGGCAGCCCAGAGAGCGCTGGATCCGCGCGAGCTAAAGTAAGGGACATGACGGTGAGCGAAGTTTCATTGCCTGAGGGAGCGTTCGAGACGCTGGGTGATCGCATCGGTTTCGTGAGTCTGGTCGACTCGATGCGCTCCGATCCGGCGCTCAAGGTCGTCAATAGCGCGCGCATCTCCTACGACAAGCAGAAGCAGCAGTTCGACGAGCGCGATCAGAAGCTGTGCCAGTTCCTGTGGGAGCACGGACACACTTCGCCGTACCGGCACTCGTTCTACACCTTCCACTGGAAGGCGCCGCTGTTCGTTTTCCGGCAGGCGTTCAAGTACCAGGTCGGCAGCGGTTGGCGGAAGTACACGGTCGACGGCGATCCGGTCTCGCTCGAGGTCTTCGATGTGCTGTTCGACACGGACAAGGGCTGCAGCTGGAACGAGGTCTCTGGCCGCTATGTGCAGTGGACGGCCGAGTTTTACGTGCCGCACACCTTCCGCTCGAATCCGCCGCACGGCAACAAGCAGGCCTCGGTGGATCTGCCGGGCGACTTCGACCACGCGCGCGAGCGCGAGCTGATGGTCGAGGAGTGCCGCGAGGCCTTCGCGCGCTACGAAGCGCGCATCGCGCGCGGTGTCGCCAAGGAAATCGCACGCATGTGTCTGCCGCAGAACCTCTACACGCAGGCCTACTGGACCGTCTCGCTGCAGGGTGTGATGCACTTCCTCGAACAGCGCCTCAAGCCCGACGCGCAGTACGAGATCCGTCGCTACGCGGAAGGTGTCTACTCGCTGGTGAAGTCCGATCTGGACCGTCTGGGCATCACGCGCGAGAGCATCATCGGGGGGCTCAAGTGAAGCGCTTGCGCGTGGGCCTGATCGGAGCGCTTGTGCTCTCCGCGCTGTTCGCCGGCTCCGGCTGGCCCGCGCAGGAAAGCTCGGGCGAGCTCGCCGCGCTCGAGAAGGCGCTGCTCGATCAGGGCGTGCACTTCAAGGCGCAGGCAGGGGTTTGCGCGATTTCCGCGCGCGTGCTGGTGCGCGAAGATGCGCTGGAATATCTGCTGGTCAACCGCGCGGGCAATGCGCACGAGAGCCTGTTCGTCACCGATGTGCAGGCCAGTCAGCTGAATGTCGGCTTGCTGGCGCTGGGCGTGCAGCCCGGCCGCAACGCAGTCTGGACCGCCAAAGATCCGCCGCCGACGCGGGAGGAGATGCTCGCCGGCGCCCAGCCCTACGACGTCAAGCCGCCCGAGGGCGAGGGCTTCCTGCTGTATGTGGCGTGGAAGGAAGGCGAGGAGCTCTACTTCTACCGCGTCGATGACCTGATCAAGAACCTCTCGACGGCGCGCAGCATGCAGCGCCATGCCTGGGTCTATCTCGGCTCGCGCACGCGCAAAACCCGGGATGAGCCGCCGCGCGAGGTGTTCGCAGCCGATGTCGAGGGCAACCTGATCAATGTCTGCTACTTCGAGGCGGGCACGACATTGATCACCGGCTCGCTGCCCGACTGCCTGCTGCAGAACATCTGGGCACCGAATGCGCCGTTGTTGCCGCCGCAGGGAGCCGAGGTATTGGTGCTGTTCAGCCGCAAGCGGCTGGAGACCTGCCCGCAGGAATTGCGGGCCGTTCTGCCGCAGTTTCGATCGGAGCCGGAAGCGGACCCGGATTCGCGGCCAGGTGATTCCGGGCAAGACGGCTCCGTGCCTGACAAGGAGAAGTGACCCATGGCTCATCCGCTGGACCCCAGTCCGGCGCTGCGCTCGCGCGTGGAGCGCGCGCGATCCCTCGCGCGCCTGGCGCGCGGGCTGGAGTCACTGGCGATCGGCGCGCTCGTGGCGAGCGTGATCACCGTCTCCGCGCGCTTCAGCTCGCCCTGGGCGGAGCCGGAGAGCGCGCTGGGGCCGGGGATTCTGGTCGGTCTGCTCTTGGCGTGTTTGGCCTTCCGTCATCTGGATTGGTCGACCCTGCGCACGGCGCAGGCACTGGATCAGGCGCTGGCACTTCAGGATGCGCTGCCTGCCGCACTGCAGGCTCGCCAGCCAGGCCGACTCCACGCGGCGCTCAGCGCACGCATCCTGCAGGACTGGGAGCGCGGACCGGCCCTGCGCTGCCTGCTGCCTCGTGCGTGGGCGGGTGCCCTCCTGCTCTTGTGCTTTGCTCTGTGGATGGGGGTGGAACGCCCCTCCTCCAGCGGCTGGGGTGTCGCGCCGAGGCGCAGTCCGGCCGGACATGCCGCCGGTCTGGCCAAGACAGCCGCCGGTCTGGCGCAGCAGGCGGCTCGCGCCGATCTGCCTGCGGTACTGGAGGCGCCGCTGGCGGACCTGCGCCAGACGCTGCGTGCGTTCGCCCAGGGTGAGCTGGAGTCGGCCGCCTTGGTCGAGTCGGCCGAGAATCTGCGGAAGGCCATGTCGGGGTTGGAGGAACCGGTGCTACGCCAGTTGCTCGAGTCGCTCCCTGCGGCCTCAGCCCTTGGTGCGGAGTCTGGCCGTCCGCCCCGGTTTTCGGAGCCATCTCCGGCGGGTTCCGCAGCTCGCGGCGAGGGTCGCGATCAGCAGTCCGGTGCGGTGGCCGCGGGTGCGGCACCTGCGGGTGAGTCGGGCCCGGAATCGGGCCGGGGGGTGGCTTCCTCGGCGGGGGACGGCACAATGGGGGACTCAAGACCGGCGGCTGCGTCCGAACCGACCGATGCTCCGACTTCGGGAAAACCCGAGGCGGGGACCGGCGAGGCCGCGCCCGCCCGCTGGTGGCCTGCGCGCCACGACGAGTTGATTCGTCGTTGGAGCGAGACACAGGCTGCCAGCCCAGACCCGAATCCAGCACCCCGTTGAAGCCTGCCCATCCCTCGGCCCCCGCCCCCGCTACTCCCTCTGCAGACCGTCGTCTGGGCCTGTGGCTGGTCGGTGCGCGTGGGTCGATCTCGACCTGCTTGGTCTACGGCCTGCACGGGCTGCGTGAAGGTTCGCTGGCGCCGACCGGCTTGTGCACGGCGCGCGGTCCCTTTGCGGACCTGGGCCTGCGCGAGTTCTCGCAGATCGTGCTAGGGGGCCATGACGTCTGCACGCGCTCGCTCTCCGAATCGGCGAGGGAACTCGTGGAGAACGGCATCCTGCCGGCGGATCTGGTCGAGTCTGGCTCGCACTGGGCGGCTGCCTACGAGGCGCGCCTGCGTCCCGGCACACTCGACGGGCCGGATGTGGGATTTGCGGACCTCGATCCACGCTCGGCGCAACTCTCCGCTCGATCGCCCCGCGAGCAAGTGCAGCAACTGGCCTTGGACATCGAGGAATTCCGCCAGCGCGAGCGTCTGGAGCGCGTCGTCGTCGTCTACGCGGCCAGCACGGAAGCCTGGCGCGCTCCCGATCCTGCCTGGGAGGAGTGGAACCGGTTCGAAACGGCGCTCGACAAGGGCGCGGTCCAGCCCGCTTCGCTGCTCTACGCCTATGCCGCATTCCAGGCGGGAGCGGCGTTCGTGAACTTCACTCCCAATCTTGGCAGCTCCGTTCCGGCGCTGCGCGAGCTGGCGCGACACAAGCGCCTCGCGCACTGCGGCAATGACGGGAAGACGGGCGAGACGCTGATCAAGACCGTCTTGGCCCCGATGTTCGCGGCGCGCAACCTGAAGGTCCTCGCCTGGCAGGGCTACAATATCCTCGGCAACCGGGATGGTCAGGTGCTCTCGGAGAGCACGCACCGCGCCAGCAAGGTCCGCAACAAGAACGAGGCTCTGCGCTCGCTGCTGGGGGATGAACAGGTTCACACCCACGTCGGCATCGACTACGTGCCGTCGCTTCAGGATTGGAAGACGGCCTGGGATTACATCCACTTCGAGGGCTTCCTCGGCGCCAAGATGAGCCTGCAGTTCACCTGGACCGGCAGCGATTCGGCGCTCGCGGCTCCGCTGGTGCTCGATCTGGTGAGGCTGGTGGACCACGCCGCAGGAAAAGGCGAGTTCGGAGAACTCAACTGGACGGCTCCCTTCTTCAAGGCGCCACTGGCGGGTGGATCTCACGACTTCCACCTCCAGTTCCAGGGCCTGCTGGAGCATGTTCAGGGCTGGCTGAAGCCCCAAGTCTGAGACTCGTGTGCATCCGGGAAACCGGACTTTGCGAAACCAAGACAAACCCCTCATAATCCCGTAGCTGCCGCGTATAGGCTGGCTACAAGACCGCATGCGCCCCTCCGCCTTCGACCCTGCACCGACCCCTCTGCCGCTGCGCGCGGCGGCGGCGATTGCGTTGGTGCTGCTGGCCGGCGTGGGCCTTTCGGTAATGGAGTACCTCGAGAGCACTCATGCTGTCGAAGCGGCCCCCAAGCCGCCCGCCGAGCAACCGCTCCCTGAAAACAGCGAGTGGCCCTACGCGGAACCGTTGACGAGCACGCGCCCCGCGATCTTCGTACCCTACCAGGGTGGTTGAACCGCGCCCCCCGCGCCGATCGGCGCCTCCTGCCCCTTCCGTCCGCCCCGAGCGGACCCATGCTGCCCGTCCGCAGCGTCCGGCTCTGAAACTCCAGACGACGACGCTTTGGCACTATCCCTCGGCACAGTACTCCGATA
The DNA here is from genome assembly GCA_005799545.1 of Planctomycetia bacterium. Classification (GTDB taxonomy): domain Bacteria; phylum Planctomycetota; class UBA1135; order UBA1135; genus SYGM01. The sequence goes on along the minus strand of SYGM01000190.1, from coordinate 4,560 downwards.
CGCCCATGGGCATTCCCGCCTATCCGGGCGCCACGCCGGCGTGGGTGATCTGGAATCTGCTGCAGCGCTACACGCGGGAGAAAGATCTGGTGGTCGACCCGTTCTGCGGCGGCGGCACCACGCTCGATGTCGCGCGCAGCATCGGCCGGCGTGCGTTGGGTTACGACCTGCAGCCGCAGCGTCCGGACATCTTCCGCGCGGATGCGCGCAAGCTCCCGCTCGAAGACGCAAAGGCCGACTTCGTGTTCATGGACCCACCGTACTCGACGCACATCGAGTACTCGGGTGAAGAGGAGTGCATCGGCGGACTAGATGCCTTCGAGCCCGGCTACTTCGAGGCCATGGAGCAGGTCTTCGCCGAGTGCGATCGCGTGCTGCGCGATCGTCGCTTCTTCGCGCTCTACGTCTCCGACACATACCGCAAGAAGCGGGGCTTCGTTCCGATCGGAGCGATCCTCTCGAACATGCTGATGAAGCGCTTCAAGCCCGTGGATCACATCGCGGTCGTGCGCGGCAACCGCAAGCTCGACAAGCCCAACTTCCATAAGGCGGCCGAGGAGGAGAATTTCTTCCTGCGCGGCTTCAATCACCTGATGATCTTCAAAAAAGAACTCAGCGCGCCCAAGGCGCGCTGAGTTCGTGAGCTCGGCAGCAGAGCCAGGCTACTTCGGCGCGTCCTGAGGCTGAGTTTCGGGGGCCTGCTCCGGAGCTTTGGGCGCGGGCACGACCTCGGTCTTGTTGCCGAGGCTCTCCTGGTGCTCCTTGATCTGCTGCTGGATCTCCGGCGGCAGAGAGTCCGGAATCTTCATCGTCTCGCCATCGCCGCCCGGGCCGGCATCGGAGGGCGCACCCTCGCCGGGCGGGGGCACGGGAGGCGCGGGATCCTTGACGAGCTCGCTCATGCGCTTGGCGAAGGAACTCTTGTTGTAGGCCGGAATCACGAAGACCCAGTCCTTGAGGCGGTTCTGCAGCGTTTCCGCCTCCTTCTGCACCTCTTCAGGCTTGGGCTTGCCTGCCGCCGCTTCAGGGGCCGGCTCGGCTACCGGTCCGATCGTGGCAGGCGCCTCGTAGACTGCGTTGAACCGCGCGTAGCACTTGCCGTCGACTTCCTTCAGCTCCGCGCGCACCAGCAGGCCATCGAAGGTGCGATACTCGCTCTTCGCGCCGGCGCCCGTGCCGAAGTCGACCTCCGCTGCCGGCACCACATCTTCCAGGTTGAGCCACTCCAGCGTGCTGGAGACCGAGCTCGGCGCCCCGGGGTAGGTCAGTTCCTTGCCTTCCGGCATGTTGGCGAGCGAGAACTCGCTGTCTTCGGGCTTGGAGCGCTCGACACGCACGACTTCGCCGTCGGGGTGAGTGATCACGACTGACTGGACTCGATCGCGGGAGACCTTGAGGATTTCCTTCTTGAGCCAGTCGAGCGCGGCCGGCTTGATGTCGGGATTACCCTTGGCGAGGTAGGAAACCGTGTCACCCGAACGGCGCACATAGACGTTGCCCGAAGGCATGCCGCCCTTGCCTTCCTGCTCCTTGCCAAGGATCAGCTTGGCGACTTCCTTGCCGCCTGCATCCTTGAGCGTCACCTGCATCGAAGCCGCGCCCGCGGCCGTGATGTCCTCGACGCCGAGCTTGGAGTAGCGCTCCGGATCGCTCGTCTTGGCTTCCATGGCTGTCATCTGCGCCAGCGCGATCAGCGACTTGCGCACCGACTCCATGTCGACGGGATAGCCCTGCTTTTCGGTGACGCCCCAGCCGCCGGCGGCACGCTGGAGCGTGATCGAACCGGCGGCGCGCTCGATCAGGATCGTGTGAACGTCGTTGACCTGCTTTTCCAGTTCAGGGAAGAGCTTGCCGGTCGTCGCCTGCGAGGAGACGGCCGCGGAATCGCTGCCGAGCTTCCACCAGGCGATGCCGCCCACGCCCAGCGTGGCAACGGCGAGGATGAGGAGGGTCTTTTGTTGCATGATCAACCGCCTTTGGGCTTGGGACGCATGCTGGCGAGGCCGATTGCGGCCAGAATCACCAGCAGCGGCACGAGGAAGGTGTTGGTGAGCTTGATGCGCGTTCCGAGCGACTCGATTTCCTTGTTGCGCTCGAGCTTGACACGGCGCAGTTCGCGCGTGGTGGCGACCTGTTCCTCGCGGAACTTCTCGATCTCCGTGCGCTGCTCTGCCGAGAGGATCATCTCCTCGGCCCCGGACTTGCCCTTCTGCAGGTCCGTGAGCTTGCTCTTGAGGTCGTCCAGCTTCTGCTGGAGCTGCTGCTCCTTCGCGAGGAAGCGCTTGTCCGCCTCCTTGCGGATCTCGTTGACCTTCTCGAAGGGACGCTGCGAGTTGCCGCGTCCGCGCAGGCTGATCAGATCGTTGTTGCCGGACAGGTTCTCAAGGCCGTTGAGCACCAGGCCGTTGTTGTCGGCCGTGGGCATGGCCACGCGCTGACCGAAGAAGTTCTGGCTGCGCGTCCACCACTTGTCGGCCAGCAGGTCCGCATCGGCCACGACGATCACGTTGATCGGGCCCTTGGACTCCTTGAGCGCCGCGGGATCGGCCGTCGGGGCCGCTCCATCGCCGGCCGCAGGCTTGCCATCAGGGAAGGCCGTCTTGGCGGGACCGCTGACACGCGCAGCGATCATCAGGCGCTCGCCTCCCGACTGGAAGGCCTCCAGCAGCTTCTTGGGATCCGGACCGAACTGAATCGCCGTCTTCTCGAGCTTCTGCGTGTTCTTGCTCGACTGCAGCAACGGCGTGACGGTCGTGGCTGCGTCGGCGCGCTTCACCAGGAAGCCCGCGGTCGCGGAGTTGATCGTGTCGAGCTGCGCCGTGACAGTGTCGCTCTTGTCGATAGCGTCGGTGTCGCCGCGCAGCCCGAGCCACACGATGTAATCAGCTTCGCCGCCCTGCGGCAGGCGCACGCGCAGGCCGCTGTCGAGGTCGCCGACCAGCTGGTCCTTGTTGTAATCCAGACCCCAAGCGGCCAGCAGCGGACCGAGATCCGAGCTGCGATCAGCCATCATGCCCTGCAGCGGATTCTGCGGATCGTTCGGCACTTCCTGCTCATCGCAGAAGGGGTCCACAAACACGATCGCCTTGCCGCCGGCAAGCACGAACTGGTCGATGGCATATTGCAGCGTCGCGCTGATGCCCTGCGGGTGCACGATCATCAGCACATCGATGCCAGCCTCGATCGTTTCGCTCGCGGGCGGAATCATGCGCACTTCGAAGCGCTCGCGCATCTGGTCGAGGATGAACCAGTCCTGCACCTCCGCCTGCGGGTTGCGCATGCGGATCATGGGGTTGCCCTCCATCGGCAGCGTGGTGATTACGCCGACGACCTGCTTCTTGGCGTTGGCAAGCGTGTACACCAGTCGAGTCAGGTCATACTCGAGGAACGACTCGCGGTTCTGCTGGACGAACGGAATCACTTCGGTCTCGTCGGTGCTGTTGGTCCCCGCGATGCCGAAGTAGACCATGTCACCCGCTGCGTTGAGCGGAGCGCCCTGCAGGCCGAAGGACACGGCCTTTTCCTCCTCCTCGGAGTAGGGCTCGGGGTCAAGCACCTCGACCTTGATGCGGCCGCCGGCGTGGGCTGCGTATTCCTGCAGGAGCTCCTGCACGCGCTGTGCGTAGGCCACGACCGGCGTGACATCCTTGGCAACCTTCTTGGAGAAGAACAGCCGCAGTGTGATGTCCTCCTTGAGGTCCCGCAGGATGTTCCTGGTGCCGTCCGAGAGCGTGTAGAGCTTCTCCTCGGTGAGGTCGAGGCGCGAAGACTTGAACAGCGCGCCCGAAAGCGAGTTGAAGGCGATGAACAGGATCAGCCCGAGGATCAGGCCGCCGTAGGTCAGTGTCTTCTTCATGGCGTGTGAGGTCCTCTAAATCAGTCAGCCTTCTTGGATTCGAGGATCACGGCGTTGGCGAACATGCCGACGGCGACCAGCGAGGCAAAGAACAGGAAATCGCGCAGGTCGATGACGCCGCGCGTGATCGCTTCCCAGTGCGTCAGGAAGCTGAACGAGCTGATCGTGTCGGCCACGGCCAGCGGCAGCGTGTCCGTCAGCACCGCGCGGACCGGTGGCAGGCCGATCAGCAGGAATGCCAGACAGGTCACCAGTCCGAGTACGAACGCGATCACCGTGCTCTTGGTCACGGCCGAGAGCGCGCAGCCCAGCGCGAGATAGCCGCCGGCCATCAGGAAGCTGCCCAGATAGCTGGCCGCGATCACGCCGTTGTCGGGATTGCCGAGGAAGTTGATCGTGATCCAGAAGGGGAAAGTCAGCGCCAGCGCGATGCCGGTGAAGGCCCACGCCGCGAGGAACTTGCCGAAGACGGCCTGTCCCGCGGTGACCGGCAGCGTCATCAGCAGTTCGACAGTGCCCTGACGGCGTTCATCGGCCCACAGGCGCATGGTGATCGCAGGGATGAGGAACAGATACAGCCAGGGATGCCAGCCGAAGAAGCCCTGCAGCGAGGCCTGTTCGTTCTCGTACAGGCCGCCGAGGTAGAAGGTCAGCACGCCGGCGAGGATCAGGAAGATGACGATGAAGACGTAGGCGACCGGCGT
>SYGM01000189.1 GCA_005799545.1 Planctomycetia bacterium | reverse complement strand
TTCAAGGCCAAGCCGGCCCGCAACGTGATCAAGATCCGTCCTCTGAAGAGCCTCAAGTCGATGGTGTGAGCCTCTTCCCCGGCCCCTGAGGGCCGGGGGAAGCGCTTTCCAGACCCCGCTCGGGTGTCCGCCAACTGCGGCCTCCCCGGCGGGGTTCTTTCTTGCGAGCGAGGCTGCGGGGGCAGGGGGGATGGCGTAGGCTTGAACGGAACCTGGAGGGCGGATGGTCCGTCCACGCGGCTGGCATGTCCGGTTGTGGGCCTGCCGCATCCCTAGGTTTCCAAGCACATCCATGAATCCGAGCATCCGCTGCTTCTTCGGCCTGGCCCTCCTGTCGGGCCTGCCGCTCTTGGCCCAGACCTCTCCGGCTCCCCGTCCCGACCTCAACGCCTGGATGGACGCCTGGCGAGCACAACACGGCAGCAGCTGGGCAGTGGCTCTGGATGCCCAGACGGGCTACGCCGAAATGCTCTATGGCGGCAGCGCGTTCCCGATCCCTTCGGAGCCGCGCACCGATGAAGACTTCGTGGTGCTGGGCGCGCAGCGTCTGCCCGGCCTCGCGGAGCTGACCGGCATTCCGGCGAACCAGTTGGAGTTCGTGCGCACAGTCTTCCTGCCGCTCGGTCAGGCTGGCAGCTCCGACAAGCAGACCATCCGCTACCGTCAGGTCGTCAACGGCATCCCGGTGCAGGGCGGCTTCGTCAACGTGCTCTTCGCCGCCACCGGCGAGCTGCTCTCGGTGCAGTCGACCGGCCTGCCTCAGGCCGCCGACGTGGGCACGCTGCCCGCGCTGGATCAGCAGGATGGCCTCGGCTTCGCGCGCCAGCGCTTTGAGGAGGTCACCGGGCTGGAGGCCAACCACCTGGGCACTCCCGAACTCGTGATCGCCCAACTCGAGCAGAACGGTCGCCGCGTCGGCAAGCTGTCCTGGAAGGTTGAGCTGATGCACGAGATGGCCGATGCCGAGCCGGTCGGCAAGCGCCTCTTCATTGATGCCGCCACCGGGGCTTTGCTGAAGACCGAGGAGACGGTGCACCACTTCGACGTGGGCGGCAACGTGAAGTCCTACGCTTCGCCCGGCACGCTGCCGGACAGCTCCACCAACCCGGAAACCCTGCAGAACATGCCGCGCCTGCGCTGCCAGGCCGGAGCCACGACGGTCTACACAGACCTCAATGGCAACTTCAACTTTCCGGGAGTCAACTCGAACCTGTCGGTGACTTTCACCTACGTCGGCAACTACGCCTCGGTCAATTACTCGCCGGGCGCCGACTACTCGCTGGCGCAGACCTGCACGCCCGGCAGCGGCAACGTGATCACGCTCAACCCGACCTCGGGTGCCACGATCACCCCCCAGGCCAACGCATTCCTCGTCTCGACGATGATGCGTGACTGGGTGCGCTCGATCATCCCGACCGACAACACCGCGGACTTCGTCACGGTGGCCAACGTCAACGTCTCGGGCAGCTGCAACGCCTTCTACAACGGCAACTCGATCAACTTCTACCCGGCCGGCGGCGGCTGCGTGAACACGTCGTACTCGACAGTCATCACGCACGAGCAGGGACACTGGCTCAACGACCGCTACAGCTCTGGCAACGGCGGCGATGGCTACGGCGAGGGCAATGCCGACAACTTCGCGATGTACATGTGGGACACCCCGGTCGTGGGGGCGAACTTCTCCGGCAACAGCTTCATCCGTACGGGCACCAACACGCGCCAGTTCTGCGGGGACAGCAACCCGGGTTGCTACGGTCAGGTTCACACCGACGGCGAAGTGCTGATGGGGGCCTGCTGGAAGGTTCGCAACAATCTCAACACGGCACTGGGCAACTCGGCCGGCGATCTGCGCGCCAACACGCTGTTCCTGTCGTGGATGAACTCCTACAACCAAGGCACGATCCGCTCGATCATCGAGACTCAGTGGATCACTCTGGATGACAACAACGGCAACATCACGGACGGTTCGCCGAACTTCACGGCCATCGACACCGGGTTCCGCACGCAGGGCTTCCCGGGCCTCACGGTGACCTGCCCGACGCCCATCACAGGTTCCTGCACGCAGTCGCCCAACAGCGCCGGTCCCGGTGCCACGCTGGGCTATTCGGGCCAGAACAAGATCTCGACCAACAATTTCCAGCTGGTCGCCATCGGTCTGCCGCCCAACAAGACGGGCCTGTTCTTCTTCGGCCAGAACCAGACGCTGGTGCCGCTGGGCTCGGGCTTCCGCTGCGTCAACTCGCCGTTCTTCCGCACGCCGGCCACGACCTCGAACGCCTTTGGGGACCTGACCTACGCGCTCAACCTCAACGCCCTTCCGGGCGGAGCCTCGATCACGGCCGGTCAGACCTGGTTCTTCCAGGCCTGGTTCCGTGACAACGTGGGCGGCACGACGACCACCAACACCTCCACGATGATGGAAGTGAAGTGGTGTCAGTGAGCCAATGATCCGCTGATCAGCGGAGCATCTGCCGCGGGCGTCGACTTCGGTCGGCGCCCGCAGTCGTTCAGGCGAGGATTTCCCGCACCACGCGCCCGTGCACGTCGGTCAGCCGGTAGTCGCGGCCCTGGAAGCGCGCCGTCAGGCGCTCGTGGTCAAAGCCCAGCAGATGCAGCAGAGTAGCGTGCAGATCGTGCACGGAGGTCTGTCCTTCGACGCCGCGGTATCCGAGTTCATCGGTGGCCCCGTGGGTGGTGCCGGCACGCAGTCCGGCACCTGCCAACAGGATCGTGAAGGCGTGGGCGTGGTGGTCGCGACCGAAGAAGCGCGAGCCATCGCGCTCTTCGTTCATGCAGGAGCGGCCGAACTCGCCCCCCCAGATCACCAGCGTCTCCTCAAGCAGCCCGCTGACCGCAAGGTCTTGGAGCAAGGCTGCGGTGGGGCCGTCGCATTCGCCGCAACGCTGCTTCAGCGAGGTCACGATGTCATCATCCGGGCTTGTGCCGTGGCTGTCCCAGCCCCAGTGATGGAGTTCCACGAAGCGCACGCCGCGCTCGAGCAGGCGGCGTGCGAGCAGGCAGTTGTTGCCGTAGCGGACCTCACCGGGCACCACGCCGTAGCGCTCGCGCTCCTCGGCGCTGATGCCGGACAGATCTGCGAACTCCGGGCAGCTCTGCTGCATGCGGAAAGCCAGCTCGTACTGCGCGATGCGGGTGTCGATCTCGGGATCGAGCGTGCGCCGGGCATGCTCGCGGTTGAGCACGCCCAGAGTGTCGAGCGTGTCGCGCCGGGCCTCGCGGCTGAGCTCCGGAGGATCTTCGAGAAACAACACCGGTGCTCCGTTGGAGCGCAGACGCACGCCCTGATGGCGGCCCTCGAGGAAGCCGGCGCCCCACAGCGAGGCACCGCCGTCGGGGCCGTAACGGCCTGAGTTCAGCACCACGTACGTCGGCAGGTTTTCATTGAGCGTGCCCAGACCGTGGCTGAGCCAGGCACCGAAGCTCGGCCGCCCTGCGCGGGCGTGGCCGGTAGAGAGGAACAACTGCGCGGGTGCGTGGTTGAACTCCGTCGTGTGCATCGCACGCAGGATCGTCCAGCGATCGGCATGAGCGCTCATGCTCGGCAGCAACTCCGAGAACTCGGCCCCGGACTGTCCGTGGCGCGCAAACTTGTAGGGCGAAGCGAGCACCTTGGGATGACCCTTGATGAACGCGAAGCGCTCACCGCGGATGAAGCTCTCGGGGACGGGCTGCTTGTCGAGCTCCACGAGCTTGGGCTTGGAATCAAACAGATCCAGCTGGCTCGGCGCGCCTGCCATGTGCAGGAACAGCACGCGCTTGGCCTTGGCCGGATGATGCGTGGGCAGCGCACTGCCCTGCTCTCCCTGCAGCAGGCGGGCCAAGGCCAGCGAGCCCAGACCGTAGCCCGCCGTGCGCAGAAAGGAGCGTCGGTTCAGGTTCATGGGCGGCATAGAAGCTCGTCGAGGTTGAGGATGACGTTGGCGACGGCAAAGCTGCCGCGACGCCGGTGCAGCTCTTCCAGAGCGCGCCGTTCACTCTCCGTGGCGTGGCGCGCCAGCGCCCGCTCGAACTGATTCAGCGCTGCCGCGGCCGCCTGCGTTCCGGCGGCGTCGATCTGTGCCGCGAGCGCACGGGCACAGTCGGTGAAGGCCGGATCGTTCAGCAGGGCGAGTGCCTGCAGCGGCGTGTTGCTGCACGAGCGGCGCGTGCAAATCTGCTCGCGGCTGGGGGCATCGAACAGCTGGAATGTCGCGTAGTGCGACGAGCGCTTCCAGAAGGTGTACAGTCCGCGACGGCGGTCATGGCCCTGCTCGGAGCGCATCCACGCATCGCCGGAGTACACAAGGTTCCACACTCCCTCCGGCTGGAAGGGGAAGACGCTCGGCCCGCCGACGCGGGCATCGAGCGTGCCGGAGAGCGCCAGAGCCTGGTCGCGCAGGATCTCGATCGGCAACCGCGTGCGCGGCGAGCGTGACAGCAGCTGGTTCGTCGGGTCCAGTTCCCGCGCGGCGGCGCTGAGGTGAACGCCCTGGCGGTAGGTCGCGGACAGCACCAGGCGGCGCAGCAGTCTGCGGAAGCTCCAGCCGTCTTCCATCCAATCCACGGCCAGCGTGTCGAGCAGCTCCGGGTGCGTCGGGGCATCGCCACGCGTGCCGAAGTCCTCGCTGGTGGCGACCAGCCCCCGCCCGAAAAGCTGTTCCCAGACGCGGTTGACGGCCACCCGCGCGGTGAGCGGGTTTTCGCGTGACACGAGCCAGCGCGCGAGGCTCAGCCGGTTGGCGGGCACTCCGGCGGGCAGAGGCGGCAGAATCCCGGGGGTGCCGGGCGACACGGCCTCGGCGGGGGAGAGATAGGCGCCCTTTTCGTGACGATGGGTGACGCGCGGCTGCGCCAGTTCCTGCATCACCATCGTCATCGGCAAGCTGGCGCGCAGCTCATCCAGACGACGTTGCTCCGTGAGGATGGATGCGCGCGGATGCTCAGGCACCGTTTCGGAGCGGGCCAGCGACCACTCGACCACATTGTGGTGCTGCCAGACCGTGAGGCAATCCAGCTCCAGCGTCCACTCCTCCGCCTGCGTCAGTTCCAGCGGTGCATCCAGCGCCAGCCACGCAGCGTGCACGTGCGGCGCGCGCCCGGCGCCGACGGCCCAGGCGGTGTTGCGGTCTCCGTCGAGCGCGTTGACGAGGCGGAAGTCGCCGTTTTCCTGCTCGCGCGTCGCGAACAGCGCACGCAGCTTGAGCGGCGATCCCGCACGCAGCACACGCAATTCGCCCAGCGCCCAGTTGCGATTCTGCGCCCGCGTCGGATCGATGCTCACACGCAACGCCGCGATGCGTCCCGGTTCCATGCGGTGCACGCTCTGCATGCTCGCGCTGGCCGGATCTTCGCCTTCGACATGCGCGCTGCCCGACTGCGAGACCTGCACGCGAAGTCCCTCGGAAGCGGAGCCGCGCAGCGCCGGCGCAGGTTGCGCGGGCAATCCACGCAATGCCTCCATGGCCTGCGCCTCGCGCTCTGCAAGCGTGCGCTCCAGCTCTTCGAGCTCGGCGACCTGCTCGGACGGACCTGCGCGCAGCAGCGGGTGCGGACTGTTGCCGGTGTCCACGCTCGAGTTGAAGATCGCGAAGAAGCGCCAGTAGTCGCGCTGCGAGAAGGGATCGAACTTGTGGTTGTGGCACTGCGCGCAGGCGAGTGTGCTGCCGAGCCAGACGGTCGCGGTCGTGTGCACGCGATCGACCACCGCAGCAAAGCGGAACTCCTCGGGATCCGTGCCGCCTTCCTGGTTGGTCAGCGTGTTGCGGTGGAATCCGGTCGCGATCTTCTGCTCGCGCGTAGCTTCCGGCAGCAGGTCACCGGCGAGCTGCTCGATCGTGAACTGATCGTAGGGCATGTCGGCGGCGAAGGCCGCGATCACCCAGTCGCGCCAGGGCCAAAGCGTGCGGCGGTCATCCTTCTCGTAGCCGTGCGTGTCGGCGAAGCGCGCCAGATCGAGCCATCCCAGCGCCATGCGCTCGGCGCAGTGCGGCGAAGAGAGCAGCTCTTCGACGCGCTGGCTGTAGTACTGCTCGGGATCGGCGGGGTCTTGGAACAGCCATTCCCGCGGCGGCGGCAGGCCGGTGAGATCCAGCGCGGCGCGGCGCAGCAGCGTGTCGAGGTCCGCCGGAGGCGCGGGCTGTAGTCCGCGCTGTTCGAGCTTGGCGAGCACGAATGCATCCAGCGGATCGCGCACCCAGGCGGCGTTCTTGACCGCAGCGGGAGCGTGCCGCCGAGGTGCGCGGTAGGCCCAATGTGATGATTCGCCGGCACCGCTTTGCAGCTCGGCCTGCGCGCCGGCCTCGATCCAGCGCGCGATGGCTGCTATCGACTCGGCCGGCAGGCGCTCCGCCGCTTGCGGCATGCGCTCGTCCTCCTCGTCGCTGATCAGCCGGCGGTAGAGCTCGCTCTCCAGCGGCCGGCCCGGCTGAACGACGGAGGCAAGCCCTTCCGCCGTGTCTAGGCGCAGACCGCCCTTGGCCTTCTTGTCGCCATGGCACTCCAGGCAGGCCTGTCGCAGCACGGGCTCGACCTCGCGCGCGAAGCGCTCGTCCACGGGCATCCCGTGCGCCATCCATCCCAGCAGCAGCGCTGCAAGCATGCTGCCATGCTACTCCGGCATCCGGAGCCGGCGACAAGCCCTCCGGGAGCTTTCCTTCAAGATCCGGCGTGCTCCGCTCCGAAGATGGGCACGGCAGGAGATGGGCACAACGACAGGCAGTCGTTCGGCCGCGCGGCTGGGCATCGGGCAGATGCTGACGCTGATGCGGGTCGAATTCCAACGCGCGCGGGCCGGCAATCTGCCGCTGTGCTGCTGGATGATCCATCCGGGCAGCGAAGCGGGCGTGGATGCGGCTTACGAAACGCTCAAGCGCGAAGCCCGCCGCCTCTCGGCCTTCGGGATGGCGCTCAGCACCAAGGATCGCATCATGGCGATCTTCCCGGGTCGCGAGCCCGCCTCGCTCTCCGCTCTCGCCGAGGCGATGCTTGGCAGCACGCCCGGCCTGCGCATCGGCGGCGCCCACAATCAGCTGGCGGAGACCAGCGCCTCCTTCGAGGGCCTTGTCGAGCGGGCAGGACGCGCGCTCCACCAGACAGAGGGTTCCGCACAGCGCTGTCTGGTCTGGCGGGAACACGAGCGCGAGCTGGAAGGTCTGCGCAGCGAGCTCAAGGCGGCCGAGGACAGTCTGGGCCGCAGTCAGGCTCAGGCGGCGGAGTTCGCGCAGCTGGAGCGCGCTGCACTGGTCGAGAAGCTGCAGGGCCTCTTCGCCGGCCTGACACCCTCGCCGGAACTGGAACAGCTGGAGCGGGAAGTGCTCGCGCTGGCCGCTCACGAACTGCTCGAGGAGCGTTCGCGCGCCGTCGCCGATCACCAGCGGCAGATCGCGCTGCTGGAGCGCCGCATCGAAAAATTGACCGTGGCCATGGGTGTCACCGAGCAGCAGCTCGAGACGGCCATGCAGCAGCGCACTATGGACGCGGGGGTGGCCTCGATCTACCGCACCGTACAGGGCCTGACGGCAAATGATTCCAACCGTGAGCAGAAGAAAGCCATGATGGCCTCGATTTTCGAGCAGAACCTCGCCTTGCGGCGGCGTGCTGCCGAAAAACAAGCGGCCACCTGACTGCTCGCGGGGGAGAGATTGACCTGACCATTCCGGAGAGAGCAAGATGACACCTACGAGCATCAGGACTGACAGCGACACCATCCAAACCAACCGCGCCGAGGCGGCCAGCCCCGCCAGCGCACCGATCAGTCAAACCATGAGCCAGCAAGAAGCACCGAAGAAGGACAAGGGCGTTCTGTACCTGGGCATCGACCTGGGTACCTCGCGAACCTCCGTGGCCGCCAGCAACGGCGTGCGCGTGACGATCTCCTCGCATGTCGGTTATCCCAAGGACGTCGTCGCGAAGAAGCTGATCGGCAAGGATGTGCTGTTCGGCGAGGAAGCGGTCAAACACCGCCTGTCCTGCAAGTTCTACCGTCCGCTTGCCGCAGGAGTGCTGAAGCACAGCATCAACAGCACCGAGGACATCGAAGGCAACAAGAAGGCCGCGGCGGACCTGATCCGCGAGATCATCCGCCTCGCGAAGCCGCGCGCGGATGAGCTGGTCTACGCTGTGATCGGCGTGCCTGCGGAAGCCGCAATCCACCACAAGGACGAGATCATCAAGGCCGCACGTGAGAGCGTCGACTCGGTGATGCTGTGCTCGGAGCCCTTCTCGGTCGCCTATGGTCTCGACATGCTCGACGACGTGCTGGTGATCGACATCGGCGCAGGCACGACGGACCTGTGCCGCATGCACGGCACGATGCCCGAGGAATCCGACCAAGTCACGACGACCTACGCCGGCGATTACGTGGACAAGAAGCTCGGCGAGCTGATCAAGGCCAAGCATCCCGAGGCCCAGTTCAGCATCAACCAGCTGATCGCCTGCAAGGAGCGCCACTCCTCCGTGCTCGACGCGATGGCGCCGGTGACGATCGAACTGCCGGTCAAGGGCAAGCCGACGCCCTTTGACATCACCGGTGAAATGCGCGAGGCCTGCCGCTCGATCGTTCCGCCGATGGTGGAAGGTCTCGCGGAGCTGATCGCCTCCTTCGATCCGGAATTCCAGGATCGCCTGAAGAACCGCGTGCTGCTCGCAGGCGGCGGCAGCCAGATCAAGGGCCTCGATCTGGAGATCGAACGACAGATGAAGGAGCGTCTGGGCGGCGGCAAGGTTCTGCGCATCGAGGAACCGGTCTACGGCGGAGCCAACGGTGCCCTGAAGATCGCGCACGACATGCCGGGCGAGTACTGGGAGCAGCTGAAGTAGCCCAGAGGCATCGAACCACCGCCGGGCGGGTCCTGTTGCAGGGTCCGCCCGGCGGCTTTCTTTTTTCGCTTCAGCCGCGGGCTCTGAAGCGGTCGATAAGACCGAAACGATGAGCGAGCGCATGCCTTCTCAGCCTTCCGGAGCGGCCGATTTCCTCGGACTCTCCGAGGAACTGCCGCAGGCCGAATCCACGCAGGCGCCGTCCAATGCCTGGTTGTTCGAGATGGAGGCCGAGCCGCCCATCGCGAGCGTGGTGAGCGAGCTCGCGCCGCTTGCGCAGACCCCGCATGCGATGCCGGCGCAGGCTCCCTCTGCGGAGGTCCTGGCCCCGGAGATTCGCCGCGCTTCTCTCGTTCGACCCAGCAGGGTCTCGAGCCTGCTGATGGGGCTGGCGGGCCTGATCCTTCTAGGCGGTGCGGTGCTGCTGCTGCCCTGGGGCACAGCCAAGCACTTCAGTGCGACTTCATCGAAGGTCACGGAGCAGCCGAGCGTCACAGCGCGTGCACGACCTGCTCGTTCGAATTCCGACGCTGTCTCTCCGCAGGCAACGAATCCGACGAGTTCGGACGTCGCTGCGAGCACGCCAGTGAGCACGCCAGTGAGCACAGTCGCTGAAGCTCCGGCACAGCCGACGTCTGGCTTGGCGGAGCCGACTCCCTCGGAGGAAACCGTGTCGGCCGTTCCCCCTGTTTCCGTCGATTCGGAGCCGGTCAACGTGCTCGTGTTGCCCGATGCAACGCCCGCGCCCTCTGCACGCAGCTCTGAACCGCTCGTGCAACTGGGTCCTGGCGTGCGCCGTGCGACCACCTCCGACTACAGCGGCCTGTACATGGGCACGGAACTGCCCACGCAGGAGATCCAGGGCAGCCGCCGGCTCAGTACTCCTCAGGTCGGCCACGTGCGCGTCGAGTTGCTGAGCGGTGAGAGCTATCAGGGCAAGTTGCACTCGGTGGGCATGGGCTGCGTCTGGATTGATCTCGAACTCGGGCGCATGCGCATGGAAGCCCGCGAGCTGCGGCAGATCGACAAGCTGCCTACGCTGAGCAAGGCCTCGGCGCTGGAGCAGGCCATCGTCGGGCTGCCTCAGGTTCGCGTGCGCACTCCGGGTGGTTCGATCGACGGATGGCTCGTCTCGCGCACCGAGGACAAGGTCACGCTGGTGACGGCGAGCGCCCAGCGGCTGGTTCTGGAGAGCCGCGAGGTGGAGGCGCTGGGCAGCCCCCAGATCCGGATCGTGGGCCGCAAGCAGCCCTGAAGTCCCCTCAAGACCCCTCTGGAAGCCCTCCCAGAGGGGGGCGAGGAGGTTTCCGGCACTTTGCGCTTCCCTTCCCCGGCATCAGGGGCGAGGATCCGGCCTCAATCTGGGTCGGCTTTGCCCTGCTTGCGCCACACGGGCGCAGCAAGTCGGCCCTTGCAAGCTAAGGACTGATTCTCTTGGGAACGAAACTCTACGTCGGCAATCTTTCATTCGACACCACTGAAGCGGACCTCAAGGCCGCCTTTTCAGCCGACGGACGCCAAGTGCGTGAAGTGGCTATCATCTCTGATCGCGAAACCGGGCGCCCGCGCGGCTTCGCATTTGTCACCATGGGCAGCGACGCTGACGCGCAGGCTGCCATCCAGGCCTGGGACGGCCAAGCTCTCGACGGTCGCACGCTGCGCGTGAACGAAGCCCAAGAGCGTCAACCCGGCGGTGGCGGCGGTCGCAGCTTCGGCGGCGGCGGCGGCGGCGGCCGTGGCTTCGGTGGCGGCG
>SYGM01000188.1 GCA_005799545.1 Planctomycetia bacterium | reverse complement strand
GTCCCAGCAGCCGCACGGCGTTGAGTGCCAGACCCGCAGGCTCGCTCTCGGCGAGCTTCGCCACCACCGCCAGCACGCCGGGTGAAAGGCGCGGCGCGTGCTCAAAAAGACGATAATTGCGCCCTAGGCCAGGCCCGCCCACCTTGGCGAGCAGCGTCTCCAGCTCCGTCATGCGGCTGTCATCACCCTGCGAGACGAGGAACGCGCACAGGCTCAGGCGGCGCTCGTCATCAATTCCATCCAGTGTCAGCAGGGCCGCAACGGCCGGGCGCGCGCGCGGATCGCTGACCACCACGAAGTGATCCAGCAGGGCGCGCAGCTCGTCGTCTGCGGCCTGCGCGCGGATGCGCTCGACGAGCACCTGACTGAGCGCGCCCTGACGCAGTCCGTGCATGCGCCCGATCAGGCGCGGCCAATCCTGAGCGGGAATGTCCGCCTTTTTCAGCGTCTTGACGAGGCCGGCCTCAGCCTCCGGATAGCCCAGCCGCAACAGCTGCGCCGCGGCGCTGACATTGACCAGCACGGCCTTGGATGCACTGAGCCTGCGCAGGCTGGGCACGGAGACATCCGGCGGATAGCTGTTGACCAGGTAAATGCCCAGTTCCTGCGCTTCGGGCCGCCAGCCCGCGATCTGGTTCTCGACCAGCGCGGGTGCCTCGGCCGGCTTTTCGCGCAGCAGCTGCAAATAGACATCATTGCGCTTTTGAGGTGATTCTTCGTTGAGTGCGCCGACCAGCGCACCCGCCGATTGCATCAAAAGCAGCAGACCGGCGAGCACGCTCATCCGCCACCGCCGGAAGTGGGACCCGTGCCCGAGCTGGAGGGTCGTCCGGGCCGGGAGGGGCGCGGCGTGCCCGAGGAGGGACCGGCCTCTTCGCCGGTGCGCGAGCGCGGACGCGGCCGCTCGACCACGCGCGTCTCGAACTGCTGGTAGAAGAAGGCGAGACCGTGACGGTGCAGCGCCACGGCATAGGGTGTGTGCGCGTAGCGCTGCTCGAAGCTCTTCATGCGCGCGTCGAGGGCGCGCAGTGCCTCGCGCACAGGCTCACCGCCCGGCAGCTCTACATCCAGGAAAGGGAGCGCACCGTGGCACAGCGAACGGTTGGTGTAGCCGATCGAGGCGCGCTTGGGATCGCCCTGAATCAGCGGCACTTCGGGCGCGAAGGGAGCCACATCGGATTCAAACCAGCGCGGGGCGATTTCCTCGCACCAGGCTGCGTACAGCAGCAGGTTGACCTCGGTGACATGCAGCGAGCAGGCCGTCAGTTCCGCGATGGCGCGCTGGCGCGAGCTCGCTTGCCCACCCGTGCCCGTCGAGAGTCCCAGGCGCGCGATCTCCCGGTCCAGCGCTGCGAGGATCTTGCGGCATTCCTTGAGCGCAGCCTGCGCGCGATCCGCATTGCGCTCGGGGCGACCGCCGGTCAGGAGCTGGGCCTTGCCGCTGGCGTTGTTGTCGATGCCGCTCCAGTGCCCTTCGCGCGGCGGCGCGCCGCGCACCAACCCGACATTGAGCGCGGATCGCCAGGCGATGGCGGTCACCTTGGCAAAAGGATCGGATCCGATCGCCTCGAGCACTTCCTTGCGCGAGGCGAGCGAGGGGGCCAGCGGTTCCAGCAGCGGCTTGCGGTAGAACTCCGCAGCGGAAATGTGGTCGCCGGTGCAGAACAGGCAGCTGCCGCTGGCGATGCACTGGTGGCCGCCGGGCGAAGTCGCCTGATAGAGAAACAGCTTGCCGCCGCTCTGCGCGACGAGCCGCGAGAGCGCCCAGCATCCAAAGCCGCTGGGTGCGGCCTCGTTGGGATTGCCCAACTGGAACAGCCAGCCGAACGGCACATCGATCACGGCGCTGTCGCCGCCGAACAACTCGCAGTCCTTGGGTGCCTGCGTGTAGCTGCGCTCGGCCCAGTAGCTGTCCGAGAGGTAGCTCTCATCCGCGAGCGCATACAGCCGTGTCTTCGTGGCGCGCAGCTTGGTGACGGTGGCCTCGAGGTCGTTCTCGGCATCGCCGTTCTCCAGCGTGGCCAGCAGCACTGCGCGCTCTCCCGCTCGTGCACCCAGCGTCTGGCACAGTGTGCGCAGCTCCCCGCACAGGTCCTGAATGGAGTCATCGGGCTTCGCCAGCGCGGCGCGCACCGCTGCGGCGATCGCCTCGCGGTCCTCGCTGGGGGCGAGCAGCGGCTCACGCGCTCCCAGCTTGTGGACGCCGATCTTCAGCCGGCCCAGATCCGCGGCCCGCGTGGCGAGCACGCCCTCGATCGCCTCGGCGAGACCTGTGCCGGCGAGCGAAGTGCTCGCATCGATGCACACAAGCACCGTGCGCGGATCGGAGCCGGCGGGATCATCGAAGGCCAAGGCGCTCTCGACGACCGCCGGCACGCCGCGCCAGGGCTCGAGCACGCTCGCCGACGTGTCCTGAGGCAAGCAACTCAACAGCAGCGCGGCGAGCAGGGCCATGGAGCACGAGAATAAGCCGCAATCTCCGGGAGGGCAAACTGTGGCAGCCGCCCGACATCGGATAGATTGGGCGCCATGCATCTTGCCCGACTGACCCAGCCACTGGTGCGCGAGAACGGAGTCCTGCGGCCTGCCTCATGGGATGAGGCCCTGCAGCGCGCGGCGGAAGGCATCTCGAAGGCCGTGGCGGCCCATGGCCCGGCCACCTTCGGCATCTTCAGCTGCTCGAAGGCCACCAACGAGGTGAACTACGCCGCGCAGAAGTTCATTCGCGCGACCATCGGGTCGAACAACATCGACAGCTGCAACCGAACATGACACGCGCCTAGCGTCGTCGGTCTGGCGACGGTGTTCGGAGCAGGCGGAGGAACCTCCTCGTACCGCGAGGTCGAGGAGGCCGAGGTGATTCTGCTGTGGGGTTCCAATGCCCGCGAGACGCACCCGATCTTCTTCCACCCTGTGCTCAAGGCGGTCCGGCGAGGCGCCTAGCTGTTCGTGATCGATCCGCGCCGCACGGCGACGGCGGACTGGGCGGAAGCGCATGTGCCCGTGCAGGTCGGCGGCGATGTTCCGCTCGCCAACGGGATCGCCCGCGTGATTCTCGAAGAGGGGCTCGCGCACGAGGAATTCATCACCAACGCGACCAGCGGCTTCGAGGAGTGGCGGCGCCACATCCTCTCGATCCCGTTGGAGCATGCGGAGCGCGACAGCGGCGTGCCGATCGAGCTGATCCGCCGCATGGCGCGCGAGTACGCGCGCTCCCCGCGCTCGATGATCTGCTGGACGCTCGGCATCACGGAGCACCACAACGCCGTCGACAATGTGCTCTCGCTGATCAATCTGGGGCTCGTGACCGGTCATGTCGGGCGCTGGGGCTCTGGCCTCAATCCGCTGCGCGGCCAGACCAATGTGCAGGGCGGCGGCGACTCGGGTGCGCTGCCGCACAAGCTGCCCGGCTTCCAGGATGTCGAGAACGACGCGATCCGCGCACGCTATGACCAACTGTGGGGGCGCACGATTCCGCCGAAGAAGGGCTGGAACCTCACCGAGATGTTCGAGGCCATGGAGCATGGCCGGCTTCGCGCGCTGTATGTCATCGGCGAAAACCCCGTGCAGAGCGAGGCCGATGCCACGCGCGCGAGGCATCTGCTCGAAGGGCTCGAGTTCATGGTGGTGCAGGACATCTTCCGCACGCGCACCGCCGAGCTCGCCGATGTCGTTTTCCCGGCCTCCGCGAGCTTCTGCGAGGCCGATGGCACCGTCACGAACAGCGAGCGCCGCGTGCAGCGCGTGCGCAAGGCTGTCAACCCGCCGGGCGAAGCGCGTGATGATGTGGCGATCATCTGCGAGCTCTCGAGGCGACTTGGCTACGACCTGCGTTTTGCCGATTCCAAGGCGGCCTGGGACGAAATGCGGCAGTTGAGCCCGATGCACCACGGCATGAGCTGGGAGCGTCTGGAGGAGCTCGGCGGCATACAGTGGCCCTGCCCCGACGAATCGCACCCGGGCACGCCCTTCTTGCATGCGCGACTTTGGGAGCGTCCGGTGCAAGGCATGCGCGCGCCCTTCTCGGTGACGCACCACACGCCGCCCTTCGAGAAGCTGTGCAAGGACTACCCCCTGCGTCTGACGACCGGACGGCGGCTGGATGACTACAACACCGGCGTGCAGTCGGGCGGCTTCGCCTCCCCGCTGCGCCGCGGAGAGAGCGTCGATCTTTCGCCCGCGGACGCGCGCGCGCTGTCGATCCGCGAAGGTGAAAAGGTGCGCATCGTGTCGCGCCGCGGAGCGGTGATCGCGCCTGCGCGCATCGATCCGGGCCTCAACCCCGGGCTGGTGTTCATGACCTTCCACTTCCCCGATGAGGTAGAGACCAACCTGCTGACGATCGATGTCACCGACCCGCGCTCCGGCACTGCCGAGTTCAAGGCAGCAGCCGTGCGCGTGGAGAAGCTGTAAGCTCGCCGCCTCTGCATGGACCTCAAGCATCTCGAAGCCGAAGCCTCCGCCGACGAGCGCGATGCCATCGATGCGTTGCTGGGAAGCGGCGCTCCACAGCCCGCCAATCGCCGTGAAGCCCTGGCGCGCCGCAGCCTGCTGCTGCCCGCGCTGCTCGCAGCGCAGGCGCGCGTGGGATACGTCAGTGAAGGCGCGCTGGCGCAAATCTGCCGATCCTTGGGCGTGCCGCCCGCGGAAGCGTGGGGGGTCGCAAGCTTCTACGCCTTGCTGGCGCTTGCCCCGCGTCCGGCGGCGTTTGCACACATCTGCGATGACATCGCCTGCCGCGCCAAGGGCGCGGAGGAGCTGTGCGGAGCGATGGAGCGCGCGCACGGTCCTGCGGCAACGCATGCGCACCGTGCTGATTCGCAACACCGTGCTGATGCGCAACACCGTGCTGATGCGCAACACCGTGCTGATTCGCAACACCGTGCTGATGCGCAACACCGTGCTGATGCGCAACACCGTGCTGATGCGCAACACCGTGCTGATGCGCAACACCGTGCTGATGCGCATGCGCCGCACACGGCCGGTTCCTCCGGCTGGGCGCGCTCGCCTTGCCTGGGTCTGTGCGATCAGGCTCCCGCCGCCATGGTGAGCGTCGCGGGCAAGCGCTGCGTCGAGCAGGCCTTCGGCGCTGCGGACATCGCGCGCGTCGAAGCTGCGCTCGGCGGAGCTCGCGTCGCGCCGGCGCGCTATGCCCTCGAGGCGAGCGGGCCGCGCCGACTGCTGGCGCGCGCAGGTCGCGTCGATCCGTGCAGCATCGAAGCCTACGGTGCCAGCGGCGGCTGGCGCGCCCTGGAACGCGCGCTCGTCATCGGTCGCGACGGCGTGATCGGCGAGCTCAACGCCGCCAAGCTGGTCGGTCGCGGAGGTGCGGCCTTCCCGACCGGTCGCAAGTGGGAAGCGGTGGCGAAGACGCCCGCAGGCCCGCGCTATCTGGTCTGCAATGCCGATGAGTCCGAGCCCGGCACGTTCAAGGACCGCGTGCTGCTCGAGGAGGATCCCTTTGCGCTGATCGAGGCCATGGTGATCGGCGGCTACGCCACCGGCGCGGAGCAGGGCTACATCTACCTGCGCGGAGAGTATCCGCTGGCCGCGGAGCGTTTGGAGCACGCCATGGCGCAGTCGCGCGCCGCCGGCCGGCTCGGTCCGGCGCACGCAATGAAGCCCTTTGCGTTCGACATCGAACTGCGTCGTGGCGGGGGCGCGTACATCTGCGGCGAGGAGACGGCGCTGTGCGCTTCGATCGAGGGCTCCCGCGGCGAACCGCGCACCAAGCCGCCCTTCCCCGTGCATCAGGGTCTGTTCGGCAAACCCACGGCGATCAACAACGTCGAGACGCTGGTCGCCGTGCTCGACATCGTGCGCGATGGCGCCGCCGCCTACGCCGCGGTGGGCACGCCGGGTTCGCCGGGCACGAAGCTGTTCTGCGTTTCGGGCACCGTGCGGCGCCCGGGCGTGTACGAAGTGCCGTTTGGAACCAGGCTGGGCGAGCTGATCGAGCTCGCCGGGGGCTTGAGCGGTCCGGCGCCGCTGCAGGGCATTCTGCTCGGCGGCGCGGCGGGCGTGTTCGTCGGCCCGGACAAGCTCGCGCTCCCGCTGTCTTTCGAGGACGCGCGCGCGGCGGGAGCCACGCTGGGTTCGGGCGTCGTGTTCGTGCTCGACGAATCGATCCCGCTGGTTCCCACGCTGCGCCGCATCGCGGCCTTCTTCCGCGATGAGTCCTGCGGGCAGTGCGTGCCCTGCCGCGTCGGCACGGTGCGGCAGGAGGAACTGCTTGCGCGCCTCGCCAACGGCAAACCCCGCGGCGATCTCGCCGCCGAGCGCGCGCTGCTCGCCGAGCTTGGCCAGGCCATGCGCGATGCCTCGATCTGCGGTCTGGGCCAGACGGCGTCGAGCGCAATCGAATCGGCGCTGGTGCAGCTGCAACCCTTCGTGAAATCCAGCCGATGAAGAACCTCAACCTCACCATCGACGGGCATGCCGTGACCGTCCCCGAGGGCTCGACGGTGCTGGATGCCTGTCGCAAGCTCGCCATCGACACGCCGACCTTCTGCTGGGCTGAAAATCTCACCCCGGTCAACGTCTGCCGCATCTGCGTCGTGGAGCTCGAGGGCGCGCGCACGCTGATTCCATCCTGCTCGCGCAAGGCGGAAGAGGGGATGAAGATCCGCACCGACTCCGAGCGCGTGCGCCTCTCGCGCAAGCTGGTGCTGGAACTGCTCGGATCGTCGGTCGACATGAGCCTCGCGAAGGACTT
Organism: Planctomycetia bacterium; assembly: GCA_005799545.1. Taxonomy (GTDB): domain Bacteria; phylum Planctomycetota; class UBA1135; order UBA1135; genus SYGM01. The sequence goes on along the minus strand of SYGM01000188.1, from coordinate 14,228 downwards.
TGCGCCGCTCGCAAAGCGCTACGACGCCCATCCCGAGCGCTTCGGTCCGCGCGCGGCCCGTGCCGCCGCCGGCGAGCGCGAGCAGGCTCATGCCGGACATCACGAGACGGGTGACGGCCAGACCGCGGCCAATGTCGGCCAGCCGATGAAGGTCGACAACGAGCTCTTCGTGCGCGACTACGAGCGCTGCATGCTCTGCTACAAGTGCGTCGAGGCTTGCGGAAACGATGCGCAGAACACCTTCGCCATCGCCGTTGCCGGCCGCGGCTTTGACGCGCGCATCGCCACCGAACTGGAGACGCCCCTGCCGGATTCGGCCTGTGTCTTCTGCGGCAACTGCGTCGGCGTGTGCCCCACGGGCGCGCTGATGTTCAAGGCCGAGAGCGACCTGCGCAAGAGCGGCGGCTGGGACGAGACGAAGCAGACCGAGACCGACACGATCTGCTCCTACTGCGGGGTCGGCTGTCAGCTGACGCTGCGGGTGCAGGACAACCAGATCGTGCGCGTGACCTCGCCCTCGGACCACTCGGTCACGGGCGGGCATCTGTGCGTCAAGGGCCGCTTCGGCTGGGCCTTCGTTCAGGAGCCCGCGGCTCAGGACAAGGGCGGCAGCTGAGCGGTCGGGCGCCCAGTCCGGTAGGTTGGGAGTGCAGAATCTCCCGGTTTTCGTGAACCAGCTTTCCTCCCACGACACCCACGGCGCGCCAAAGGCTTCGCAGCCCTCTGAGGATCTTGTATTGGCCCGAAGGGCCGCTGCGAGGGAATCTCAGGCCGTCGAGACCTTCGTCCGACGCATGAACTGCATCCCTCGCATTCTCCAGTCCCGCTCTCAGCGCTTCGGCCTGCGCCTGGGCGCGGACGAGATCGACGACGCCTCCCAGCAGGTCTTCGCGTTGGTCTGGCAGAAACTGCCGGAGTACCGGGGCGAGGCGAGCCTGGAGACCTGGGTCTTCCCGTTCTGTTCGCTGACCCTGATGGGCCTTGCCAAGCGGCATCGGCGCAGTCCAGGGCAGATGGACGAGGCGCAGGAGTCCCTGCTGGAGGAGCGCGACAACAGTCGCGGTGTCGGCGAGCAGCTCGACGATGTGCATCTGCACGCGGCGCTCGCCCGGCTGCCCGCGGAAGAGCGCGCGGTCGTCCAGCTCAAGCAGTTCGATGAGCTGACCTTTGAGGAGATCGCTGCGCGACTTTCGATCTCCGCCAACACCGCGAAGTCGCGCTACTACCGCGGGCTGGTGGCCCTGCGCGAGTCGCTCAGCCGGCTCAAGGGAGGTTTCGAAGGGTGAACGCCAATCAAGAGGAACTGCTGATCAGCGTGCTGGCCGGCGATGTGGCGCCGGATGATCCGCGCGTTCGCGAAGCCTGCGCCCGCGATCCGCACTTTGCGGAACAGCTGGCGGAACTGCGCGGCCTTGAGCAGCGACTGGGTGCCTCCAAGCCGGGCGGGCTCGGGTCGTTGGAGCCGGTCGCGGACGAGGAGCGCATTCTGCGCGGGTTCCGGCTGACCGCACATCCGCCGCGCCGAGTGTCGTGGGGCCGCTGGGTTGCCGTTGCGGCGCTGTTTGTCGCGCTTTTGTGGGTTGGCAGCCGCTTTTTCGAGGGTCACAATGAGCGTGCCGACCCGATCAGCCTCTCCGAGCAGCGCGATGGTTACGCGCCGGTCGGCGATTGCGAACGCTTCGACGAGTTCCGATGGCCCGACCCTCTGCCGAGCAACGGTTCGTACACGCTGCGAGTCCTCGATGCGTCGAGCGGTGCGCTGCTGCTGGAGGTGGAGGAGCTGACCGAGTCCTCGTGGAAGCCTTCGGCCGAACAGCAGGCGGGCTGGCCGCGCGCGATCACCTGGGAGCTCAGCGTGCTCGATGGTTCGCGCGTCTTGCATGGCTCGCCGCGCTCCTTCTCGGCACGGCGGCGCTGAGCCGCGCTCAGGCACCGGACGAAGCGCGGCTGCTGGCGCAGATCGATGCTCGCATCGCGCGCGCCTACGAGCGCTCCTCGGATCCCGCCGAGCTGCAGGCCTGCGTCGACGAGCTGGACCCGGCCCTGAAGGCATGGCTTGAGCGTCCGCCGGTCGGCGCTGCAGGACGGCAGGGCTTTCTCAAGGCGGCCTGCTTCGTCTACGCCTGTCAGCCGGAACCGGTCTGGATCGAAGTCTGCAGCGCCGCGCTGCTCGGAACCAAGCCAGGCGATGGACTGGAGCCGGAGCGATCCTATCTGCTGTATTCCCTGTGCCATGCGCTGGTCAGCGCGGGGCAGCTGGAAACGGCCGATCGGCTGTTTGCGCACGAAATGCCGCAGCTGGAGCCCGCGCGACCCGCCTACCTCGGCTGGGCCTGCTTCGTGCGCGGTCTCCTGCGCAAGGTGCAGGGCCGGCCTGTGCAGGCGCTGGAGGATTACCAGCGCGCCGCAGCCTGTGAGGATCCCACGGGAGGCCAGCTCGAGGGGATCCTGCGGGTGGAGCTGGCGGGCGTTCATCTCGAGCTGGGCCTGCCGGATCTCGCGCTGAAGCAGCTGGGCAGCGCCACGGATCTGACTTCAGAACTGCAGCGGGCGCGCATCGAGCTCTACAGCGGGCGTCGCGTGGCCGCGCTGCGACGCGTCGAGCAGGCGCTGAAGCAGGAGTTCACCGCAGAGCAGGCCGGCGAACGCGATCAGCTGCGCCTGCAGCAGGCCATCGCGCTTTCCGAACAGGGTCAGGTGGAACCTGCACGCGAGCTGTTCGCGGCATTGGTCGAGTCCGCATCGCTCTCGCAGGTCGAGCGCATGGAGGCGCGGCTGCAGCGCGCGCTGCTCGAGCTGCGGGCGGGCAATCTGCCGGCGGCGCGCGCAGAGCTGTACCACTCGGGCGATGATCCGCTGACGCCGCTGCAAAAGGTGCGCTGGGCCACCACCCGCGCGATGTGGGAACGCATGCGCGGTGCCACGCGGGAAGAGCTGATCCGCGCGCGCGATTCTCTGGAGCTGGCGCAGGAGGAGTTCTTCCGTCTGTGGGAGGAAACGCCGATCCTCGACAGCGGCATCGGCTTCCTGCAGTACGACATTCGGCGATCGACGCTGGGGGAGCGCATCACGCTCGACATGGCCATCGATGGAGCCCAGGCCGGTGCCGAGCGCGGACTGGCGTTGCTCCTGCGCGCACAGACTCTGGGGACCTTATCGCGGCAATGGAAGCTCGCCGTTCCGACACTTCAGGAGGTGCGCGAGCAGCTGATTCCGGAGCATGGCGGACTGCTGATGCTGCTGCCGGCTCCCTTCGGCTCGCACCTGTTCGTTATCGATGATCGAGAGCTCCATCACCATGCTCTGGCACCTAGCGCCCGCCTGGAGACGGCACTGCAGCGCCATGCGCGTGCGATCATCGCTCGACCGAATGAAAAGGCACTGTCCGAGTGGCGCAGAGCCAGTGAGGCGCTGGCTTCGGAACTGCTGCCTGCAGAAGTTCTGGCACAGTTGCTCCGGTGGAAGAGCGTCGGCCTGATCGGTTTCGACAGCTTCGGTTTTGCGCCGCTGGAGGCGCTGGAAATTCCGAACCTGGGCGTAGTCGGCGATCGGTGGGCCGTGCACACGCTGCCGTCGGCTCCGGTCGGAATCGAGTTGGCAAAGCGCGCCGGCCGGCCACAAACGGGGCCGCGACGCATGCTGCTGGCCCCGCCGATTCCACAGCAGATCTCCGCCCGCTGGAGCGGGCTGGTGCCGATTCCCTGGGGCGCTGCGCAGACGCAGGAACTGCGCGCTGCGCTGGGCTCGACGCCTTGGGAACTCGTGATCGACAAGGAAGCCACTCGCGAGCGCTTCTTCGCGCCCTGCACGGAGCTGGTGGTGCTGACTCACGGCGTCGAGGCGCTCGAGCGGGATCAGCCTGCGGGCCTGGTGCTTGCGGATTCGCCGCAACCTGTCTTCTACGAGGACATCGTCGCTTGGAAGAGCGCTCCGGAGCTCGTCTTGCTGGCTGCGTGCGGAACCCGTCGCGGAGCCGTGCGACGCGGGGACGAGGGCCTCAATCACATCGGAGGCGCATTTCATGTGGCCGGCGTGCCCACGGTGATCGCCTCCGCTGCAGACCTTGACTACGACAGCACGCGAGAGCTGCTGCTGGAGTTCTGTCGCGCCCGCAGCAAAGGTGCGGCGATCAGCGAAGCCCTGCGGCGCGCGCGGGTGAAGCTCGCAGGCGATCCGCGCTACGCGCATCCGCACTACCGCTCGCTGCTGGTGATTTCCGGACCGGCGGACCGCTGATCAGTTGCCGCTGACGGTGGAACGCGGACCCTGCGCCGTGCCACCCAGCGGACGGATTCCCGGGGGGAAAGGCCCGAGCTTAGGCAGCCGCGTCACGCCGGAAATCGTGCCATCCGTAAGCCCGACGATCGGAACGTACATCACGGTGGTGGGGTAGCGCGCCAGGATGGTCTGGGTGACGGAATCGCGGCGCTCGAACCACAGGATGGCCTGCGCCTCATCGCCGTAGTTCCAGCCGGTGTCGAGCGATTTGGCGTGAGTGCGCAGCGTCGGCAGTCCGTTGATGGTCTGGATGTTGAGGCCCGTGACCTTGATCGTCAGCTGCTGGATCGGCGTGCGGTCATATTCCGTGGAGTTCACCAGCCGCTTGTACAGCAGGATCACCAGATGCGTGGCAGGCGTCGGAATGCCGGCCACGGGCATCGTGATGTAGAGATCGTCCTTGTTTTCGCCGTCGCGGAAGTAGAGCAGGTCTTCGTCGATCGGGAAGTTCGCCATCAGGGCAAAGTCACCCGCGGACTGAACGCCCAGCAGAAGATCGATGTCGGTGTCGTTGTCGAAGTCGGCCAGCACCGGCTCGGCCTGCTGATAGCCGTTGAATGAGCCTGATGCCGCCACCTGGACATCGATGGCATCCTGCGGCGCGGTCGAGAAGTGACGCGTGGTCAGACCCGCGAGGATCGCCTCCGAGCGGTTGACCATCAGGTAGAAGTTCGGCGAACCCGTCAAGCTCGCCACAAGATCGCTGTCCCCGTCGCCGTCGAGATCCGCCAGGCGCGCCGTGCTCATGCCGATTGAGGAAAGCGCGACGCTCGCCTCGGAGGGCTGACCCGCGCGCTCCACCTGCAGCCACTCCTGTCCCTGGGCATTGCGCGTGCCCCAGACCACGATGGAGTTGGTGTCCAGCAGCGTGCGTCCGACATCAAGAATGGTGGAGCTGCCCTTGCCGACGCGTGCGTGGAGCAGCGTCCCGCCCGTGCGGCGGATTTCCAGCGTGTTCGCGCCCAGCACCGCGATGGCCGGACTGTTCCAATGCGCGATGCGAATGCCGCGAACCGTGCCGGGAACCGCAAAGCCGGAGTGGAGGCTGTACTCGCCCATGCCGTTGCCGCGGTAGGTGCGGATCTCGTTGCTGGTGCGCACGACGATGTCCGGGATGCCATCCTCGGTGACCTCGCCGACGACGAACTCCCGCACATCGACACCGCTGATCAGCGTGCGCGACTGAGGCACGCCCAGAGCCACCTGATAGCGGAATTGGCGCACGCCCTGGCTGTCGCCGACCAGCGCCAGATTGCCGAGTGCATCGACATCACGCACCGCAGGTGCACCGGGCGGGCTCAGCGGCACCCAGACATCCAGCACTCCGGGCGCGAGCAGCATCCACGCCCTGGTGCCGAACTGCTGCACGAGATCACGGCGCAGATCGTTGTCGAAGTCGCCGCTGGCACCGGCCTTGGCGTAGCTCTGCATCTCGACCGCGGACGGTGGCGCTATCCGCCCGAGATACCCGAAAGCGGTGTCTCCCGTGGGGGCGTCCGATGGTGAGGCCATGGGGAGCATGGCGAGGGAAGTCAATAATGCGAACCCGGGCAGCACACCCCGATTCTAGACCGAAAGCTCTGATTCTTGGGAGATCCCCGCGCGCCCTCATTCCGTCGCTCAGGAGAGCGGCGGCAGCTGACCCGCGCGCACGTACGCGTACTTGTAGAAGTACAGTCCCGTCATCGCCACGAGCGCGGCGAGCACCAGCAGCGCAGGTGCCAGCGCGATGGCTCCCGCCATGCTCGCCATCACGGCCAGCAGCAGCGGCAGCGTCGTGCCCAGCGTTGTTCCGAGGAAGTAGGGACGCGCGATCACGCCCATGCGCACGACCGGCAGGAAGCCGACCGCCTGCCGTGCGTTGTCGGTGTGATGGCGCTTCTTGCGCTCGTAGGTCACGAAGAACGAGTGCAGCACCAGTGCGGATCCGAAGGTCAGCAGCAACGCGGGGTTGGAGGCCGCGAAGGGCAGGAAGCACGCGGCGCCGAGCATCACGGCCTGCACGCACAGGTGCGGCAGCAGTGATTTTTCCTGCCAGAGGTCGCGCCCTTCGCACTGCTGGAAGAGGAAGGCGGTGTAGCCCGCCGTGGCAAGGCCCAGCGCCAGATTGATCCAGCGCAGCGCATTCACCGCCTCGGTGTAGCCGAGCAGCTGCGCGCCGATCACCGCGCTGGTGACCGCTCCGAAGGCCGTGAGGATCCAGCCGCCCTTGACGAGCCAGCTCTTGGTGTTGGGGCGCGTCAGGAGGCGCAGGAAATACTGCGGACGCGCGAGATCGTGCACGAGCAGGCCGGTCGTGGCGAGCAGGAATACCAGCGCCAGAATCTCCGGCAGATAATCGCCGGCAAAGCCGCTCAAGCCGAACAGCGCGGCGAAGGGTGCGAGGATCGCCGCACCCGCACTGATGCCCTTGGTGACGAGGTACGCGGCGACATGCCAGCCCCACTCGACCTTGTGGCCCGCGTCGAGCACGGTGCGGACATCGGGAGCGGTCGGCACATCTGCCGGCCAAGGCTCGGGCTTGGTGTCGGGCCGCTGGCTCCACAGGTACATCTCCGGGCGCTCCGGCAGGCCGGGCTGGAGCGCTTCGGGCAGCACGCCCTTGTAGTGCACATTCGGGCCGGTGCCCTGTTCGGGGCGGCGCACAAGCGTTTCGTTTTCGGCGATCAGCTGCGCAATGCGGCTCTTGGGATCGGAGAGATCGCCCGCAACGATCGCTCCCTCGGGGCAGACCACGACGCAGGCCGGTTCGAGCTGCTTTTCGACCCGGTGCGCGCAGTAGTGGCACTTCTCGGCGGCGCCCGAGTCCTCGTTGAGATAGATCGCATCGTACGGGCAGGCCTGCATGCACGCGCGGCAGCCGATGCAGGCATCGCGGTCGAGGTCCACGATGCCGTTTCCCTGCTTGGAGAGCGCGTTGACCGGGCAGATCTCGACGCAGGGCGGCTTGGTGCAGTGGTTGCAGCGCAGCACGGCGAAGTGGCGCTTGACCGCGGGGAAGCGGCCCTTCTCCGTGTACTTCACCCAGGTGCGGAAGCTCGCCAGCGGCACGTCATTCTCGGCCTTGCACGCCACGGTGCAGGCATGGCAGCCGATGCAACGGTGATGATCGATCAGGAATCCGAACTGCATGAGGGGGGAGCCGCTATCATGCCGCGCCGACCGCCCGCATGCACCTGAAGAGTTCCCTGCTGTCCGCTGTACCCGGCCTCCTGCACGGCTTCGGCAGTGCGGACGAGGCCGTGCCCGAGCCCTTCCGAGACTTGTTCCCCGAGCATTTTCCGCAGTGGAAGCAGGTCCACGGCGCGCGCGTCGTGGAAATCCGTGCGCCGCGGCAGCAGGCCGGCGAGTGCGATGCGCTGTGGACCCGCCGGCGCGCGCAGCCGATCGGCGTGATCGGCGCGGACTGCACGCCGATCCTGCTGGCGCGCGAAGACGGCGGCGTGATCGCCGCAGCGCATGCGGGCTGGCGCGGAACGCGTGCGCGCATTGCGCAAGCGCTCGTGGAGGAACTGCGGCATGCGGGTGAGGACCCGGCGCGCTTCGTGGCGGCGATCGGGCCGGTGATCGGGCCGTGCTGCTATGAGGTCAGCGAGGAACTCGCGGCCGATTTCGCGCGCGAGTTCCTGGCTGCGGGTGCAGGGCTGGCGGTGCCGAGCCATCGACGCCTGAACCTGGGCGCGCTCAATGCCTGGCAGCTGCGGGAGAGCGGAGTGGCGCGCGTGGATTGTCTGGCGCCTTGCACGCGCTGCAGCGTCGGGGCGGATGGCCAGCCGCTGTACCAGAGCTACCGCAGGGTGGGCCGGGGACCGCAACAGTACGCCTGCGCGCGGATCGGGTAGGAATTTCCATTTCGGCGTGGCTCATAGAACCTACGCGCGGGTGGGAATGCCGCGGTCGAAGGGCTCCTTGGGCATCTAGGCTTCCTTCGGATCTGCCGAAGGAGTCCTCACGCCCATGAAAGCCAAACTGATCATCGGGGGCATCGCCCTCATCGCCGGCCTGTACTTCATCAACCGCTCGCTCAACGAGCAGCCGAAGTACATGGAAAACACGCCCTCGACCAGCACCCCTGCCAGCGGAGCGGTCCGCCAAGAGATGGTCGTCGGCTTCCTGCCCGTGACATGACACCTGACCTGCCCTGTCACCAGTTGGGTGACGGAACAGAGCACGGTCGGCACCAAGTTCAAGTCGCAGAAGTTCATGGACTTCCCTTCGATGAAGGAAGCCCTGATCGCACGCAAGATCGACGCGACCTTCATGAACGCCCCGCTGGCTCCCAAGCTGGTGATGGACGGCGTGCCGGTGAAGATCGTCTATCTCGGCCACCGCGACGGCACGGCGCTGATGGTCAAGAACGATGGCCCGGTCCAGAAGTTCGAGGACCTCAAGGGCAAGGTCGTTGCCATCCCGGGTCGCTTCTCCAACCAGAACGTCTTCCTTTACAAGATGATGAAGGAACGGGGCATGCCCTTTGACTCCATCACCATCAAGGAAATGCCGCCGCCGGAGATGCCGAGCGCTCTGGCCGCCGGCTCGATCGACGGCTACATCGTGGGCGAGCCGCACGCGGCGCGCTCCGAGATGGCGGGGTACGGGCGCGTGCTGATGCAGATGCGCGACGCCTGGCCGGAGTTCATCTCCTGCGTGCTCGTGGTCCGCCAAGATGTGATCGACAACCAACGCGCCGTCGTCGAGGAACTCGTGCGAGGCATCGCCGCCTCAGGTGAGTGGCTGGATGAGGACCGTCAGCAGGGCGCCCAGCACAGAAAGGATGCGGCGGTGGTCGCCGGCAAGATGTTCTACAACCAGGATCCAAAGTTGCTGGAGTACGTGCTGACCAAGGATCCGACGCGGGTCTCGTACACGAACCTGTTTCCGCCGAAGAAGCAGTTCGACGATCTGATGGACATCGCCGTCGAGCTCAAGGTCCTGCCGAAGCGGATCGCCTTCGAGGAGTACGTCGACACGAGCTTCGCTCCGGATCTGGAGACGGTCGATCACACCTTTGATCGGCTGCCCGGTTTGGATAAGGTCTCGCAGAACTGAATGACGCCTTTCGCGCCGTACCTGATCATCGCGCTGGCGCTGGTGCTGATCGTCGTCGGGAAACGACTCAAGGATCCCGCCCCGGTCATCGTGCTGCCGCTGGCGACCTTCATCATCTTCTTCTGCGTCTGGCACATCGCAGCGGTGGCGAAGAGCTATCCGCTCAACGATGCGCAGGGCAACTTCGTGAGGATGGTGGAGGTGTTCCCAACACCCTGGAGCACGCTCCAGGGCATGCTGGTGCCGGTCAAGGACGGCATGCTGCTGCGCTACGCGGTGGCAAGCGTCTATCGCGTCGCGGTGGGTTTCGGCATCGCGGCGGCGATCGGCATCCCGCTGGGACTGCTGGCGGGCTGGTACCTGCGCACCGGGCAGGCGCTCAATCCGCTGTTTCAGTTTCTGCGGCCGATATCCCCGATCGCGTGGATCCCGATCGCCGTACTGTGGTTCGGCGTCAAGGATGAGGCGGCGATCTTCCTGATCGCGATCTCCTCCTTCTTCCCGATCGTCGTCGGCACAATGACCGCGGTGCGCACGATCCCCCTGGTGTACGTGCGCTCGGCTCAGAACTTCGGGCTGGAAGGTTATGAGCTCTTCCGGCGCGTCGTGCTGCCCGCCTGCCTGCCGCAGATCATCACGAGTCTGCGTCTGGCGCTCGGCATCGCGTGGATGGTGATCGTCGCCGCCGAAATGATCGCGGTGGATTCAGGCTTGGGTTATCTGATCATGGACGCGCGTAATGCCAACTACTACGACCGCGTGGTGGGGGCGATGATCACAATCGGCCTGATCGGCATCGCGCTGGACTGGAGCATGCGACGGCTGGAGCGGATCGACGAAGTGCGCTGGGGGTTCACCAAGCAGTCATGAAGGCGGAAAAGGTCGTGGTGCGGGGCGTCGAGAAACGCTTTGAGCGCAAGCAGGACGAGCTGTTGGCGCTCTCGGCCGTGGATCTCAGCGTGGCGGAGGGTGAATTCGTCTGCCTACTGGGACCCTCGGGTTGCGGGAAGTCGACGCTGCTCAACATCATCGGCGGCTTTGAAACGCCCACGGCAGGCACGGTCACGATCGACGGGCAGGCGGTCACCGGCCCCGATCCTCGCCGCGTTTTCGTGTTCCAGGAGTACGGGATCTTTCCCTGGGCTTCGGTCTGGGACAATGTCGCTCTGGGTCTGCGCAAGCTGTCCAAGGACGAGCAGGCCCGCATCATCCAACGCACGATTGATCTCGTGGGCCTCAAGGGCTTCGAGAAGAGCTTCCCCTCGGAGCTCTCCGGCGGGATGCGCCAGCGGGTTGCGGTGGCGCGCGCTCTGGCGGTCAAGCCGGACATCGTCCTGATGGACGAGCCGCTCGGTGCCCTCGATTCGCTGACGCGCATGCAGATGCGCTCCGAGATCCTGCGCATCTGGCGAGAAGAGAAGATGACCATCCTGTTCGTCACGCATGACATCGACGAGGCTCTGCAGCTTGCGGACCGCATTGTCGTGATGAGCCCGCGGCCCGGACGCATTGCGGAGATCGTGGAAGTGCGTCAGGAGCACCCGCGGGTCATCGGCAGCCCCGAGTATGTGCGCGTCAAGCACCGGCTGTACGAGCTGCTCGGCGTCAGCCACTCGGTGTGATCACCCGCACGGGCGGGGCCTCTCTCAGGGAGACACTCGTCCGTAATGGGCAGAAGCGCGTAGCGGCTTCAGAAACGCCGTGCGTGAAAACGAAGGGGGACTCCATCTCAGGAGTTCCCCACGATGCACCGGATTATTCTGTCGATTGTCGCGCTGGCGTCCTTCCCTCTGACCGCCTGCGGTTTCCCGTCCCAACTACCTCCGTCCGCAAATACGGAAGTCACGGGTGAGCGGCAGGTCGCGGCCTCCGTCAGCGCGGATCCGGGGCCGGTGCTGTTGCTGCCCGAGCCGCAGGCTCCGCAGCCAGCGGCTTCGGCGGGTCTCAGCGGAGCCTGGGGAGGCTGGCGCGAACGTCTGGCGCAGCAGGGAGTTGAGCTGAGCCTCACGGTCACGCTGGAGGGCAACAGTGTGCTTGCGGGCGGCGTTCGTCAGAACACGTCGGGACACGCCCTGATCGATCTCACCGGCAATCTCGATCTCGATCGGATCTTTGGCTGGCACGATGCGCTGCTCTCTGTGCAGGGCTATGCCATCCGCGGTCACAATCCCTCGGAGGACGCCGGCGATTTCCAGTATTTCTCCAGCACTTCCAGCGGCCGCGAGGTCACGCAGATCGCTCAGCTGTTCTTCGAGCAGTGGTACTCCGAACGGAGTCTGCGGCTCAAGTTCGGCAAGTGGGACGGCAACGCGGAATTCGGCTTCGCCGGCAACACAGGCAAGAGCATCCACGCATCGTCGGTGTTCAGCCCGACCTATTTCACGATGCCCACGTACCCCAACCCGGCTACCGGCATTCTGGCGGGCTGGGTTCCCGCTGAAGACTGGACGATTCAGGCGGCCGTGATGGATGGTGCCGGATGGACCGGGGTCAACACCGGCAGCACCGGACCTTCGACGTTCTTCGGGGCACCGAGCGACCTGTTTGCCATCACGGAACTCGCCCATCGCTGGCAGACGGAGGGGGAAGCACTGGCCGGCGGTTTGAGCCTCGGAGCATGGCACCACAGCGGTGATTTCTTCACGACGGGTGGCGGAGTGGACTCCGGCACCATGGGCTTCTACGCAACGCTCGATCAGGAGCTCGCACGCAACGACAACGGTGCGATCGCGGGCTTCGTTCAGTTGGGCCTTGCTGATCGGGATGTCGCGCCCGTGGACCTGCATCTGGGCGGCGGCATAGGCCAGATCGGCCTTGGAGAAGGACACGAGGATGACGGCTACGGTCTGTACGCGAGCTACGCTCACTTCAGCACCGATGCCGGGTTCAGCGAGAGCGCCGAAACCGCCGTCGAACTGTACCTGACCTGGACCCTCCGAGAAGGCGTGATCCTGCAGCCCGATCTTGCCTACATCGTCAACCCCGGCAGTGACGCCGGGCTCGACAACGCTCTGGTCTTCACATTGCGCTGCGTGCTCGGCTTCTGATTCTCAGCGGGCCAAGCGAACACGAAGGCCAGCCAGTCCAGGAGCCTCGGGAAGCTGGCAGTCAATACGGGTGGCCACCCACCGCGGCGTGCGCGCAGGGCTGACATTGCCTTGTGCGTACGCGCGTTGCGTGAAGAGCACTCTGCCCTGACTGTCGGTGCCCTCGATCAGGAATTCGCGGCGGGACAGGACGGCAGGAGACTGGATCATCGTCTCCATGCGGAAGCGCTTTCCGTTCTCACAGAAGACACGGGTGTCCCGAAGGAAGCCCGCGGGTTCCACGACGATGCCGGGTTGAGACGTGCTGCAGAGGGCGAACAAGGCAAGGCTTAGAAGCATGGTGCGGTGTGTTTGTGTGGGTTGAGGCAATGAAAGTTACCACAGCTGGAAGCCGTGGGTCTCCGGAGCGCGCGCTCCTCAAGCGCCGGCAGGTCGCATCCGATCTAGTGCGCACGTCACATGAAGCAGTCCCTCCGCACGCAGCTCAAGTTCCTCTCCATCTTCAGCGCCATTCTCGCCGTGATCGTGGGTCTGGTCGGCTTCATCTGCGCACGCAAGATGCACGCGGGCGAGCTCGCGATCATGCTCCACTCCAAAGCGCAGACCAATCAGGTCCACGCAGACATGCTGCACGATGGCATCCGCGGCGATGTGCTCTACGCACTGCTCAACGTCAATTCGGACCAGGCGGTGCGAGTCAGCATCAGAGAAGGACTTGAAGAGCACGCCTCGCTCTTCCGTGAGTCGCTCGAGGACAACGCGCGACTTGAGCTGCCTGAACACATCCGCCAGGAGATCGCGGCGCTCCGTCCGACGCTGGACGCCTATCTGGCGAGTGCTCGGAACATGGTGGATCTTGCTTTCACGGACGTGAATGCGGCGACAGCCGGTCTGGCGCAGTTCGAGCAGGACTTCTCCGAACTGGAAGGACCGATGGAGTCGCTCAGCGGCAAGATCGAGGCGGAGATTCATTCGATCCAGGATGCGGATGCGCAGCTGTACGTCCTCGCGCAGATCTCGATCCTCGGTGCGCTGGTACTGGGGGCAGCGACGATCCTCGCACTCGGACTGCGCATCGGTCGTCGGATCTCGCAGCGCACGGACTCGCTCGTGCAGCATACGCAGGCCATCGCCCGCGGCGAACTGCGCGAAGAACCGCTCGATGGCGCTCAGGATGAGCTCGCCTTGATCGCCACGGCGCTCAACGAGACTGCCAACAGCCTGCAGACGCTGCTCAAGGAGGCGGAGCAACTGACTCAGGCCGCACGCGAAGGCCGTCTGTCCGTGCGTGCCGACGCCAGCGGGGTTCAGGGACAGTATCGCGACTTGTGCCAAGGGATGAACGCGATGCTCGATGGCATCGTCGCTCCCGTCAACGAGGCCCGTGAAGTGATGACCAAGGTCGCCCGTCAGGATCTTACCGCACGCATCCGGGGCGAATATTCCGGGGACCACGCTCTGATCAAGGAGTCCGTGAATACAGCCGTGACGCAGATGCAGAAGGCCATCGGATCGATCAGCGCCAATGCACGTTCGCTCGAAAACTCTACGGTTGCTCTGACGGAGGTCAGCAAGGCGATCGGGACGAGCTCAGAGACAAGCAGCACGCAGGTGATGGTCGTGTCTCAGGCGGCTGAGGAAATCCACCGCAACGTGCAGACCGTGGCGAGCGCCACCACGCAGATGAGCTCGGCGATCGAGGAAATCTCGCGCCAGTCGGCGGAAGCGACCCGCGTGGCGAGCAACGCGGTGGATGTGGCGCGTGAAACGGATGAGACCGTGCGCAAGCTCGGCGAGTCCAGCGCACAGATCGATCAGGTGGTGAAGCTGATCACGGCGATCGCCGGTCAGACC
>SYGM01000187.1 GCA_005799545.1 Planctomycetia bacterium | reverse complement strand
GCCGAACAGCTCGCTCTCGAGCAGGTTCGCCGGCAGCGCACCGCAGTTGACTTCGACGAAGGGGCCGGACTTGCGCGAGGAAAGCTGGTGGATCGTGCGCGCGAGCAGGGACTTGCCCGTCCCGCTCTCGCCGACGATCAGCACTCCGGCGCGCGTGTCCGCCAGTGCCGAGACGGTCTGCGCGATGCGCTCGAAGGCGGGATCGCGCGAGACAAGCGCGCCCAGCCGGAAGCGCTCATCGACCACGGCTCGCAGACGTTCGTTTTCTTCCGCGAGGCGCGCGCGTTCGCTCATGCGCCGCACGGCGCGCACCAGATCCTCGGGCGAGACCGGCTCGCACAGCTCCTCGCAGCCTTCCGGGAGGGGATGCGCGTGCGGGAAGCTGCTCAGGAGAATCAGCGGGTGCTTTTCCGCCAGCAGTTCCGCGGCGTCCTCCAGCTCGGCCCGCAGCAGCAAAATGGCGGATTCACGCTGCAGCCGGCGGCGGGCGGCGAGCACGCTGGCGCAGGTGGCCGTCGAAAATCCTTCGCTGTCCAGAGCGTCGAGCAGAGCTCGCGTGCTGGCGCGCGGTTCGTCGATCAGGAGGACGCGGGGAGCTTCGGCCATGTCGAATCTCTTCGACACCGCCAGTCGCGATTCCTGAACGGAAAGCTCAGTTGCTGCCCTGTGAGGCGCCGAGGGTCAGCGGCACTTCCAGCAGCCACGCCAGGCGCCCCTCGCCGCGGCGCTCGAGCAGCGCGCGGCCGCCCTGGCCGGCGAAGATCCCGGTCGCGGCCGCGAGCGCGTTGGGTCCCAGCGTCGGCAGGATCCGGCGCAGGCCGTAGGGCGAGAGGATCGTCTCGGGAGGGATGCCGTTGAGCCGGCCGGCCGGGAACTCGATCGTGATCAGGGCCATGGGCTGCTCCGGCGCACCGCTGCGCGTCGTCTGCACGCGCACGATCTCTCCGCTCTCCGCGCAGGACTGCGCCACGAAGAAGAAGGCGTCGAGCGCCTGGGTCAGCAGCGTGCGATCCGAACGCACGGGCAGGACGCCGCCGCCGCGGAACAGGCAGCGCGGCGCATCGTCGGCGCGCGAGACCGAGCTGGAGAGGAAGATCTCGACCAACTCGGAGAGATCGATGTTCTGATTGCCCGGCCCAGGCGGTGCCACGAGATAACCCAGCGTGCGCGTGAATTGCACGAGGCGCCGCACTTCGTCTTCCAGCGGCGCCAGACCCGCGCGCTCATCCGCCTCGGCCACCAGCTCCAGCGAAAGTTCGATGCGCTGTGCGATGTCGGCGAGATCCGCGACCTGATCCTTGAAGTAGGGCGGCGGTGCGACAAGCTCCGGTGCGCTTGCGGCAGGCGCCTCTGCGGCGGGTGCCGCCTGCGCCAGCTGCTCGAGTTCCTCCGGCAACAAGTCGAACTCGAATTCCTCGGCAGTCTGCTCCCGCGTGTCTGCCGCGGCCGAGCCGGGGGCCGTCGGCGTTAGCGGAGCCTTTGAGCTGCGCGTGTCGACAGGTGAATCGGGCGCGATTGCCTCTGCTGAATCCGGGCGGGTGAAGTCATGGCCGCCCAGGATCGCTTCAACCTCGGCGAGCTCCGGATCCGCATTCGCAGCCGCGCGGGGCGGCTCCGCCGGCGTGTTTCCCGGCTGCGGCGTGTGCGTGCCGAGGCTCTCGAGATCCAGAAGATCCGGCGGCCAGTCGAGGAAGCGCACGCGCGGCGCGCGGCACAGCTCCTTCCACACGCGCCGCGATCCTTCTTCCCCGAACAGCACGAGCTCGTGCGGTCCGCGCTCGAGCCAGCGCCGAAGCAGACCCGCATCCTCCGGAGAGAGCAGCTGTGCATCGAGGACCGCGCGCGTGGCGGAGACGGAAAAAAGCTCCAGCGGATCCGCAATGCGCAGGCCCGCGCTGCCCAGCTGTGCCCACAGGCGCAAGGCGCGCGGGCCGGGACCCACGGCGAGGGCGGGAGCAGTGCGGGGAGCGGAGGGGGGCATGCCCTGATCGTATCGGATGAGAAGGATGGAGCAAGGCGCAGTCTGTACGAACTTGCAAAATGATGGCCCCGCGGCCCTGATTTTCCCCTTGGGATGGGTGCGGAATGCGCCCGATGGGAGACTAACTTCAAGCGCAAATCCAGTGGATCTCAGCATCGTCGTCCCCGTCTTCAATGAGGAGCAGAACCTCCCGCTCCTGCACGCCGAGCTGTTGGCGGCGCTGGCGCCGTTGGGGCGGCGCTTCGAGCTGATTTTCGTGGACGACCGCTCGAGGGACCGCTCCTTCGAGGTTCTGCTCGAGCTGGCACGCCGGGATCCGCACACGCGCCTGATACGCTTCCGCGCCCGCTGCGGGCAGACGGCCGCCATGCAGGCGGGCTTCGACCACGCGCGGGGGCGCTATGTGGTGACGCTCGATGGCGATCTGCAGAACGATCCCGCGGACATTCCGCGCCTTCTGGCGAAGCTCGAGGAGGGCTTTGACGTCGTTGCAGGCTGGCGCAAGCAGCGCCACGACGGTCTGGTGCTGCGCAAGCTGCCCTCGCGGGTTGCCAACCGCCTGATCCGCGCGGTGACACAGGTCTCGATTCACGACACGGGCTGCACGCTCAAGATCTTCCGGCGCGAGTTGCTGGAGCGCATGCCGATCTACGCCGAACAGCATCGCTTCCTGCCGGCGATCTCCAGTGCGGCGGGAGCCCGCATCACCGAGCTGCCGGTCAACCACCGGCCGCGCCGCTTCGGCAAGAGCAAGTACGGTCTGGGGCGCGCGACGCGCGTGTTGCTGGATCTGCTCGTGGTGCGCATGCTCGCGACCAGCTCGCAGCGCCCGCTCTCGTATTTCGTGCTGCTGACGATGCCCTTGCTGCTCTTCGGCGGCTACCAGCTTGCGAGCCTGCTTGGCGCCGCCTGGCAGGGCGATTCCGACAGTCAGTGGGTCGGCCAGCTGCGCTTCTCATTCCTGCTGGTCTTCATGACCTGCTTCTTCTACTTCATGCTGGGTCTGGTGGCGGAACTTGCCGTCAAGGCCAGCCAGATGCACCGCGGCCAGTCCGCGCGCGTGCTGGTGCGCGAGGGCCATGAGCATGGCTGAGCCGCGGATCGATGTCACCGTCGTGGTGCCGATTCATTCCGTGCATGCCCCGGTGCGCGATGTCGTCGCGGCCTTCAGCCGCGAACTCGATGCGCTGGGACGGCAGTGGGAGCTGTTTCTCGTGTTCGACGGCGTGCGCGGCAAGGCCTTCGCCGATGCCAGCGAAGTGGCGGGGCAGTTCCATGGCCGCGTGCGCATCCTCGCGCTGCAGCAGCCCTTTGGCGACTCCGTCTGCCTCACGGCCGCCTTCGAGGAGGCGCGCGGCCGTCAGATCGTGACCGCTCCGCAGTACGTGCAGATTGATCCCCACGAGCTCGGCGCGCTGCTGCGCGCCCTCGATGAGGGCGCCGACTTCGTGACGCCCTGGCGTCGTCCACGCATCGATCCGCTGCTCAATCGGATGCAGTCGAGCGCCTTCAACTGGCTGATGCGCCGCTCGGTGGATATGCAGTTTCACGATCTCAACTGCACCTTCCGGGCCATGCGCCGCGAGGTGCTTGAGACGCTGGTGATCTACGGAGACATGTACCGGTTCCTGCCTGTCATCGCACACCGTCAGGGCTTCCGCGTCCTCGAAGTGCCCGTGCGGCACATTCAGGAATGGGGCGGAGCGGGTTTCTTCGGCATCGGCGTGTATGTTCGCCGGGCGCTGGACGTGCTGGGGATGATCTTCCTCTCCAAGTTCACGCTCAAGCCGCTGCGCTTCTTCGGCGTGATCGGCGGATTGTTCCTGCTGCTGGGCCTGATCCTCTCCGGCTCGATTGCGATCAGCTGGCTGGTTTACGGCGGCGGACTGTGGAACCGCCACCTGTTCCAGCTGGGCATGCTCCTTTTCGTCCTGGGCGTGCAGGTGATCGGTGTCGGACTGGTGGGCGAGATCATCATCTTCACCCAGGCCCGCAATCTGCGCGAATACCGCATCGAGCGCATCGTCGAACACGCGGAGCCGACGGAGAAGGAGCCTCGCCATGAGTGACGGAATCGAAGTGCGCCGCGCCTGCGCTCAGGATGCGGCGGCGTGGGATGTCTTCGTGCGCTCGCATCCGGAAGCGAGCTTCTTCCATCTGTCCGGCTGGAATCGGGCGGTCGAGCGGGTCTTCGGGCATGGCACGCGCGACCTCGTGGCTCTGCGCGGCGGTGAAATCGTCGGCGTGCTGCCGCTGATGTCCTGCGCGACGCCGTTCCTGCGGCGCCACCTGATCTCGACGCCCTACGCGGTCTACGGGGGGCCTGTGGCCTGCGATGAAGCCGCGCAGTCCGCGCTGCTCAGCGCCGCTGCGCAGCTGGCCCGCAAGGAGGGCGCCGGGCGGCTGGAATTGCGCTGCGAACGTGCTCCGGAGCATGCGCCGATCGAGCTGGCGGCCTCGCAGCTGTATGCGACCTTCGTGCACCCCTTGCCGGCAACGGCAGATGAGGTCATGAAGAACCTCCCCAAGCGCGCGCGGGCCGAGGTGCGCAAGGCGATCGACAAGCACGGACTGACCCTGCGCGAAGGACTGTGGTATCTGCCCGATCTGGAGCGCCTGTTCCTGTCCTCCAAGCAGGGGCTGGGTTCGCCCGGCCTGCCGCGCGCGTGGTTTGAAGAGCTGGCGCGCGAGTTCGGCTCCGATGCGCTGGTGCACTGCGTGCACAAGGACAGTGAGGTGGTCGCCGCCACGATGTCCTTCGTGTTCCGCGACACGCTGCTGTTCTACTACGTGGGCACGGATGCGCGCGCCAACCGCGAGTACTCCGCCACCAACTTCATGGTGACGCGCCTGCAGGAAGAGGCGATTCGTCGCGGGCTGAAGTTCTTCGATCTGGGCCGCAGCCGCGTGGACAGCGGTCCGTACCACTTCAAGCTGCACCAGGGATTCGAGCCGCGGCCGCTGCCGTATCACTACCATTTGGTGCGCTCGAAGGACCTGCCGAGCTTCAATCCGAGCAATCCCAAGACGCAGAAGCTGCGCGATGCCTGGGCCCGTCTGCCGCCGTGGGTGGCGCGCAGTCTCTCGGCGCGCCTGATGCGCTATCTGCCCTGAGCTGTGCTGCCGACGATCCGCTCGACGGCCTCCGGCAGCGCATCCGCGACGATGACCGGGTGCGTGAGCAGGGCTTCCTCGCGGCGTCCCTTGCCGGTGCGCACCAGAATGCCCGCAATGCCCAGGCTTGCGCCGGCTTCCAGATCGCGCCGCGCATCACCGATCACGAAGCTCTGCGCCGGATCAAGTCCGTGCCGTGCGATCAACTCGCGCAGGAGGCCGTCCTTGGGCTTGCGGCACTCGCACTTGAGCTTCCATCGGCCCATGCCTTCGGTCGGATGGTGGGGACAGTAGGCGATGGCATCGAGCCTCGCGCCCTCGAGGGCGAGCAGCTGCTGCAGATGGGCGTGGATTGCTTCGAGTTGCTCGATGCTGATCAGGCCGCGCGCCACGGCGCTCTGGTTGGTCACGAGCGCGACGAAATAGCCTGCCTCGCGCAGCCGCTTGACGGCCTTGGCGGCACCGGGGATCAGGTGCAGGTCCTCGGGCCGGCGAACCCAGTCGATCTCCTCGCTGAGTGTGCCGTCGCGGTCGAGGAAGACGGCCGCCTTGCCGTGCTTCACTGATCCGCCGTGCGCTCCAGGCGCACGAAGATCCGTGCCGGAGAGAGTCGCTTGTCGACGCGCACCGGCACGACGAAGTCGCGGAAGTTGAGCCACAGCGGGAAATGCCAGGTGGAACTGTTGATGTACATCTGCCGCCAGAGCACGGCTCGCTTGGATGTCTCAGGCACCAGCAGGCGCAGTGCCGGCTCGTGGCCGGGCAGCTCGAAGCTCAGCACGGCGCTCTCCTCGGGATCCAGCTCGAGGATGCAGGGCGTCACGAAGCCCGTGTCCTCGTCGTCGATCGCCACGCGGGCGCCCGGGGGATCGGAGGACAGCACCACCTTGGCGCTGGAGTCAAAGGTCGCGCACGAGCCCATCAGGAGGGCGCAAGCGAGCGGGAGGAGCAGGGATCGCATGGCGGTGTGCCTGTAGTGTTGTATTCCTCGACCGCCTTTGGAACCCTGCTGGAGTGGAAAATCGCAACCGGCACCCCGACCCTCTGGCACGGCTGATTCTGGCCCTCGCGCTCGGGCTCGGTGCACTGCGTTTCCTGCGGCTGGGAGAGTGGAGCCTGTGGTTCGACGAGGCGCTGACCTGGTCGGATGCGCAGAATCTTGCCGAAGTCGAGCTGCACAACACTCTCGGTTACCACGCCATCCATGCCTTCGTGCAGCTCTGCGGCGGACAGGCATCCGAGTGGAACCTGCGCCTGCTGCCGGCCATCGCAGGCTGGCTGGTGATTCCGGCCTGCGCTTGGAGCTTCCGACCGCTCGGGGGCGAACGCCGCGCCGCCGCCGCCGCGCTGCTCGTCGCCGTTTCCAGCTGGTCGGTCTACTGGTCGCAGAACGCGCGCTTCTACACGCATGCGCAACTGCTGGCCGTGCTCGGCGTCGGCCTCGCGCTGCGCGGCCTGTTCGGACGTCGCCATGCCGCGACCATGCTGGGCACGGGCCTGATCGCGCTTGCGAGTCTGTTCCATCCTTCCGCGGCGCTGCTCCTGCCGGCTCTGCTGGCGATGCCGCTGCTGCTGGGCCCCCTGCGCCTGACGGAACTCGAGCGCATCCGTCGTCCTGCATTGGTGCTGGCATTGGCCGTGCTCGCGATGCTCGCGCTGGCGGCCCCGTTCCTGCTGGACTCCTTCGCCACCTACCGCGCCACTCGCGCGGCCTTCTATCCAGCGCATCTGGCGCTGACGATCGGCTTCTTCTTCACGCCGCTTTTGTGCGTGGCGGCATTGCTCGGAACCCTGCAGGCCTGGCGCGAGCGCAACGCCGGTGCGCTGTGCATCGCGGCGCTGTGCATCGCGGTGCTGCTGTGCGCCTTCCTGCTCTCCACGCAGGTGCGGGTTTCCGCGCAGTATGTCTTCGTTCTGCTGCCCTTCGTCGCCTTGCTGGCCGTTCAGCCGCTTTCCTCGTCGCTGGCCTTCAGCAGCGGCTATCTGGGGCTGCTGGCCCTGCCTGGACTGGCGAGCACGGTGCTCTACTTCACTGTGCGCAACGGCGAGCGTCCGCACTGGCGCGAAGCCTTCCAATATGTCTGGGATCAGCGCGGCGAGACCGATCTGATCTTGGCGATGGAAGGACCGGTGGGTGAGTTCTATCTCGATCCCCGGAGCAGCGATCTGCGCGAGTCCGGCCGCCTGCGCGTGCTCTCGCGCTTCAATCCCTCCGAGGTGCGGGCCTGGGCTGACAGCGGTCGCGGCCTGTGGCTGGTCTTCAACCGCAGGCAGCTCGAAGAGTGGAATCCCGCCGAGCGAGCGGAATTCGAGCGCTTCCTCGCGGAGGAATGCCGCGCGGTGCGCGCCTGGCCACTGATGGTCGAGAGTCGCGACCTCTCGGTCGAGGTCTACCGGCGCTAGTGCCGGTGGGCTGGAACCGGCGCGGGCTGTGATGAGCCGGGGCGCTCTGTCAGGGGCGCTCTATCAGGCGCGGCCCTGGAACTCGCCGTCCTCGGTCTTGATGCGGATGTCCTCGCCGACCTTGATGTGGGCGGGCACGCGCACCTTGAGTCCGGTCTCGACGACCGCGTCCTTGGTCAGGTTGCGGGCCGTGTCGCCCTTGACCACCTGCTCGGCCTCGATCACCTTGAGCGTCACCGTGGGCGGCAGTTCGACGCCGATCGGCAATTGCTCGTGGAAGGTGACATCGACCACGGTGTTGTCGCGCACATAGCCCATCTTGTCGCCGATCAGCTCTTCCGAGAGCGGGAACTGCTCATAGGACTCCTGATCCATGAAGACGTAGCCAGTCGAGTCCTTGTAGAGGTACTCGCACTTCTTGCGGTCGAGGTAAGCCACATCGAAGGCGTCAGAGGACGACAGGCGCATGGGGGTCGTGACGCCGGTCTGGACGTTGCGGACCTTGAGGTGGATCACCGCGCGCAGGTTGCCGGGGGTGTGGTGTGAGTACTCGGTGATCAGGAGCAGCGCGCCTCGCTCGCCGACGATGACCATGCCCTTGCGCAGTTCCGTTGCTTTTGTCGCCATGGAGGGGGACTGTAACAGCCCCGGGCGGCAGGAATCCAGCACGCACACTCGTCATGGCGATGAGGGCACGATCGGCAGGTCAGGGAATGCATTGGATTTACCCGCTTGACAAGGTGTCGCGAGCTCGCAGCATGCAAGTCAACAGCTCGTAGGCAATCCCGCCTCGGTCTGATTTAATTCTCGTACCCCTCCCAATGAAACTCGCATTTCTTCTGGCAACATTTCCCATCGCACTCGCCATTCCCTCCGTCACGCTGCCGCAAGGCGGAGCAGGATCGAATCGTCTCTGCACGCCCGCAGATTTAATCATGGATCCCAATGCTCTCTGCGCGAGACCTTTGGTGGGGCACCTATGTGTAGCCACCGGCACGGCAACAATGATGCAAATCGCTGATTGTGGTGGGTGCGAGTTCAGTTTTACTTGCGGTGCTTGTCATTGATCAAGGGGCCCATGATCAAGATCTCATCGCTGTTGATTTTATGCTGCCTGTGCATGGGAATCGGTTGGGCACTGCGCGGAGCGGAAGCACCGACGCGATCTGCGGAGGCAGATCTATCGACTGCCCCGGCCCCGACCGCTCCGATGCTCGCATCCCCGTCCCCCGCGAGCACATTGGTTGCGGACAGGGAACCCGTGGCCGTACCCGCACCCGCAGATCTCTCCTACAGGACTTCGTCAATTGCCTCTGATGAGCCGCCGCCCGCTGCCTTTGACATCGAGGCCTTTGTCGCCAGACGGGTGCTTTCCTGCGACCCGGTTGAGTTCGAGGCCAAATACGCGGACTTGACGCTGATGCAAAAGCAGGACGTCTAGTGCTCCTGCTGCGCAAGATGATGACGGAGCGGGACAAGGCCTTCAAACAGTGCCTCAAGGACGGCTTCTACGATACCTACGAGCTCGCCGAGGGTGAGAAACTGCCGCCCGAGGCCATTCGCAAGGATGCTCCGCCGGGAACGCCGGTCTCATTCGGCTTTGAAATGGGCCTTGGCCCCAAGGGGGTCAGCTACAAGATCGTGAACATCACCAAGGACTCGCACCCCGAGCTGGATTCGATGATTCAGGAAGAAGGCTGGCTCTTCAATCACCTGCACAAGCTCGGACTCCCCGCCGACAAGATCGTGCGCTGAGCGCGCCGGATCAGAAGCGCTTGCGCTCGCTGGAGGAGGGGATCGAGAGCGCCTTGCGGTACTTCGTGACCGTGCGGCGCGCGATTCGGATCTGCTCCTTCTCCTCGAGCTTGAGCGCCAGATCCTCGTCCGAGAGCGGGTGCGCGGGATCCTCGGTCTCGATCAACTGCCGGATCTTCTGCTGAATCGACTGCTGGCTGGCGCTCATCCCGGTCTCGCTGGTCGTGCCGCTGGTGAAGAAGTACTTCAGCGGATGGATGCCGCGCGGGGTCTGCGCGTACTTGCCGGCCACGGCGCGCGAGATCGTCGAGATGTGCACCTTGATTTCGTCGGCGATCTCCTGCATGCGCAGCGGCTGCAGTCCTTCGACCCCCTTGTCGAGGAAGCTGCGTTGGCGCGCGAAGATGGCCTTGGCCACCCGCTCGAGGGTGTGCTCGCGCTGCTCGA
The DNA here is from genome assembly GCA_005799545.1 of Planctomycetia bacterium. Classification (GTDB taxonomy): domain Bacteria; phylum Planctomycetota; class UBA1135; order UBA1135; genus SYGM01. The sequence continues at coordinate 3,917 of SYGM01000187.1, read as the reverse complement.
CGGCTTCGATGAACCAGCGCGCGGACTCCATGCGCTTCTTGATCCAGTCGCGCGCGGCGGCCTGCTTGTCACCGTTCTTGGCGTGGTTCTTGAGGAACTCCTTGTAGGCCTCGGAGAGCACCAGACGCGGGGCGCGGGCGCGCTCGAGTCGCACCTGGTAGTCGCCATCCTGCTCCTCGACGATCACGTCGGGCAGAATCACGGCGGCGCGGCTGTCGCCGTAGCCCGAGCCCGGGTGCGGATCGAAGCGCCGCAGCACCTCGACGGCTTCCTTGATGTCCTCGATGGAGTGGCTGGTGGCCTTGGCGATGCGCGGCAGGCGGTTGTGCTCGAGATCCTCGAGATGTTCCTCGACGATGCTGGTGAGCAGCGGATCGTCGTAGCCGGAGGCCGTCAGCTGCAGGCGCAGGCATTCCTTGAGATCGCGCGCGCCGATCGCCGGATGCGAGAGGTGGCGCAGCTCGGCAAGCCAGTGCTCGACTTCCTGCACGGTGACGGGCGGTTCGCCCTCGTGGCTCGACTCGCGGGCGAGTTCTTCAAAGGTGCTCGAGAGGTAGCCGCGCTCATCGAGCGAGTGCAGCAAGAGCTCGCAGATGGCCCTCGAGCGCTCATCGAGCTCGAGGAACGCCAGCTCCGCGCCCAACTCCTCAGCCAGCGTGCGGCCGGCATCGGGAGTGTTGGCCATGGCTTCGAGCTTGCGGTCGGAGTCTTCCAGTCCGGTGGAACTCACTCGCGAGCGCTCGTCTCGGCGGTGGGCCAGCGAATGCAGCTCGTCGGCGAGGCTCGTCAGCTGGGTTTCTTCGCCCGGGTTGGTCTCGGAAGTCTCTAGGAAGGGGTTCTCGACCAGCTCCTGCTCGATGCGCTCCTGCAGCTCCTGACTGGAGAGCTGCAGGATCTGCATGGCCTGGATCATCTGCGGCGACTGCAGGAGTCGCTGCTCCATCCGGGCGGACTGGTGGAGGCCGAGCTTCAAGGGGGCGTGTCGTGGAGTATATCGGTCAGCGAGGGGAGAATCCTGTCTCCAGTCGCGCGTTGCCGTCGAAGTGCTGCAGCGGCTGCGTGCCTTGCAGCCAGTGGCGCGTGCGGATCGAACGCTGGAAGGCCTGCAGGGCGCCCATCCAAGCATCCTTGCGGGGCAGCGTGCGCGAATCGAGGCCCTCGCTGCACAGAGCCAGCAGGTGCGCGGATCCGCTGGCAACGCCGGTGCAGTCCAGCACCAATCCGTCGAAGCAGATCGCGACCTTGGGATCAGGCATCCAGGTCTGGCCGGCGATCTCGAGGTCGTAATCGCACAGCTGCGTGAATTCGACACCGTGGCGCACCCGCGCAGGCTCGCTCGCCAGCACTGGGAAGTCGGCCTTGAGGCCCTGCTGCTGGATGCGCACGCGACCGCCCTGCAGGCGCGTCGTCTCCAGCGCCGCCAGCAGGCTGCGGGCCTGCGCGATGCCCTCGGGGTCCGCGCGCGGCAGGAACAGCAGGCTGTCGGTGAACATCGACTGCGAGCCGCTGCTCGAGCTGAACAGCTTCGAGCTGGACTTGTCGCGCGTCAGCCAGCTCGCAATCGCGCCGGCTTCGATATGCGTCTCGCGCGGCCTTGCCAGATTGCGCTCCAGCTGCGCATCGAGCGTCGCGCCGAAGACCGTGGCTGGCAGAAGCTGGGCAGGGGTGGTGAGCACGGACAGATCCACCAGTTGCCAGCCGCGCTTGTCCTGAGCTCCTCCCTGATCCGGTTTGGCGGCCGTTCCCGCGGCCGCCGCACTGCGCCGGGCCTCGACGCTCAGTCGCAGCGGCTGCTGGCTGCCGGGCAGCTCCAGCGTGAGCTCCAGCTTGCCGCCGTCGGCGACCACGTCGGCAAAGCACAGCGTCGCCACACGCAGGCGGGGCAGCTCGAGTTGTCCCAGATCCAGCGTGCCCGGATCAAAGGACTCCTTCGATTCCAGACGGCTGGCATCCAGCGCGCCGACGAGCACGATCGCGCGCGAGCTGTCAAAGATCCGCGCCGAGAGCTCCAGCGTGATGCCTTCCAGCGCGTGCATCAGCGCTGGCTCCGCCGCGCCGCTGTCCTGAGCGACCTCGACATTGAAGTCGCCCAGGAACTCGCGCAGCGTGCGCTTGCCGAAGCTGATCCAGTCGCCGGGCATCATGCGCGCTCGCTCGCTGATGCCTGGCTGGCCTGCTTCGTGCACCAGCGTCACGGTGAGTTCCACCGCCAGCGCGGCGGTCTGGGCCTCCAGATCGGCGAGCCAGGCGCGTGCCGCCGCAATGCCGGCCGCATCGCCCTCGGCGAACAGCTCCGGACCGCTGGGCTGCAGGCTGAGCCTGCCGCCCGCAGCGCGCGCGCACTCCTCGAGCTGCCGGGTGAGGATGCCGATCGGTAGGCGCGTCAGCTCTGTGCTGCCCTTGGAGGCTTGATCGGCTTGCGCCTCCGGCTCGGGCAGCAGGATGTGCGGCGCATCGACGCGGCGCGTCAGCGTCTGCACGGCGGGCGGAGGCAGGCACAGGGTGGGCAGTGGCAGGCTGACCCACTCCGGCGCGGTGATGGGTGCTGGCGCGGTGAGCCGTGCGGGAAGGCTGGCCGGTTGGAGAAGCAACGCAAGGCAGAAGGAAAGCGTCGGCATGGCTAGGGAGAGGATAGTCCCCCGGCCGGGGGCTGGCTACGAAAGTCGTGCCTGCCGTGACTTCCGCCTGCCCACTGGGTACAAGAGCGGGACCTTCGGACATGAGCGAACGCCGCAGCCAACCTTCGTCTTCCTCCGCGAGTTCCACGCCTCGCAGCCTGTACTCGCTGGCCCAGATCCAGCATCTGGCGAAGACCGAGTTCTCGCGCGCGGCGCGCTACAAGTACCCGCTCTGCGTGCTGGCGCTGTGCGTAGATGGTCTGGACTCGCTGCGCGATGCGCACGGCTTCGAATTCAAGGAGACGGTGCTGCGCGAAGTGGTGGAACTGCTGCGGCGCAAGACGCGCTCTTCGGACCTGATCGGACGCATGGCGGATGATCATTTCGTGATCCTGCTGCCGCACACGCCGGTCGGCGGGGCGCAGATTCTCGCGGCGCGCCTGATCGAGTCGGCGGCGCTGCTGGAGTTGTCGGTGGGCGGCCAGCAGCCGCGCATCAGCCTCTCGGTCGGCATCAGCACGCTGGTCGGCGAGCTTCTGTTTCACGATGTGCTGCTGGAACTCGCCGAAGCCGCGCTGGCGGAGGCCGTGGCGCAGGGCGGGGGCCGCATGGTGCTGCGCGAGCCCTTTTCGCGCTGAACGTTTCCGGGCCCGCGATGCGCGTCCTGCTGGCCGAAGATGAGATCACGATCCGCGAGACGCTCGCGGATGCGCTCAGTGCCGCCGGTCACACCGTGCTGCTCGCGACCCAGACCCAGGAAGCGCTGACGCTGCTGGAGCGCGAAGCCCCCGATGCCGTGGTCACTGACATTCGCATGCCCGGCAGCGGCGGCATGAGCGTGCTCGAGCGCTCGCTGGCGCTCGCACCGCATCGGCCGGTGATCCTGATGACCGGCTACGCCACGGTGGAGTCCGCCGTCGAGGCCATGCGTCTGGGTGCGGTCAACTACGTCCAGAAGCCCTTCCGCAACGAGAGCATTGTGCGCATGCTCGCCACGCACGAGCGCCTGCTGGCGCTGGAGCGCGAGAACAGGGCACTCAAGGCCGCGCTGCCGCCGGCCGGGCTGGAGGGCATCGTCGGCCAGTCCGATCCGATGCGCGCGGTGTTTGAGCGCGTGCGCACGGTCGCGCCGAGCGATGCGACCGTGCTGATCCAGGGCGAGAGCGGCACCGGCAAGGAGCGCATTGCACGTGCGATCCACGGCCTCTCGGCGCGGCGCGAGGGGCCCTTCGTGGCGCTGTCGTGCGCGGCGCTGCCGGAAACTCTGCTGGAAGCGGAGCTGTTCGGCCACGAGAAAGG
>SYGM01000186.1 GCA_005799545.1 Planctomycetia bacterium | reverse complement strand
GCTGCTGCGCCCCGGTCGCTTCGACCGCGAGGTCGTGATCGACCTGCCGGACCTCGCCGGACGCGAGGAGATCCTGCGCGTGCACCTCAAGAAGGTGAAGGCCGCCGCAGACGTCGATGCCGCGGTGCTCGCGCGCTCGACGCCCGGTTATTCCGGCGCCGATCTCGCCGCGATCGCCAACGAAGCCGCGATCATGGCCGCGCTCGCCAAGAAGGACGAGATCACGATGGAGCACCTCGAGGAGGCCCGCGACAAGGTGCGCTACGGCCGTCAGAAGCGCTCCAAGTCGATCGAGGAGGAGGATCGTCGCGTCACCGCCTACCACGAGGCGGGACACGCCATCGTGGCGGCGATGATTCCGGATGTCGACCCGCCGCACAAGGTCACGATCGTGCCGCGCGGACGCGCGCTGGGCACGACCATGATGCTCCCCGACAAGGAGAGCTACCACTTCCAGCGCAAGAAGATGCTCGGACAACTCGCGGTCGCCTTCGGCGGTCGCGTCGCTGAGGCGCAGTTCGTCGGCGACATCTCGGCCGGCGCCTCGGATGACATCCGCCGCGCCACGGAGCTGGCGCGCGCGATGGTCACGGAACTGGGCATGTCCGACAAGGTCGGCCCGATCCACTACGCCGAGCGCCAGGGCTCCGATTTCCTCGGCACCGAGCTCACGAGCGGCAAGTGGCACTCCGAACAGACGGCGCGCGAAATCGACGAAGAAATCGAGCGCATTCTCAAGGAAGCCTACGAGACCGCGGCCCGCATCGTGCGCGAGAACACCGAGCAGATGGAGCGCATCACGCAGGCCCTGCTGACTTGGGAAACCATCAGCGGAATGGAAATCAAGCGCATCCTCGCCGGCGAAAGCCTCGACAGCCTGCGCCCGACTCCCCCGCCGCAGCGTCCTGGCGCCACCGCTCCCGCAGCGAGCCCTGCGGGTACCGCGTCGGCAAACCCCGGAGCACGCACCCAGGGCGGAGAGTTGCCCGGCACGCCGGGCCTGTCGCCGGCCTGAGAGGCCGCTTGTGCGTCCCTCCATGCGACGCATCACGATCATGGGCGTGATCAACGTCACGCCCGACTCGTTTTCCGACGGAGGGCTGTTTCTTGATCCGGCGCGGGCCGTGGAGCATGCGCACGCGCTGATCGCCGATGGAGCCGAGTGGCTCGATGTCGGCGGCGAATCCTCCCGGCCGGGTGCGCTCTCCGTTTCCGCCGCGGAAGAGCGCGCGCGCATCCTGCCGGTGATCCGCGCGCTTTCCCGCGCCGTGCGCGTGCCGATCTCGATCGACACCACCAAGAGCGAGGTCGCCTCCGCAGCGCTCGACGAGGGCGCCAGCCTGGTCAACGACATCGAGGCGGGCGTGCACGATCCGCAGATGCTGCCGCTGGTTGCGCGTCGCGGTGCCCAGTACTGCGCGATGCACATGCAGGGCCGTCCCCGCGATATGCAGATCGAGCCGCGCTACCACAACGTGCTCGGTGAGGTGGCTGCGTTCCTCGATGAGCGCCGCGAAGCCGCGATCCATGCCGGCATCGAGCCTTCGCGCATCCTGCTCGATCCGGGCATCGGCTTCGGCAAGACGCTCGAGCACAATCTGGCGCTCCTGCGCGGGCTGCCGCACCTGCTGGAGCTCGGCGCACCGCTGCTGGTCGGCGTGTCGCGCAAGTCATTCCTCGCCAAGCTTGTCGAGAGCAGCGGCCGCATCGCTCCGCCGGCGCAGGACCGCGCGGCGCTGACGCTCGCCGCGGAGCTGCACGCCGCACGTCAGGGCGCCGCCGTGATCCGCACGCACGATGTGCGTGCGCTGCGCGAGGCCTGGCTGGTGGAATCCGCGCTCAGCGCCGGCGCAGGCTAGCGCCGCACTTCGAAGAGCACTCGGCGGCCATCGCCGAGGCCCCGCGCCCGCACGCTCCAGCCATCGCTGTGCCATTCAAACAGCTCCTGCCCGTCGCGCGCACGGCGAAACAGGCGCCAGGAGGAAAGCTGTCGGTTCTGCCCCGGTTCGACCACGGGGATGCGGGTCGCCGCGGCTTCCGCAAGCACCTCCGGCGGCTGGTCGCACAGTCCGCCGAGCGCAAGTGTTTCACCCTCGCCCACGAGTTGCGCCACAAACGGTCCCCATCGGCCGCCCTCGGCTCGTGCGCAACGCGCGTCGATCAGCAGGGACTCGCTCCAGGTGAGCCCGCGCACCGTGCGCGCTGCGAGATCGACCTCCACGGCCGCGTCCTCGCCGACGCCCAGCCCCAGCTTGTCCGGTCCCTGCACCAGCGCTGCGCACAGCCGACCCAGTCGATCGCGCTCGAAGAAGTGTGAATCGGTCAGCACGCCCGGCAGAAAACCCATGCCGGAGCCGATGCGCGGACCGAGCACCCGCTCGGAGCCATCCTCGTCCTTGGCAGGGATGCCCAGCGCCTGTGCGCTGCGGCCGCCGAGCAGCATGCGCTCACCAAGCATGGCGCAGCCGGCGCTGCCGCCGCCAAGCGTGCCGCCGCGCTGCACGAAAGCGCGGAAGGCCTCGCGCACCGGACCGGGAGGATAGCGATCGACAATGCGCTGCTGATCACCGCCCGTGAAGAAGACCGAGCGCGCGCGCTGCAGCGCGTCGATGGTCTGCGCATCGCCGGTCTCACGCCGCAGGACGATCACCTCCGTCGCGGCATCATGCGCCAGCAGCGCCTCGGTCTTGTCGACCGCCTCGTCCTCCTGCGGGCCGGTCGCCGCCGTGGCGACGAGCACGGGTCCGCGGCCCGCTTCTAGCAATGCCCGGTAGACCGGCGCGGTGTCGTTGTCCAGACCGCCGCCGACGATCAGCAGTTTGCCGGAGCTTGGCTTTGCAGCATGACGGTCGGGAGAAACAGCGCAGGCAGCGAGCGTGCAGGCAAGCAGGAGTGCGACCTTCATGGACGCGAGACTAGCCTGCGCGGGCCTTGTTTCCGAGCGCGGCGACCTGCACGATGCGCGCGTGGGGAACGCACGGATCTTCGGCACGGATGGCATCCGCGGACGCGCGGGCGATGGCTGGCTGGCAGTGCCGGCGGTCAGCGCACTGGGCCTGGCAGTCGGCAAGGTCATGCCGGGCAGGCGCGCACTGATCGGACACGATGGACGCCGCTCCGGGCCGGAGCTGGAGCGCGCGCTGGCAGCGGGTCTGGCACAGCGCGGCTACGCCGTGAGCAGCGCCGGCCTGATCACGACGCCGGGCCTGGCCTGGCTGACGCGCACCGAGGGTGTCGAGCTGGGCGCGATGATCAGCGCCTCGCACAATCCGGCGGAGGACAACGGCATCAAGCTGTTCAGCGCGGCGGGCGACAAGCTGAGCGACGAGCTGGAACTGCGCATCGAGGAGCAACTGCACGCGCAGCCACGGGCGGAGCCGACGATCGAGGCCGTGCGCTTCGATCCGGAGCTCGCGCGCCACTACGCGGCTCACCTCGCGGAGACGGTCGGCAAGGGTCTGGATCTGCGCGGCTGCAAGCTGGTGCTCGACTGCGCCAACGGCGGCGGCAGCGGCATCGCACCGGGCGTGCTGCGCTCGCTGGGCGCCGAGGTGGTCGCCTTCGCGTGCGCGCCGGATGGCTCGAACATCAATCGCGAGTGCGGCGCCACGCACACCGGTCCGCTGGCGGCGAAGGTGCTCGCCGAGCAGGCCGAGCTGGGCATCGCGCTCGATGGCGACGGCGATCGCTGCATGCTGATCGACGAGCATGGCGCGCTGGTCGACGGCGACGGGATTCTGACGGTCCTGACGCGCGAGCTGGCGAGCAACGGCGCGCTCACGGGCGGCGCCATCGTCGCCACGGTGATGAGCAACAAGGGCCTGTCACGCGCCTTGCGGGATGTCGGTGCGCGCATCGTGACCTGCGATGTCGGCGATCGACGCGTGGTCGAGGCCTTGCGGCGCGACGGACTGCGCCTCGGCGGCGAACAGTCGGGTCACATCGTCTTCGGACCGGACAACCACTACATCGGCGACGGACTCTACACGGCGCTGGCTGTGCTGCGCGTGCTGCGCGCGCGCAACAAGCGGCTATCGGAGCTGGCGGGAGCCTTCCGCGCCTTCCCGCAGGTGCTGATCAACGTGCGAGTGCGCGAGAAGCCGCCGCTGACGACGCTCGCGCGCGTCAGCGCGGCGGTCAAGGCCGTGGAAAACGCGCTGGGCGAGGATGGACGCGTGCTGCTGCGCTACTCCGGCACCGAGGCCTTGGCGCGGGTGATGGTCGAGGGCCCCGAGGAGGCTCTGATCCGCGCGCAGGCCATGAGCATCGCCGACGAGCTGAAGCAGGCGATCGGAGCCTGAGTGAGCGTCGAGCTCGCGATCGAGAGTTCGACCCGGCAGGCCTCACTGGCGCTGCTCGTCGATGGAAAGTGGATCGAGGACTCGCTGCGCGCCGAGCAGGCCCACGCCTCCGATCTGCTCGTGCTGCTCGATGCGCGCATGCGGGCTCTGGGGCTGGCGCCGTCGAGCCTGCGCGTGATCCATGTCGGCCTGGGTCCTGGCAGCTACACCGGGCTGCGCGTGGGACTCGCCTGCGCCAAAGGACTGGCGCTGGCGCAGGGCGCCAGCCTGCGCGGCGTGTGCTCCTTCGAGGCTCATGCCTACGGCGAGCTTGCGCCGGGTGAGGAAGCCTGCGTCTCGATCGATGCCCGGGCGGGCGGCTGGTACTACGCCCGCTATCGCCGCGAAGCGGATGATGTGACGGCGCTCGAACCGCTGTGCGTACTCACTCCTGCGCAGGCGCAGGAGCGCGTGCAGGGTTGTCCGCGGATCTTCGGGTCGGATGCGGTGCCGCGAGCCGGGGCGCTGGGCGCCTTGTCGCGATGCCGCGCCGCCAAGGAGCCTGCGGTCCCCGCCGCCGGGCTCGAACCGCTGTACCTGAGACCTTTCGCCGTCACCGAGCGGCGGCGCTAGCGCGCTCTGGAAAACGGCCTTCGGCCCCCCTACCTTCGGGCGCGCGTGGACGCTTACCGGGTCAAGGCCGAAATCAATCTCGATGCGCTGGAACACAACCTGCGCGAGATCCGGCTGACTGCCGGCTCCGGCGTGCGCGTGATCCTCGTCGTCAAGGCCGATGCCTACGGACACGGCGCCAAGGCGATCGCCAACCACGCGCTGCGCTGCGGCATCGATGCACTGGGCGTGGGCACGAGCGCGGAAGCACTGGAGCTGCGCGAGAGCGGCGTGCGCGTGCCGATCCTCGTGCTGGGCACGATCATCGACAGCGAAGCGGCCGACTGCCTGCGCCACTCGGTGCACATCGTGCTGCACTCCACGGATCGCGCCGCGATGATTCAGAGTCTCGCACGCTCGATGGGCGTGCGCGCCAAGGTCCATCTCAACGTCGACACCGGCATGGGACGCCTCGGCGTACCGCCTGCGCGGGCGCTGGAATTGCTGCGGCTGGTGCGCAGTTCCCCCAACCTCGATCTCGCGGGTGTGATGACGCACGTCAGCGCCTCCGATGGCGCACTCTCGGCCTCCACGCGCGAGCAGGCGCGCCTGTTCGAAGGAGTGCTGCGCGAAGCGCGCGCGGAGCATCTGCTGCGCGGCTGGATCCACATGGCCAACTCGGCCTCGATCTTCACGGGCCTCAAGCCGCTCTACGACACGGTGCGCCCGGGCATCAGCGCCTACGGCATCCTGCCCGGCGATCTCGCGGCGGCACAGCGCCTGCAGCCGATCCTGAGCCTGCGCACGCAGATCGTGTTCCTGAAGGATGTGCCTGCGGGCACGCCGATCGGGTACTCATCGACCTGGCGGGCTCCGCGTGCCACGCGCATCGCCACGCTGCCGATCGGCTACCACGACGGGCTGCCCTGGGCCTTGGGCAACGTCGGCGAAGTGCTTGTGCGCGGCCTGCGCGCGCCGATCGTCGGCCGCGTGTCGATGGACTACATCACCGTCGATGTGGGCCATGTGCCCGGCGCGAGCGTCGGCGACTGCGTCACCGTGATCGGCGAGGATGGCGCCGAGAGCATCAGCGTCGAGGATCTTGCGCGCCAAGCCGGCACGATCCCCTATGAAATCACCTGCTCATTCGGACGGCGCGTGCAGCGTCTGTACGTCGGCGGAGAAGATCTGACGATTCCCTCGCAGCGCGATCCGCGCCCGCTAGAGCGCGAACGCAGCCCCAAGGCGAGCTTCCGCGTTCCGCTGCCGCCGCCGACGAGCTGAGGCCATGCTGGGCCTGCTGCGTTCACTCGTCGCGATCAGCTGGAGCCTGGTGCTCCTGTGCGGCTGGATCGCGTTTCTGCTGCTGGTGCTGCTGCTCGGTGCCGAGGCCACGGGCCTGCTGACCTCGATTGCGCGCAGCGCGACCGGGACGGCGCTGGGTGAACGGCCGATCAGCATGGAACATGCGGGCGTGCGGCTGTTCCCGGCGCGCCTGGTGATCCGCGAGCTCGTCGTGGGCCAGGCCCCTGAGCGGATCCGCATTGAAGAGCTGGAACTGGAATGGAATCTCGACTTCGAGCGCGGCTTCCGGATCACGGGTGCGACGGCGCGCGGCGGCAGCGCCGAACTGGGCCGCACATGGCTGGAAGAGCGCGCCCCGCAGGGCGGTTCGAGTCCGACGCTGCAGTCGATCGCGGACTTTCCGTTGCGTGTCGAAGGAATGGAGCTGGCGCTGGCCTCGCACCGTTGGGGCCGGTTGCCGCTGGGCCGCCTCGATGCGCGCGGTTCATTTCAGAACGGTGATCTGCTGCGTTTCGAGGGCCGGCTGCGTCCGCGCTTCTCGCCGGACGGTGCACGCGCGAGCGAGCTGTACTTCTCGGGCCAGTACGCCGCCGCGGAGCAAGGCCTCGACATCGAGCTCGCGGGTGCGGCTCTTCCGCTGAGCCTGGCCTACCTGCCCGAAGGCCGGCTGCTGGAACAACTGCAGGCGTGGCAGCCGCGCGGCACGCTGGATGTGACGGGCCGGCTCAGCATGCATTCCGGAGTGCGTGCGCGCGTGCGGGCACGCGTTCAGGAGGCGGACATCGTGCTGGCGCGCGGCATGCAGCGCCTCACCGCTTCTTCACTGGAGCTGGATCTCGCGCTGGAATCCGAGCAGCTTGCCGCGGCACTGGATCCGCAGCACTGGACGGGCAACGCGACCCTGCTCGGCGCATGGGAAGGCGCACAGCTGCGCGGTGCGGCGGAATTGCGCGCGGGTCGGCTCGCAGCGCAGCTTGCTGCGGACTCGATCCCGCTGGATGAGCGCATCGCTGAACTGGCGGGAGGCGGCGAGCAACTGCGCGAGATCTGGCGCGGCTTTGCACCGCGCGGCAGCGCCAACCTGCTCGCGGGCATCGAATGGCCGCTGGCGCTCAGCGCCGAGCAGGGCCTGCGTCTGGCCTTCGAATTCGATCCGGCGGGCAAGACGGGCATGACCTACCTCGGCTGGCCGGAAGCCGGCCGGCGCGAGGAGGGCTTCCCGCTGCCGGCCGATGCGGTCAGCGGCAAGGTCGTGTTCGCGCGCGAGCCGGGCAATCTGCGTCCGCTGCGCACGGGCCTGATCGATCTGCGTGCGCGCACACCGGCCGGTGATGTGCGCTGCGACGGGTTGGTGAGCTCGCACCCGATCGATGCGCCGCCCTTCCTGCCGGGATATGGCGCCTCCGAGCTGGATCTGGTCATCGAAAGTTCCGCACTGAGCCTGGGTGAGCCGATCTACACGGCGCTGCGCGGGCTGGAACCCAGCGTCGAGGCCGCGACGACCTGGCTGCCCTTCGATCCGCGCGGGGGGACGCTCGCTCCGCGCTTCCGGCTCGTCCGCACGGTCGACATGCCCTACGCCGCCATCGAACTCACCACGCGGCTGAAGGGCGTCGAGGCACGCTGGGACGAGCTGCCGCTGCCGGTGCGCGGCATCGACGGCGAACTGCGCGTGCGCAGCGACGGCAAGGGCGGCGTGGCCGTGGCCTTCGAAGCCGATGCGGAGCTGGAAAGCGCGCGCGCGCTGCACATCGCGGCGCATCTGCACAGCGATCCGCGCAGCACAACCGGATCCGCGGACGAATGCGTGCATGTGCGCGTGCGCGCCGATGAACTTGCCCTGCAGGGTGCGGACGTCGCCAGTCTGCGCACGCAGATTCCGGCCGTGGCCGAAGCGCTCGAGGAGTCCGGTGCACGCGGCACGCTGGATCTGCGCTATGTGCGCGAGCGCGCGGGGCATGCGGCCAGTCCGCACAGCGAGCTGGAACTGCGCCCGCGCGAGACACGGCTGGTGCCGCGCGCCATGCCGCTGGAGCTGACAGGGCTCGAAGGGCGCGTGCTGCTGGAACTGCCCGAGGAGGGCAGTGTGCGCGTGCGCGCCGCGCCGCTGCTGGCACGCTGGAAGGAGAGGGCGCGGGTTGCGCTGGACGGCGAATTCGACGGCACGCTGCGCATTCTCGCTGCGGGGCTCGATGCGGCGGCACCGGAGCTCAACGAGCAGTTGCAGCAGAACCTCGGAGACACGCCGAGCGCCGTGCGTCTGGCGGGAGCGCTCGATCTGGAGGCCGCGCTGGAGCCGGCGCAACCCGCCGGATTGCGCATCCGCGCCCAATTGCGCGGCAACACGCTGGAGGCCGGCGAACAGTTGGTCTTTGACGCCTTGGAGGGCCGCCTGGATTGGGCGGCGGGCCGGCTGCGCGGACAGGACCTGGGCGCCAGACTCGCGGGCAGCGCGCTGGAAGTCCGCGAGCTCAACGCGGGCGCATCGGACGGCGGCTGGGAGCTGCGCATGCAGCTCGCGGCGCAGGAGCTGCCGCTCGATCGCGCGCATCTGGCAGGCATCCTGGATGCCAGCACGCTCGACACGCTGCTGGGCGAACTGGCACTGCAGGGTCGAGTCGAGATCGACAGTGCCGATCTGCGCCTCGCCGGCGGCGCGGGTCGCAGCACGCGGCTGGAGTTCTCCGGCGACATCACGCCCGTGGACACGACGCTGGAGCTGGGCTTGCCGCTGCGCATCGGCACCGCACGCGCGCGCATTGAGCAGTTGATCCTCGAAGACGAGCAGCTGCGCGTGCGTGCGCGCATTGACGAGCTCTACGGCGACATCGCGGGCCGAGTGCTGGGTCCCGCCTCGTTCCGGCTCTCGTACATCGAACCGCTGCTGTCGATCGAGGATCTGGACGCCAGCCTGGAAGGCGGCCGACTGCTGCCGATCGGCGCCGAACAGCACATGAGCGGCGCAAGCTTCGCGATCACCCTGCTCGCGCCGTACGATTTCCAGCTGGGCGTCAGCCTGCGCGATGTCGAGGTCGGCGGACTGCTGCGCGGGCTGTTTGATTCCGAGTTCGCGACCAAGGGCCGGCTCAACGCGGAGCTGCGGCTGGAAGGCAACACGGAGCAGCTGCTGGAGCTCGAGGGCAGCGGCTCACTGCGCGTGCGTGATTCCAGGCTGTGGTCGATCCCGGTCTTCCGCGCGCTGTTCAGCCAGCTCGGCCTCGACAGCACCGTTGTGTTCGAGAACATGCAGTCGCGACTGCGCATCGCAGACGGCCGGATCGTGCTGACGGACATGTCCGTGGAGAGTCCGATTCTGCAGCTGGTTGGCAGCCGCGGCACGCTCGACTTCGACGGCGCGCTGAGCTTCGATCTGGAGCTGCGCTATGCGCTGATCGACCGCCTCGGTCCGTTCACGCGGCTCTTCTATTCGATTCAGAACCGGCTGATGTCCGTCGAGATCCGCGGCGACATGGCCCGCCCCTTCGTGGATCTCAAGAACCCGGTCACGGGCCTTTTCCGCGGCCGCCGCCAGCGGGCGCTGCCGCTCCCCGGTCTTTCCCCGCTGCCGCCCCGCTTCTGATGCGTTAGAATCCGCGCTGCGATGAGCACGCACGAGTTGTACGCGGTCGTCATGGCCGGAGGTTCAGGCACGCGCTTCTGGCCCGCAAGCCGCAAGACGCTGCCCAAGCAGTTCCTGCCGATCAGCGGGTCGAAGGTGATGATCCGCGATACGGTGGACCGCCTGAAGGGGCTCGTTCCTCCGGAACGCATTCTCGTCGTGACCGGTGCCGTCCACGCACCGCTGGTCGGCCGTCATCTGCGCAAGCTCCCTCCGGAAAACGTGCTGTGCGAGCCGGTCGGCCGCAATACCACGCCCTGCGTGGCGTGGGCCGCGGCCGAGATCGCGCGCCGCAGCCCCGCTTCCGTGCAGATCGTGCTGCCGAGCGACCACGTCATTCGTCCGCCGGCGAAGTTCCGCCGCACGCTCGCCGCCGCCGCGGAGGAAGCCGCCGACAGCGGCGCACTGCTGACGCTGGGCGTGCGCCCCACCTTCCCCTCGACCGGCTACGGTTACATCGAGTGCGGCGATCTCCTGCACACGCGCCCCGGCGCCGCGGTGCACGAGGTCTCCCGCTTCGTGGAGAAACCCGACAGCGAGCGCGCCGAGGGCTTTCTGCGCTCCGGCCGGTTCCTGTGGAACGCGGGCATCTTCGTGTGGAGCACGGCAAGCATCCTCGCCGCCCTGCGCGAGCACGCAGCCACCACGCTGAGCGGCATCGAGCAGATTCTGCGCGCCGGCGATGATCAGACGCTCGCGCGCGTCTGGCCGAATCTGCCTTCCGTCGCCATCGATGTGGCCGTGATGGAAAAGGCCCGCTCCGTGCGCGTGGTTCCGATCGAATTCGAATGGAGCGATGTGGGCTCGTGGACCGCGCTGCCCGATGTCCACCCGGCCGATGAGCACGCACATGTGATCGCAGGCGGCGCGCAGCTGCTCGCGCAGGATGCGTCCAACTGCATCGCCTACGGCCCCAAGGGCGAGATCATCGCGCTGCTCGGCGTGCGCGACCTGGTGGTCGTGCACTCCGGCAAGGTGACGCTCGTGATCCCGCGCGAGCGCGCTCAGGATGTCCGCGCGCTCGTCGCCGAACTCGAAAAGCGCGATCCGCGCTTCATCTGACATGGCGCTCCCCCGTCGAGGCGGCATTCTCGCGATCGACCACGGCACCAAGCGCACGGGTCTGGCCTATGCGGACGCGCTGGGCATCAGCCTCAATACCCTGCCGCCCTTCCACGGACCAGGCGATTCCCCGGCACTGCTCGAGGCGGTCAGGAAGCAACTCGACGAGCGCAGCGTGGGTTTGTTCCTTGTGGGGCTGCCGCGCAACATGGACGGCAGCGAGGGACCGCGCGCGCAGGAGGTGCGCGCCTTCGCCGCCCGGCTCGCGGCGCGCTTCCCGGCCGTGGAGCTGGCCTTCGCCGATGAGCGCCTCTCCACCAAGGAAGCCGAGGAGATCCTGCGCGAAAGCGGACTGCACGGCGAGAAGGCGCGCAGCCTGCGCGACAGCACCAGCGCCGTGGTCCTGCTGCGGGATCACTTGCGCGCTTCGGAGCGCACACGCGAGGATGGACCTGCATGCTGACACTGCTTCTGACCTGCCTGCTGCAGTCCGCGCCCGCGACGGGCTCCGCGCTACCGACGCTGCGCGAGCTGGTGCGCTCCGCGGACCTCGCCGGTCAGGCGCGCATCGTGGAACTGGCGAATTTCCCCGTGGAAACAGCCCAAGGCACGCGCGTCGCGGTTTCGCGCTCCAAGAAGGGCGCGCGGCTGGCCCGACTGGAGTTCCAGACCGTCTGGAAGGGCGCGGCTCCTGCGAGCGCCGTCTGGATGCTCGCCGAGCCGGACTACGCCGGATACAGCCTCAGCCTCGAGCAGCCGGGGGCCAGCGTGATCGTCTTCCTCAGCCGCGGCGAGAGCACCGATCCGCTCCAACAGCAGTACCTCGAGAAGACCGATCTGGTGCTGTGGCGCGCGGCGGAGCTCGGCCGCGGATTGTGCGCCGTCGAAGCGGAGGCACTGCGCACGCCCGCCTGGCGCTTTGAGCCGCAGGACGGAGCGCTGGGGCGCCTTGAGGTCGGCTCCGATGGACGCGTGGCCCGCGTCGCGCTGTCCGAGCTGAAGCCGCGCGTGGAGGCGCTGGTGCTCGAGCAGCGCGAACCCTGGTTGCGCGCGCGGGCCTGGAACCGCAGAGGCGAGTTCGCCTGGAAGCTGGAGTTGCGCAAGGATCGCAGCTACACGCTCCTGATCGACCGCGCGCGCGGGGAAGACCGCGTCGAGCACTTCGTCTCCTCGAGCTGCGCGCGCGAGCTCGAGGCCCAGCTGGCCAAGGCCGCGGAACTCGAGTTCCTCCCGCGCTACGGACATGAGCATGCCGGCCAGCTCGCGCGCAGCGTGGAGTGGATCGGCGTGCGCGAGATCGAACTGCGCACGCTCGACTTTCAGGACCTGCTGGATGCGGACTACGCGCGCGCCGCGCGTTGGTCGCTGGGACTTTACGGCATCCTGCGCGGAGGAATCTCCGAGCCTGGCCTGCTCGACGGTCGCGTCGAGGACCGCAAGTATCTGCGCTAACGCGGGAAGCGCTGTTCCAGCCAGCGGACGATGCGCTCGCGGACATCCGCGGCGGCGCTGTCGTGCAGCAGATCGTGCCGGCCGCCGGCAATGCACTCCAGCTCGATGCCCGCCGAGCCGGCGGCGGAGCGCAGGCTCGCGACCTCGCAGTGCGGGTCGCGATCGCCGGCGATCAGCAGCACGGGCACGCCCAGCTGGCGCAGCTTCGGCAGGTACTCCGCCGCGGCGCGCATGGCCTCCTCTGCCGCGCGCACCGTGATCACATCGTGAACCAGTTCATCGCCCGCGCGCGCTTCGCGCTCGGCCTGCACGGCAGTCAAGTGGTCCGCCTGGAAGCCGATGCTGCCCGCCGCATCCGCGCTCTGCTTCTTGAAGAGCTTCATCAGGCCCGAGGGCTTCTCCGGCAGCGCAAAGCTCGGCGACGTGAGCGGCGCAATCAGGATCAGACCCGCGAGACCGTCGCCCTGCTCGCAGGCGTGTGCCAGTGCGTACAGCGCGCCCAGCCCCTGCCCCAGCAGCACCTTGGGAGCTTCCGGCTGCCGATACGCGAGGTGATCCTGCACATCCTTGAGGTCGCGCAGCACTTCCTTCAGGCCGTTGGAATGGCCCCGCGGTCCTTCGGAACGCCCGTGGCCGCGCAGGTCGGGCAGCGCCACGGCCCAGCCATTCTCCGCCAGTGCGCGTGCTAGCGTCAGAGCTCTGCCGCCGTGCTCGCCCGCTTCATGCACGCAGGTCACGGCGCCGCGCGGCTCGCCGGCTGCCGCCAGCTCCAGCACATGCAGCAGCACCAGTCCGGCCGAGGAATGCGACAGTCCGGCACCCTGCTCGCCTTCGGCGTTGGATTCCCGCAACTCGAGGTAGGTGACGAAGGGCTCGCTCCCGCTCATGGTGTGCGAAGGTAGTCACCCGTGCAGGCATGCGGCAAGGATGTGCTAGGATCCCGCCTGACAGGAGAGGCCGGGGCAGCCGCTCGCCCTTCAGGGCGGGAGGAAAGTCCGGACTCCACGGGTCAGGGTGGTTGCCAACGGCAACCGGCCGCGAGGTCAGGGAAAGTGCCACAGAAATCAAACCGCCGCCGGCCCGACGAGGGTCGGCGGCAAGGGTGACACGGTGCGGGACGAGCGCACCGCGGTGACGGCGACGCCACCGGCACGGCACACCCCACCCGGAGAAAGACCAAATCGGGACGGCCCATGGCGACGACCCGCGTCGCGCCGTCCGGGTAGGTCGTTCGAGGCCGCAGGCGACTGCGGCCCCAGAGAAATGGCTGCCGTCTTCCCTTGGGAAGGCACAGAATCCGGCTTACAAGGCCTCTCCTGTCACTCTCTGCTCCCCGCCGAGTTCCTGCGGGGTCTGGAGGGTCTCCTACCCCAATGGGTAGTGGTTGGATGGCTCACAAGCTCCAAACAATTGACGAAAAGGCCGGTTTCCCGTACACTCCTTCCCCTCGAAAGGCTGCACCGGACCCCGCTCCGAAGCTGCGCCCCCCGCAAGCAATGGAATTCGTCTTCGTCGTACCCCGCACCGCACTGTTCCCTGACTTCTACCCCCACGGGTTGATGCGGTTCGACGAGCGCCCCGGCCCTGAGGCGAGCTGCCTCTCGGCAGGCGCTTTCGAGAGCACGCTGGTGCGCGAAGGTTTCTTCGTCGAGCGCCCCTGGGCCGAGCACAGCCCGGCCTTCAAGCAGCTGATCCCGTACACGATCGTGGTGTGCGGCGAGCGCGTGCTGCTGACCCGGCGCACGAAGGGAGGCGGCGAGGCCCGCCTGCATGACAAGCACTCGATCGGGATCGGTGGCCACATCAACCCGATCGACATGGAAACCGCGCTGACCCGCGGCGAGCTGCGCAACCCGTTGCCCGCCGGAGCCGTGCGCGAGATCGAGGAGGAGCTCTGCGTCGAAGGACGCTACACGCTCTCCACGGTCGGACTGATCAACGACGACAGCAACAGCGTGGGAGCGGTGCATTTGGGCATCGTGCACGTGATGCGCGTCGAAGGCAGCGTCGAAGTGCGCGAAAAAGACCAGCTGGAAGGCCGTCTGGTGACGGTCGAGGAGCTGCGATCCCTCGTGAACTCCGGCGCCAACGTCGAAACCTGGTCGAGACTGCTTGTCCCCCATCTGGGCGAGCTGCTCGGTGCACCCAACCGTACATCCATCCAGACCCACAGCTGAGAGACTCCCGTGATGAGCACCACCAGCAAGAAGAACCGCGAACTGCTGCCCGGCAAGATCTACGACATGCTGATGTCGGCGCGCACGGCGGACAAGGTCACGCTGCACTTCCGTGACGGTCGGATCGTTCAAGGCGCCCTGATCTTCAACCATTTCAAGGGCACGGGCCGCGTCATCAACATCGATCAGGAAGTCTCGATCGATTTCGCGCTCGACGAGATCCGCGACCTGAAGTTCTGAGGCTCCATGCTCCGCGCTGCGCTCGCAGCCCTGTGCGCCGCCGCGAGCACCGCCGCGAGCACCACCGCGGGCGCCATCCCCGGCACCCAGTCCTCCGCCCCGGCCGGCGCGCCGTCCGCCGAGACGACGCTGGTTCTGCCGACCTCAACGCTTTGGGAGCGACAGCCCCGCGCCGAGGTGGAGCGCTCGGGGCTCGGATTTGAGCTCTGGCCCGGCGCGCAGGTGCTCGCCGTCGGAGAGCTCGTGCACGCCGCACGCAGCGAGATCGTCCATGTCGAGCAGGGCCTGTTCCGCGTCTCGCAGGCCGAGCTACCGCCGCGCATCACCACTCCGGGGCGGGAAATCGATCGCATCCCGCTGCTTGCGCGACTGGACGGTCAGGCTGCATCCGGGCCGCTGGATGTGTTCCTCGAGAATCGCCAGCGCCAGAAGCACGTGCTCGTGCGCACGCTGGAGAGCGCGCGGCTGTACGCGCCTGCTCCCTCCGCAGCCTGGATCCGCGTCGAGGAAGCGCGCGTCGATCAGGTCGCGCTGGTGGAGGCCGAGGCCGTGCAAAGCTCGCCTATCAGCGCCGAGGCCGTCGGCGGCACCCGCTGGCTCGTCAAGCCGAAGCTCACGCTTGAGGAAGGCCAGTCGCGCACTCTGGTGGTGCGCATCGGCGGTGCTGCCAGACCGGCGATGCAGGTGGCGACCGGCGGCCCGTTCGTGGATGTCACGAGCGAGGCCGGCATCGAGAGCCTGCACTTGGAGGGCCCGGATCTGCAGCTCGACATCCGCCCGACGATGGGCCCGGGTGCCGCGCTGGCGGATTTCGACGGGGATGGCGCCGTCGACATCTTCCTGCCCTCGGGCGGCGGTCGCGAGGGCAGCACGGCGCCGCGCGCCCAGCTCTACCGCAATCTCGGCGGCCTGCGCTTCGCGCAGATCAGCGAGCAGGCGGGCCTCGCCACGCAGGGTGCCGGCATGGGCGCGCTGGCCGCGGATTTCGACGGCGACGGCGATGCCGATCTGCTGCTCGCCAACTACGGCGTCTGCCGTCTATTCGAGAACGATGGCAAGGCGCACTTCCGTGAGATCAGCGAGCGCCTCCCGCAGCACGGAGTGCAGCGTTGGTGGACGGCGGCCAGCGCTGCGGATGCGGACGGCGATGGGGATCTCGACCTCTACATCACGGCCTACCTGCTCTACGACGAGTCCAAGATGCCGCCGCCTGAGGAGTTCGAGCGCTACCAGCGCGAGGATCCGATGGCGATGCTGCCGTTCGCGTTTCCCGGCGAGCGCAAGCTGTATCTGGAGAACCGGCTGATCCACGCCGGTCAGCGCGGCGACCTGGCCTTCGTGGACCGCACCGAGGAGTTCAAGCTGACCGACGAAACGGGGCGCGGCATGCAGGCGATCTGGTGGGACTTCGATCGCGACGGCAGGAGCGATCTGTATCTCGCCAACGATGTCTCACCCAACCGCTTCTGGCGCAATGAGGGCACGGGCTTCAAGGACATCTCGCTGGGCACGGGCCTCGATGATCCCCGCGGATCCATGGGGCTTGCCGCAGGCGATGTCGACGGCGATCTCGACGAGGATCTGTTCGTGACGAACTGGCAGCTCGAATCCAACGCGCTGTACCTCAACAACCTGAAGCACAACAGCCCCAAGAGCCGCATCTCCGCCTTCCGCGATGTCGCGGTGCAGGCCGGTCTGGCGCAGGCCTCGGTGGGCGTCACGGGCTGGGGCGCGCAGTTCGGCGATCTCGACCTCGATGGCGATCTCGATCTCGTCTACGCCAACGGCTACACCAGTCCCGACTATGAATCGACCGGCATCTGCGTGGGCCAGCCCTGCCACTGGTTTGCGAACGACGGCGCGGGTCGCTTCACGCAGGTGCGCGAGAGCGGCGCACTGGCGGAACCCCTTGCCAACCGCTGCCTCTTGGCCTGCGATTTCGATCGCGACGGCGACCTCGACTTGATCGTGACCGCGAACAACGGCCCGGCGCGCCTGTTGGAAAACCGCATCGCGCGCGCTGAGAATCGCTGGCTGGGAGTGAGTCTGGAATCCAAGGGAGCGAACCGCGCCGCGATCGGGGCCGAAGTGGAGCTCGTGACGGAACAGGGCACCCAGGTGCGCACGGTGCGCGCGGGCGAGGGCTATCTGGGCAGCAACGCGCCGGAGCTGCACTTCGGGCTGGGCAAGGCCTCAGAGATCCGCAGTGTGCGCGTGCGCTGGCCGGATGGCAGCACGAGCACGCACGCGCCGGTCGATGCCGGCGCGTGGAACCTGCTGCGTCAGAAGCCCTAGAGCGACTTCTTGCTGAGATAGAAGTCGATCTTCTCGTAGGCGGCGTTCTGCTTGCGTTCCTCGACCTCCTGCACGGTCTTCGGCGCAGGCACGATCACCTTGTCACCGGGCCGCCAGTTGACCGGCAGCGCGCACTTGTGCGTGTCCCCAACCTGCAGAGCTGTGAGCAGGCGCAGCAGTTCATCGACATTGCGCCCGACATTCATCGGATAGTAGACCAGCGCGCGGATCGTGCGGGTGGGATCGATCAGGAAGACCGCGCGCACGGTCGCGGTCGCGGAGGCCCCGGGGTGCAGCATGCCGTAGAGCGTCGCGACCTTCATGTCGAGGTCGGCGAGGATCGGGTAGCCGATCTCGACGCCCAGCTTTTCACGCAGATTCTCGCGCCAGGCGAGGTGACTGTGGATCGAATCGATCGACAGGCCCACCAGCTTGGCGTTGAGCTTTTCGAAATCGCCCGCGCGGCGCGCCAGCTCGGTCAGCTCGGTCGAGCAGACCGGCGTGAAGTCGGCCGGATGCGAGAACAGCACCACCCACTTGCCCTCGGCCCAGGTGGAGAGCGTCAGGGGTCCGTGGGTGCTGGCCTGCGTGAAGTCGGGGGCGGGATCGCCGATGCGCGGAATGCCATTGGGGATCATGTCTGTTGCGGGTAGGGGCTCATCTCCGGCTCAAGATCTACATGGATCGCGTCGGCGATGCGGTTGATGTAGTTGAAGAAGGCGATCACCTGCACGGCATCGTGGATCTCTCGATCCGAAAAGCCGCAGGCGCGCAGCTCCTGCACGTCCGATTCTCGCATTTCACCCGGTGTCCGCGTCAACCGCTCTGCGTAGGCGCACAGCGCGATGTCCGCAGGAGACAGGCGGGCCTGCTGCCAGTCCTGCGCCACTGCCCGCAGCCAGTCCTCGGTCATCGCCCCCAGCCTTTCGCGGACCTCGGCACGGAGATCCCACAGGTGAGCCTGCGTTCAGTAGTGGCAGGCGTTGGTGCGGCTGACCACCACGGCCAGCAATTCGCGCCGATCGCGCGACAGCCCGATGCCCGAACCCGAGGGCGCGAACATCACGCGCTGGTAGAGCGCCATGGAAGCATCGAGCACGCGCGGCGCGAGGCTCATCGCCTGCACGATCTGATACACGCGACCGGCGCGCTGCAGCGCTTCCGCGTAGGAGCGGGCCAGCTCGCCTTCGGCTTCCTCCGGGCGAACGAGACGCAGCCAGCTCATCTCAGCCGCCCTTGGGCCGGCGCGCCAGCGCGGCCTCGACGGCGATCACCTCGGGCATCATCGGACTGGCGAGCCGAGGCCGCAGCAAGTCCGCATCGCGCGCATCGAGTCCGTCGATCGCCGCGCGACGCACGCGGAACGAGGCATCGTTCAGCAGACTCCGCAGCAGCTCGCGCTCCTGCGAAAGCGCGCGCACGCAGCCTTCGCGCAGCAGCACCGGACGCGCCGCATCGCGAGCCCATTCGATCAGACGCGCGCGCTCGCCCAGCTGCAGCCAGACACGCAGCAGCGCCGTCTGCGCGCGGCCCGCCGCATCGCCTTGCGACTCGAAGGCACGCAGGCGCTCGCGCGCGAGCTCTGCGTCCTGAACCACCAGCAGCTGGGCGGCCGCACCAAAAGTGGCGTAGCTGTAGGGCTGCTGCAGCTCTCCCAATGCCAGCTCGCGCAGCTCGGGTGCCGGCGGCAGCCCGGCAAGACGCTCCAGCGCCGCCGCGCGCACGCCGGCGGCCTCCTCGGTCCGTGCAGCCTGCAGCAGCGCGGCCCGGGCATCGGCCGCAGAAGGCTCGATCGCGCCCGCGATCAGCGCCCGCAGCCGCCCCAGCGGTTCGCGCGTCAGCTGCCCGACCAGCAGTTCCTGCACCGGGGCTCTTGAACGGTGCTGTTCCACGAGGCGCTCCAGCGCGGTGCGTCGCGCCGGTGCCTCGCGCGCGTCCTTTGCGAGCGCCAGCAGCGCCTCAAGGCTCCATTCCTCCGTCAGCTGCTTGGGCACGTAGCCGCGCGGATCGAAGCGCACCCAGCGCGGAGCCTGCTCGGCCGGAATCTCGAGCAGTTCCTTGCGCGAGTCGAGCGTCACGGGGATGCGCCGCACACCCGCGGCATCCGCGATCTCAAGTTCCGTGTCGATGCGGAAGCAGGCCGGCACGCCGTCAGCGACGGTATGGGTCTGATCGATGCTGACCAGCAGGACCTTCGAGGCGGCATCGTGCTTCCAGCGCAGCTCAAGGCTTGGCGCACCGGGTGTCTCGAACCACTGCGCGAAGAACGCATCGAGCTGCTTGCCGCAAGCGCTCTCCATCGCAGCCAGAAGGTCGGCAGTGCTCACGCTGCCGTGCTGATGCTGCGAGAGGTACAGCTGCACTCCGCGGAAGAAGGCAGCATCGCCGATGCTCGCACGCAGCAGATGCAGGCGCTGAGCTGCGCCGGCATAGATGTGGCCCGTCAGGAACAGCTGCATGGGATCGCGCGCCTGATCCCAGACGATCGCGCGCGGCGGATGCCGGAGTGCGCGCTCGGCCATGGAGCGGTTCATGTCGTCCACGGCCAGCTGGAAGGCCTGTTCCCCCTCGCTCTCCGCCGTGTACAGCGCCGTGAAGTACGTCGCGAAGCCCTCGTTGAGCCAGGCCTGCGACCAGTCTTCACAGGTCACCAGATCGCCGAACCACTGGTGAGCGGCCTCGTGCGCGACCAGTCCGTCCATGCCGCCGTCGCGCGCCGCCAGCTCATCCACCAGCGCCAGGTCGGTCAGCGTGGTGGCCGAGATGTTCTCCATGCCGCCGAAGTGGAAGTTGTCGACGCTGGTCTGCGCGTACTTCGGCCAGGGATAGCGCCGTGCGGTGATCCGGCTGAAGAACTGCAGAATTTCCGGGGTTCGCTCGAAGCTCGAGGGAATGCAGGCCTCGTACTCCGGTGCCACCAGATAGTGCAGCGGCAGCCCGTTGAGCTCATCCTTCGCCTCGACGAACTCACCCGCCGTGAGCGTCACCAGATAGGCAGGATGCGGCAGGTCCATGCGCCAGTGCTCCACGGCCTGCTCACCCTGCTCCTCGCGGCTCAGCCGGACGCCTGCGGCCATCGCGCGCCAGCTTCCGGGCATGCGCACTCGGATCTCGCCGCTGGCGCGGTCGGCCGGATCGAGCAGGTTGGGCAACCAGCCGGAGACCTCGACGCATTCGCCCTGCGTCCAGACCTGCGTGGGCTGACCGCTGCGCTCGCGAGCGAAGTAGAGCCCGCGAGTGGGTTGGCCTGAATACTCCACCTCCAGCTCCAGCGCTTCTCCCGCGGCCGGCGCACGCCGTAGCGGAATCCGCACGCCGCGCTCATCCTGCGCGAACCCACCCGGCGCGCACAACTCGCCCTGCACGGCCAGCACCTTGAGATCAACCAGTGCCAGCTGAACCGCCGTCAGCTCCGGCTGACGCGCAATCAGGCGCAGCTTGGCGCGGGCCGCCAGCGAGCGATGGTTGGGATCCAGCGTGATGTCGAGCGAGTAGTGCTCCAGATCGAATTGGCGCAGCGCTGCCTCCAGCCGCTGAGGCGCGGGCTCGCTGATGCGCGGGGCCACTCCGCTCTGGCAGGCCAGCAGGGCGAAGGGCAGACACAGGCAGGCGGCACGGACGCGCATGGGGGTGGGCGAATGGTACCAAGGGAAGCACAACCGATGGACGCGCCGCCGCGGGTGCGCAAGACTGGTGCACCGTGGATTTCCTGCTGGAGTGCATCGGTTTCCCCCCGGATTACCCCATGGCGGATCTCGTGCGCCATGTGCTGGAGCGGGGCGAACCCGCGCCGTGGCGCGGCGAGGCTCGCGACCATCGCCGGCTCGCTCTGGGTGGCGGACTGGAGCTGCGTATGGACCGCACGGATCCCTCGCAGAACTGGAATGTGCTGCCCTACTTCCACGCCGCGCGCCGCCTGCGCGTTGCCGTGGATGATCTGCGGCCGCTGCCCGATTCCCCCTTTGATGTGCTACTCCACAGCTGGGTGGCGCCCCCCGTCGACCCGGCCGAACGTCGGCTGCGACGCGGGGCTTACCGCCTGTGCGTCAACCTGATGGACGCACGCAAGCTGCCGGCGAGCATCGATTACGGCCACGTGCTCGCCATCCAGACAGCGGGCTTTGCACTCGACATCGCGGGCGTCACCGCGCAGGAAGCCGCGGATCATGAGCCCGCGATCGAGCCGCTGCGCGGGGACTCCAACCCCGGAGGCTGCGCCGATCTGTCGCTGCGCGTGCGCAGCGTCTCGCGCTTCATCAATGACATCACGGGGCTGGAGATCCAGGCGCTGGAGCTGGACGCGCCCGAGTTCCCCCTGACCGTCTTCGTCAGCCCGTGGGAGCTGGAGCAGCGCGCGCTGCCTGCCCCGCGCGTCGGGGGAACGATTCAAGGCAGCTTCTTGTTCCTCG
Organism: Planctomycetia bacterium; assembly: GCA_005799545.1. Classification (GTDB taxonomy): domain Bacteria; phylum Planctomycetota; class UBA1135; order UBA1135; genus SYGM01. The sequence goes on along the minus strand of SYGM01000186.1, from coordinate 10,661 downwards.
GCTCGATCGCTGCTGGAATCGGTCAGCCTGCGCGAGCCGCGGGCAGGCGATTCGGATGAAGGTGCTCCCGCTCATGGCTTTCCTCGGATGCATCGCGGCCTGCGAGCGGCCCGCGAGCGTGTGGCGTCCGCAAGACACGCGCGAGGAGCGCGGCCCTTTCCCGGTGGGTTTCGTCGGCAGCTTCGGCGGACAGGACGCGACCGCCAGCCAGCGCGCCCTCGAAGTGCTGCAGCGCGAGCTGGATGGCGCCACACTGCGCGGCCGCACGGTGGAGTTGCATGTGCTCGATGATGCGGGCAGCGAGGCAGCCTGCGCAGCGGCCATTCAGCGCTTTGCGCGCGAGTATCAGGCTCCCCTGGTGATCCTCGCCTCGACAGCCTCATACCCTGAGCCTGTTGTGGAGCCCGCGCTGATCGCGATCCGGCCCGCCGAGGATGTCTCCGCCGCCGTGCAGCGCATCAAGACGGCACTGGAAACCGCGAAACATCTGACTCCCAAGGATGTGCGGGCCGCTTTGGTAGGCTCTGCGCCATGAGCGCAGCGCGCACCCCCCCCGGCCTCCTCATCTCCCTCGTTCCCGTCGTCGTTCTCGTCGGCCTGCTGGTGCTGAATGTGCAGGTCTTCGGCTCCGCGGACAATCACATCGCGCTGGTGGCAGCCACCACGGTTGCCGCGCTGATCGCGCGTTGGGTGCTGAAGCAGCCCTGGAAGGATCTCGAAGTCGGCATCCGGCACACGATCGATGTGTCGATGTCCGCGATCCTGATCCTGCTCGCGGTCGGCATGCTGATCGGAGCGTGGGTGCACTCCGGTGTGGTGCCCCTGCTGCTGGTGTACGGGCTTGATCTCATATCACCGGGTGCCTTCCTGGTGACGGCCTGTCTGGTGTGCTGCGTGGTTTCGCTGGCCTGCGGAAGCTCTTGGACCACGGCGGGAACAGTCGGCGTCGCGCTGATCGGAGTGGGGCACACGCTGGGCATCGATGCCGGCATGACGGCCGGTGCCGTGGTCTCGGGCGCGTACTTCGGCGACAAGATGTCGCCATTGTCCGACACGACCAACCTCGCACCGGCGATGAGCGGCGCGACGCTGATGGAGCATGTGCGCCACATGGTCTGGACCGTGACGCCGGCGCTGCTGGGCGCGCTCGCCGTCTACTGGTTCCTCGGTCAGGGACACGACGCCGGTCCCGAAGTGTTCGCGCGCACCGATGCGGTCAAGCAGGTTCTGGGTGAGCGCTTCGTGCTCTCGCCGCTGCTGCTGATTCCGCCGGCTCTGGTGCTGGGGCTTGTGATCACGAGCTTCCCGGCGATTCCCGCACTGGTGATCGGTTCCTTCGTGGCCGTGGCGATGGGCGTGCTGATCCAGCCTGCGCCGGAAGGCGGCTGGCTCACGAGCCTGCAGGGACACGTGGCATCGCTCTACGGCGGATACAGCCTGAGCCCCTTCCCCGCAGGCTCCGAAGGCGTGCGGCTCGCCGCCGAGGAGAGCATCACCTCGCTGCTCGACGGACGCGGCGGCATGAAGAGCATGCTCGGCACGATCGCGCTGATTTTCTGCGCGCTGTCCTTCGGCGGCGTCATGGAGCGCTCGGGAATGCTGGGCGCGATCGCCAGTGCCATCCTGCGACTCGCCAAGGGCACGGGCTCCCTGATCGCCTCGACGATCTTCATGTGCTTCGGAGTCAATGTGCTGGCTTCCGACCAGTACATGGCGATCGTGGTTCCCGGCCGGATGTTCCGTCAGGCCTTCCTCGATCGCCGCCTGCACCCCAAGAACCTCTCGCGCTGCCTCGAAGACTCCGGCACGGTGACCTCGGCCCTGATTCCGTGGAATACCTGCGGGGCGCAGATGACGGCGGTGCTGGGCGTCTCGACGATGAGCTACGCGCCCTGGGCGATCCTCAACTGGCTCTGCCCGCTCGTCTCGATCCTCTACGGATATCTCGGCTTCACGATCACCCGCATCAGCGACGAGGAAGCCCGCCAATACGAAGGCAAGAATGGCGTTGCCGCCCCCTAGCCCGGCCCGTTAGCCTCCCCACTCGGACGCAAGCACCTCTTTACGGAGCACCCCCCTAGCATGAGCGCCAAGCAAGAATGGGGATCCCGCCTCGGCGTGATCCTCGCCGTCGCGGGATCCGCGGTCGGACTGGGCAATTTCCTGCGATTCCCCGGCCAGGCGGCGGACAACGGCGGCGGCGCCTTCATGATCCCCTACTTCGCCGCGCTGCTGATCCTCGGCATTCCGATCGGCTGGGCTGAGTGGACGATGGGACGCTACGGCGGCCGCAAGGGCTTCCACTCGGCGCCTGCGATCATGGGTGTCATCGGCAAGGGGCCGATCTTCCGCTATCTGGGCATCATCGGCGTGCTGATTCCGCTGTGCGTGTCCTTCTACTACGTGTTCATCGAGGCGTGGTGCCTTTCCTACGCCATCGAGTACGCCAAAGCGATGTTCACCGGGGCGCCGGCGCTGGGCATCGATGTCGCAACCGACACTGCGGCCCAGACGCTGGCTTCCAAGGAGTTCTTCGCAACCACCATCGGAAAGAGCGGCCACGGCGTGCTGTTCGCCGATGGATTCGCCACCATCGTCTGGGTCTTCATCGGCGTCTTCGCCGTCAACCTGTGGCTCGTCTGGCGCGGACTGTCGGGCGGCATCGAGACCTTCTGCAAGTGGGCGATGCCTGCCATGGCGGTCTGCGCGCTCTTCGTGCTGGCGCGTGTGCTGACGCTGCCCTCGCACGGCCCGGGTCAATCGGTATCAGACGGACTCGGATTCATGTGGAATCCGGACTGGAGCAAGCTCTCCGATCCGGGTGCCTGGATCGCCGCCGCAGGCCAGATCTTCTTCAGCCTCTCCGTCGGCTTCGGCGTGATCATCAACTACGCCTCGTACATGCGGCGCAAGGATGACCTCGTGCTCTCGGGCCTGACCGCATCGGCCACCAACGAGCTCTTCGAGGTGGGCTTCGGCGGCATGATCACGCTGACCGCCGCCGTCGTGTTCCTCGGCATCGCAGGCACGGCCGAGGCCGTCAGCGGCGGCACCTTCGGTCTGGGCTTCTCGACGCTGCCGGTGGTCTTCGCGCACATGCCGCTGGGCAACCTGTTCGGTTTCCTGTGGTTCTTCATGCTGTTCCTTGCGGCGATCACGAGCTCGATCTCGATGTATCAGCCCACGATGGCTTTCATCGAGGAAGCACTGGGCGTGCCGCGCAAGACGGCGCTCACGATCACGGCGCTGCTGGGCGTGATCGGCTCGGGCTGGTGCGTGTACTTCTCCGGCGGCATGACGGCGCTGGGCACGATCGACGACTGGGTCGGCACGTTCCTCATCGTCGTGCTGGCGGCCGTGCAGGTGATCGCCTTCGGCTGGATCTTCGGCATCGAGCGCGGCAAGGCCGAGGCTCATGAGGGCGCCGCCCTGCGCATCCCTGGTTTCGTCTGGTTCATCATCAAGTACGTGGCCCCGCTGTACCTCCTGATCACGATCGGCCGCTTCTGCTGGCTGACGCTGCCGGGCTGGATCGATGGTCTCTCCAAGGACGCCGTGGCACGCAACAGCGTGCTGCTTGTGCTGGGCGTGATCGCAGTCCTCGTCGCGATGACGGCGGTCGGAACGAAGCGCTGGCGCGCAATGGGACTCGATGTCGACGGGGAGCGCGGCCCGGAAGACGCGCAGAAAGGCTGAGCCGAACATGAGAACTGAAGGAGCCATTTTCATGACGCTGTCCCTCGTCTTTGTCTGGGGACTGACCATCTGGTGCTTCGCCAAGGTGCTGCGAGCACCCAAGGACTGAGAGCGCTACAATCACGGGTGCCATGACCAGCGCACCCGCGACCGCACTCAAGCCCATCTCCCCCGTCGACCTCGCTGCCGAGCGCGCGCAGCTCGGCCCTGCCTTGGAGGAGGCCATGCTGCGCGTGCTGAGGAGCGGCCAGTACATCCTCGGCCCCGAGGTGGAGGCCTTCGAAAAGGCCTTCGCGGCCTACTGCGGCGTCAGCGAGCGCGGTGTCGCGGTCGCCAACGGCACGGATGCGCTGGTCGTCGCGCTGCGCGCCGCCTGCGTTGCACCCGGTGACCACGTCGTGACCTCGCCGTTCACCTTCTTCGCCTCGGCGGGCGCCATTGCGTGGATGGGAGCGACCCCGCGTCTCGCCGATGTCGAGCTCGACACCGGCCTGCTCGATCTCGAGAAGGCCGCCGCCGCCTGCGACTCGAAGACCACGGCGATCCTGCCGGTGCACCTCTACGGTCAGATGGTCGACATCAAGGGCTTCCGCGCGCTGTGTGACAAGCGCGGCATCAGCCTGGTTGAGGATTGCGCGCAGAGCCACGGGGCCTCGCGCGATGGCGTCAACTGCGGCCAGCTGGGCGATGCCGCCGCCTTCAGCTTCTACCCGACGAAGAACCTCGGCGCCTGCGGCGAGGGCGGCATGGTGCTCTCGCGCCACGCCAAAGTGGTCGAGAAGGCCCGGCGCATCCGCGAGCACGGTTCGCCGGTGCGCTATACGCACTCGGAACTGGGCACCAATTCGCGCATGCAGGGTCTGCAGGGAGCTGCACTCAATTGCAAATTGCCGCACCTGAATGCATGGAATGCTCGCCGCGCGGAGATCGCGGCGCGTTACGACGCGGCATTGAAGGGCAATGCCGCGGTGATTCCGCTCACGCGCCGCTCCAACACGGTGCATGCATACCACCAGTACACGGTGCGCATCGTCGGCGGAGTTTCGCGCGATACGGTGCTGGAGAAGCTCAAGGCGCAGTCGATCTTCGCACAGGTACACTATCCCTCGCCGGTGCACCTTCAGGAAGCGGCGAAGCCATGGGGCTATGGACCCGGCGATTTCCCCAACGCGGAGCGACTGGCTCGCGAAGTGATTTGCCTGCCTGTGCATCCTTTCCTGTCCAATGCGGATGCGGATCGGGTTGCGGAGAGCCTGCTGACGGCCAGCCTCGGCTGATCGGATTGCCCTGAATCAAGCAGCTTGACAGATACCCCTGTAGTGGGTATTGTCCGAATCATGAAACCCAATCTCGCACTCGCAGTTTCTATTCCCACCCTCCTATTTTCTTCGGGTTTCGCGATCTCGCCGCCCCCCGAGGACAATTGCGTTCTGGATTGCGGAGTCCAAGCTACGAATCCGGCAGGTACCGGCAGCGTTCCTGCAGGCGTTTCATTCGCCTTTGATATCGCGCAGGGAACCGAACGTCCCGGCAAGGCACTCCCAGTTTGCGCAACCTGCAAGGAGAATTACTGCAAAGCAAACATCAACCTCATTTGGGATGCACATAACACAAATTACTGCCTCACCCTCTCTACTGGTCCGGGCGCAGGAACCGCTTGCACGCGCAGCTATTTTCGCACAGGCATCATCTGGTCGAACTGCGGGATGACAACAACCTACACCGTCACGATCCGTGATGGGGCCGGCAGCCCCGTATACACAGAATCTATCATCTGCGTGTGCAGCTGCCCGCATGCCGGCTGATTTCCTCGAGCTTCCCGCACGACTTCAGTCACAACCCAAATGAAACATCTGCTTTCGCTCTTTGCCTTGCTGCTCGCCGGCATGATCGGATACTGGATCGGAACTGTTCGTCAGCCGAACTCCAACGAGCCTCGCCTGACGGAGTCACCGGAGCCGCTCACCGGGCCGGGCAGCACTCCGCAAGCACAGTCCTCCGCACCATTGAGCGTGGACGGTCCTCGCTCGGCTGCTTCGATTTCTGCTCCTCCGGTTGTGGAATCGGAAACTCCCGCGACCGTGCCGGCGGAACCCAAGACCGTCAAACAGCTCAACAAGGAGATTTTGGAGTCTGCCCTCGCGCAATATCACGCAGCTCCGCGCCGCGACTGGGCTCTGGGCATGCCGGAAGCACTGCTCATCCTCCGCTCCATCACGACTATTCTTGAAGCGCAGGGCAGAGGCTACAAGGAGAGTGAGCTGGTCGGCGTCAAGGATGTCGGCGCGTTCACGAGGCAAATGGGCGGCGATATCCACATCTCGCTCAATGGTGTCGTCTACCCCGTGATGCGCGGTGAGTTCCCCGAGTATGAGTGCTGGTTGAAGTATCAGGAGGTTCGCGGCACCGAGGAGTTCAGTGACACCAACCGCAGCGCTTCCGATGCGGTTCTGCTCCCGGAAATGGAGACGCTGGTCCTCACGCGTGTGGAAGAAGCTCTTGCGATCCTGTCCAAGTAGGCTTTTTTCACGAGCGAGCTGTTCCCAGGCGCTGCACTGTGACGATAATGGCGCATAGCCATGCGCCGTTGGTCTCTGCTCACTCTCCTGCTCGGCTCGACTTGGGTGATCGCTCAGGCGGGATCCCAGCGCCCAGCTGCTACGCCCCCGGCTGGATCCCCCCCGCCCCCCGCCGCGGCGGCCCCCGCTGTGCAGCCCGCAACTCCGCGGGCTCCCGCCGCGGAACAGCCGCCGCAGGAATCGCCCGAGGAGGTCGCCGGAAAATATTTCGAGCAGGCGGACCTCGACCACAACGGCTGGGTGCTCTACGGCGAGGCCGAGCAGACCATGGGGCTCAGCAAGCAGGCCTTTGCCGCCTTTGACCGTGACGTGGACTTCCGCATTTCACGCGCGGAGTTCGCCAGCCGCTACATCGAGATCACCTCGCGCGGCGGTGCCTTCCCCGCGCCTCGCACGGCCGGTACCTCCGACAAGTCCGAACTGGGGGCCGAGTCGCTGCTGACGCGTTTCGATGCCGATGGCAACAAGTCCATCGACGAACTGGAACTGCGGACGCTGCTGTCCAACCAGCCGCGCGCCACGCTCGATCCTCAGGTGGTGATGACGCAGCTCGATCGCGACAGCGACAAGCGCCTCAAGGGCGAGGAACTGGAGGATCTGGCTCACCTGCTCGATCCCACGCTGCCTCGCACGAGCAAGCCCAAGGCCCGCTCGATTGACGAGCTCTTCGGCAAGCGCATTCCGCGCGAGGAGCGCGAGGGTGCGATCCGGCTTCCGGATCAGATCCAGGGCCCGGTTGACAACTTCCGCCGCCTGGACATCGATGCGGACGGCCGGATCACGGAGGCTGAACTGGCGGACCTGCTGCGACCGGTGCAGACCAGCGTCCGGCTCAGCGCGGTCTTCGCCACGCTCGACAAGAACCGCGATGGCGGACTGTCGCGCGAGGAGTTCTGGGGCGCGCTCGGTCGCTGAACGCTGCGGCTGCGCTCAGGAGCGCAGCACCTCAAGCTCCGCCAGACGCGGCCCGCCGTTGGCGTCGCTCACCGCGTACTGACCGCCGTTGCGCAGAGAGACACCGGCCACCGTGCCGTCAAGGCCCAGCACGTACAGGTGCAGGCCGAAGTCGGGGAAGCCCTTGTCGTCGACCAGCTCCGGCTGCCAGCGGGCTTGACGCTGGGTCTGCCGCACCACGCGCCGCAGCACTTCCATACCCGCATCGAGGGGGGCCATGCCCCGACGCAGCATCTCGACGACGGCAAAGCTGCCGTTCGCGAGAACGCAAGCTTCGCCACGACCCGTCGCACCTGCGCTTCCCGCTTCCTGGTCGCAGTAGAGTCCTGCTCCGATGATCGCGGAGTCCCCCACGCGGCCGGGAATCTTGAAGGCGAGGCCCGAGGTGGTCGTGATGCAGGCCACGGCACCGCTGGTCGCCAGCGCGGAGCAGTGGATCGTGCCCGTGACGCGCTCGCGCCACTCTTTCTGCAGCCGTGCGCGCTCTTGCACGCGAGCAAACGCCAGCTCTTCACGTTCCTTGGGCGTCAGCAGCGCCCCTTGGTATGGCAATTTGGCAGGCGGCGGCAGGCGATCATCGCGCTCGCTCATGGATTCCTTCCACTTCATCCACTCCTGGCGGGTCGATTCCGTGAGCAGGTTGACATGGGGATGGCCGTGCTGGCGCGCAAACTCATATGCACCCTGGCCCACCAGCAGCACATGATCGGTGCGCTCCAGCACGGCGCGCGCCACCTCAGAGGGGTGCAGGATGTTCTCGATGCAGGCCACTCCGCCCGACTTGTGGCGCGGACCGTACATGCAAGCGGCGTCCAACTGCACAACACCGTCCTCATTGGGCAGGCCGCCGAGACCGACGGAGGTGTCGTCGGGATCCGCTTCCGTGACCTTGACCACTTCGACGGCAACATCGAGCGGATCCGCGCCTTCAACGAGCTTCGCATAGTGCAGCTTCATGCCGGCGAGCGCATTGGCGCTGCCGACGAGCACCGCCTTGCCCTTTGAGGAAGCAGGCACTGCGGAAGCAGGAGCCGCGCCAACGCGGTTTTCCCTCGCACTCAGGCCACTGCACGCTGCGGCGGTTCCACTCGCCAGCGCTGCACCCAACACACTGCGACGCGTCCACTTCATCTGATCTTCCTGCATCTGACACCTCCTCATGAATACCGAACCAAGGTAGCATGAACGCACCGCGAAACGAGGAAGATCACCGTGCTCGAACTGCGCCCCCACTGCGAGTCCTGCGCGCGACCGTTGCGTCGCGACGAACCCAATGCGTTCATCTGCTCCTTCGAGTGCACCTACTGCGATGCGTGCGCCGCTGAGCACGCCTGGACCTGCTCGAACTGCGGCGGCGAGCTCGTGCGCCGTCCTGTGCCGGCTGCGCCGTTCCTGCGCGGCCGCGAACAGGTGATCACGGTCCGGCCGGCTTCGGTGTGACGGTTTCTGCGGGCAATTCGCCCGCTTTTTCGCCCAGACACAGCGTACGCAGCCACTGACGCGAGCTGCGCAGCCACGCGCGCCAGTGCTCCGCCAATTCCTCGTCGTCTGCCGCCTTGGCCGCCGACACCCGCAAATCCTGCTCGAGCGCCAGACTGCGCAGATAGCGATCCAGATCACCCGGAGCCGGATCCGCCAGCGCCATGCCCGCGCTCACGAGCGCAGTGCCCATGCGACGCATCTCGGCGGCATCGACGTGCTCCATGCGATCGAGCGAGGTGTGATAGGCGAAGTCAGGGAAATGCCACAGCAGCACGGCCGGAATCCCGGCGCGCAGGAACACCTGATGGTCGCTGCCGCCCTCGAAGGCATGCTCGCGCGTCTGCCAGCCGCCCGCCGCCAAGGCCGTGTCCCCTAGCGCAATGCGCACGATCAGCGCGAGCGCGGAGTTCGGAGAGTTCTCGTAATTGCCGCGGCCCGAATCGGCCCCCCACCCGCTGGGCTCGTCGGGCGGCAGTTGCCTGCGACGCGCGGGATCCGGCGAACGTTCCAACAGCGGGATGGCGCCCGTGCGTTCGCGCGATTCTCCCGTCATGTCCGCCGCGATCGCAGCGAGCACCTTGCGTCCGCCGCGCTCGAGATACACGCGGCTCATCGCCATCTCGTCACCGAACACGAAGCTCAGCGAAGCTGCCGGACGGCGCAGGCGGCCGGAATCGATCAGGCTCGTCAGCGCTCGTAGAGACTCGATCGACGTGGCAACGCCGCTGGCGTTGTCGCAGGCGCCGGGTTCCTGCACATGCGCGGCGATCGCCACCGACTGATCGGCTCGTTGCGTGCCGACGATGGTGGCCACCAGCGTGCGCAGCGGCTTGGTTTCCAGCCGAGTCCTGGCCTCAAAACGCACGCGCATGCCGGCTTGCAGTCGCTGGTGCGTGCGCGGGGAGATCTGGGCGGCGGGCAGCTTCGCGCCGCGCGGATAGCTGGTGTAGGCGATCGCGTCGAGATGGCGCTGTGCCGGCGAGGGGTCGCGGTTGTAATCCGCCAGCGCGCTCGAGAGCACCAGCACGGCTCCGCGCTGCTCCGCCGCCTCCAGCAACCCGCGCGAGAGCGGTTCTGCGCTGACCAGAACGCCGCCGGCTGCCAGCGTCTCGAGTGAGAGCGTCACGCTGCCTTCGCACTCGCAGCTCGGCAGTCCCTTGGGCAGGAGCAGTCGATCGACATCGCTGGCGGCAGCGAAGGCGTGCAGCGGTTCGCGGGCCGCGTTCGTGACCAGCGTCAGCGAGCCGCTGAGCGGGGTCCAGGCCGGTTCGCGCATTTCCGTGCTGTACTCCGCCAGCTCGTACTCAGGCAGTCGACCGAAGCCCATGCCGTCGAGGTCACTGCGCAGGCGATCCATGACGGCCTCGAAGCCTTCGTTGCCCGGCTCACGCCACCAACCGTCGATGGTGCGGCAAAGCTCCAGCGCACGCGGCTCTTCGAAGACCTCGTGCAGCAGCAGTGCGAAGCGCGCCGGACCGGTGCCGCCGGGGGCGATGCGCGGACCCTGATGCTGCCAGGCGGGACTGACTGTCCCCGCTTCCGTCTCCAATCGTTCGCGAGCCATCTCCTGCTCGCGCCAGCGCAGCGCATCTTCCTCCGTCGGACCGCTGCGGCAGGCGAGGGCACCGACCACCAGAAGCGTCGAGAGCAGCGCTTGTCGCATCGTTCAGGCCTTGGGCATGTATTTCTCGATCAGCAGGGCGAGTTTCTCGCGCGTGGCCCCCGGGATCTTCGCCGGATTGGTCATGATCGCACCGGCGAGCGCCCGCGGGCAGGCGCAGGTCCGCTGCGCCGCGAGCCGCGGAACCACGTCGAGGATGAGCCGCTTGGCGTTGCCGACGTTCTTGTTCATCACCGCGATGACCGCCTCGACGGTGACATCGTCGTGGCCCTCATGCCAGCAGTCGTAGTCGGTCGCCATCGCGACGGTCGAGTAGCAGATCTCCGCCT
>SYGM01000185.1 GCA_005799545.1 Planctomycetia bacterium | reverse complement strand
GCCCAGCGCGTTGACCACGCGGCCGAGCAGCTTGTCGCCGGTCGGCACCGAGATCACACGGCCGGTGGAGCGCACCGTGTCGCCTTCCTTGACCTTGGTGGCATCGCCGAGGAGCACGCAACCGACGTTGTCCTCTTCGAGGTTGAGCGCGACGCCGCGCACGCCGCCGGGGAACTCGAGCAACTCATTCATCATGCAGTTGTCGAGGCCGTAGACGCGGCTGACGCCGTCGCCGACCGACAGCACGGTGCCGACGCTCTGGAGGCTTTGCTCGCCCTTGTACGAGGCGATCTCCTTCTCAAGGATCGAGGTGACTTCTGCGGGACGGAGGTCCATGGTGGGCTATCGAGTGGGGTTGAGTACGGGCTTGGTGGAGTGAGACGGAGTGAGCGGTGACGCGCCGGTATCAGTGGCGCGCCGTCATCAGGGACGCCGAGGTCAGCGGAGCGTCGAGCAGCGTGCGGCGCAGGCTCTCGAGGCGACCGGAGACGGAGGCGTCGAGCATGCGGTTGGCGACCAGCACGCGCGTGCCGCCCACCAGCTCGGGAACGATGCGGTTCTTGAGCACGACTTCCTTGCCGAGCAGTCGGCCCATGCTGGCCGAGATGCCTGCCAGGAGGTCCTCGCCGATCGGACGCGCCGACTCGACGATGCCCTCGACCGCGTTGCGGCTCTCAAGCTCCATGCGATGGAACGCGCGGGTGATGCCGCGCAGCACATCTTCACGGTGCTTGTCGAAGAGGAGTCCGATGAAGTTCTGCACCAGCGGATGCAGATTCGCCGCCGCGGCGAGAGCCTGGGCGCGGCGCTTGTCACGCAGGATGGCGGGATCGAAGATCTGAGCCTTCAGCACGCCGTCCAGCGCACGCACATCGGCACGCACGCGCTCGAGCGCGCCGCTCTTCGCGGCCACGTTCCACAGCGCCTGCGCGTAGCGCAGCGTGACGGAGTCGAGGATCACTTCTGCATCCCCTTGCCGCTGCCGGCACCGGCGACGATCTCCTCGACGAGGCGACGGTCATCGCTGGCATCGACCTTGCGGCGCAGCACGGAGCCGGCCGCCGACATCGAGATGTTGACCACCTGCGCGCGGATTTCGCCGAGCGCCTTGTCCTGCGCGGCCAGGATTTCAGCCTGTGCACGCTGGCTGGTGGCCTGAGCCTCGCGACGCGCGGTCTCGAGGATCTCCTTCTCGCGGGCCTCGGCGCGCACGCGCGCCTCCTCGACAATGCGCGCCGCCTGGGTGCGCGCCTCGGCGAGTTTGGCTTCGACCTCGGCCCGGGCCGCTTCGGCGCCGGACTTGGCGGCCTGCGCATCGACGATGGCCTTGGCGGCCGCTTCGTCGCGTGCTTCGAGCGCCTTGGTGACCGGCCCCATGACGACCTTCCAGATGAAAGGCAGCGACAGGAGGAAGATCAGCCAGGTCCAGACGGCAACGCCGCCGTACTCCGGATCGAGGGGGTTGAAGCCCCCGCCCTCGGAGGAGAGCGCAAACGTGAGGAAGTTGTGCATGGTGGCTAGTCGGATGCTAGGTGGCTAGTCGGTGTGGCTAGTCGGTGTGGCTAGTCGGTGTGGCTAGACGGTTTGGCTGGTCGGTGGCTGGTAGGAACGGACGAGACGCGCGCGGATTGGTTGCTCGGGGAGCATGAACTCCCCTCCCGGCCGTCTTTCCGCGCGCGAAAATCCGGCCGGGGGCAGCGGGTGCGATCAGAGCACCACGAGCAGGCAGATCACGAGGCCGAGCAGCGCGACACCTTCGATGAACGCCGAGAGGATGATCGACGAGCCGCGGATGTCGCCCTGAGCTTCGGGCTGACGGGCGATGCCTTCGGCAGCCGCCGCACCGATGCGACCGATGCCCATGCCAGCGCCCATGGCCACGAGGCCAGCGCCCACGGTGGCACCGAACTTGGCGATATCCATGACTTGTTGCGTTTCCTGAATCATTGCTTCGTTTTCTTGAGGTTTGGGATTGAGGGACTTGAAAGGAGTAAAGGAATCGAGCGCCCGCGCGCAGGCCCCGTGAGGGGCGCTAATGCTCGGGGTGGAGACAACTCGCCACGAACAGCAGCGAGAGTTGGGTGAAGATGAAGGCCTGCAGCAGTGCCACGAAGCTCTCGATGATCATGATGAACACCGCGAAGCCCAGCGCCAGCGGCGAAGAAGCCGCGCCGATCACGGGCGACTGCATGCCGAAGAAGAAGATCAGGCCCATGAAGGACAGCACGACCATGTGGCCGCCCGTCATGTTCGCGAACAGACGGATCATGAGTGCCACGGGCTTGACGAACAGGCCCATGAACTCGACCACGAACATGATCGGCCAGATCGGCAGCGGAACGTGCGGAACCAGGTGCTTCCAGAACGCGACCGGACCCTGCACGATCATGCCGCCGCCGATCATGGCGAGCAGCGTCAGCGTCGCCATCGCGCCCGTCACGAATACGCTCGCGGTGGCCGTCGAGGCGTAGGGCGTCAGGCCCAGCAGGTTCATGAACAGCAGAAAGAAGAACAGCGTCAGGAAGTAGGGCGTCAGCGGCGCCGCATGTTCCTTGCCCAGCGCGGGCCGGATCATCTCATCGCGCACCCACAGGGCGAAGCCCGCGAAGACCTTGGTGATCCAGTCACCCTGGCCGGTGCGCAGATAGCCCGGCACGCCGGCGAAGCACACGAAGATCAGCACCACCGCGAGCAGCTGGAACAGCTGCAGGTTGGTCAGCACCAGCTGCGTGCCGGCCGTGTGCTTGTCCATGTCGAAGATCGCCGGCAGCGCGTCGGCGTTGACCGACAGCAGCCAGTCGCCGCTGACCGCGTCGTGGTTGTTGACCTCTAGCTTGGAGGGCACCACGTGGTGGTAGAGGTACTTGAAGACCGTGCTCGGCTCGCTGCGGTCGAGCTTGGCGTGCGGCGTGTGCATGGTCGCGAACCAGGAGGTCGCAGCGATCAGCGCGACGATCACCCAGAAGCGCGGGGTGGCGAACAGCTTAGAGAGGATCTGTGTGAAGTTCACGAGGCGCGGCGCTCCTTGGGGGCGCAGAGGCGCAGGTTTTCCAGCGTCCCCAGGCTCTGCAGCGCAAGGACGGCGATCACGAAGCTGACGAGGAAGGCTCTCCAGTCCGCGCGGGCGGAGAGCATCGGCAGGTGGCGCAGGCTGATGGCGATCATCGCCATCACGAACAGCTTGACGAGGAAGCCCTGCAGCGTGGCGGCGAAGACGCGCTCCGGCCGGTGCTGCAGGACATGCCGCTGCCAGAACAGTGCGAGCAGCGTCAGTCCTGTGCCCGCCACCGTTCCGAACACGATCCCGCCACCGCGCGCGCCGCCCTGCCAGACGCCGATGGATACAGCGCTGCCGAGCAGGGCAACGGAAATCCAGAGTAGCTTGGTCATGGACGGCGGGGGGGCTTGGAGGAAGGAACGGCGCGGATCAGGGCGTAGAAGGCGATCGCGGCGCCGGTGAAGACGCCTGCTATCAAGAGCCACGGCGCACTGCCCAGCTTCCGGTCGAGCCACCAACCCAGTGCTCCGAACAGGAGCAGCGTCGCTCCGAACTGAAAGCCCAGACCTGCATAACGCGCGTAGTCGTTCGGCAGCGGTTTCATCGTCGGGAGGGGGCTGGCGGCGCGGCCCCCGAAGCGGGGCTGGCGGCGCGGTTGAGCTTGAAAGGATCGTTTGGGGCGAAGAGTGTAGGAATGGAGGGGGTCAAGTCAACGCCTTAGCCGCTGGAAAAATGAGCGGGGCGTGAGGGTTTCCCGGAGGCCCTGCCCCCGCTATCCTCTTTCACCCGTTTTCTCCCCCCCCCACCATCCCCCTCTCCAACCCTCCAGCTCCCCCTGCCATGCTCGAGCGCACCCTCGTTCTGTTCAAGCCCGACGCCATCCAGCGCGGTCTCATCGGCGAAATCCTGACCCGCTTCGAAAAGAAGGGCCTGCGCGTGATCGGGCTCAAGATGCGCTGCTTTGAGCGCGCCACTCTGGAGGAGCACTATTCGGTGCACAAGGAGCGCCCGTTTTACCCGGCGCTGCTCAAGTTCATGAGCTCCGGCCCGGTCGTGGCGCTCGCGCTCGAGGGCAAGGATGCCATCGAGGTCGTGCGCAAGCTGATGGGCAAGACCAACTCGCGCCAGGCCGAGCCGGGCACCATCCGCGGCGACTTCGGCATGAGCTTCTCAAACAACCTGGTGCACGGCTCCGACGGCCCCGAGGCCGCAGCCAAGGAACTCAAGCTGTTCTTCGGCGGCGCCGGCGAGCTCGTCGATTGGAAGCCCGCCACGCTGGAGTGGGTCTACAGCATCGAGGAAGAGCTCCGCTGAATCGTCTGACGGCCAGGCATGTGGGCGAGCTCGTCAGCGAGCTCGCGCCTCTGTTCGAAAGCGGGCGGCTGGTCGACATCGTCGGCCTGCCGCCCGCTGATCTTGTGCTGGTCTTCGAACGTGACGCTGCGCCGAGCGAGTCATCCGCGCCAAGGAGCGCAACGCACAAGCTTGGGCTGCGTATCAGCGCCTGCGCCGATGCGCCGCGTCTGCATCTGGAGCACGCGCGCACACGCTCCCACTCCGGCCCGCTGGGCCCCTTCTTCCGCACTCTGCAGGCGGCGCTGCTCGCCGACAAGGACAATGCCGGCGCGCCCGAGCTCGTCCGGCTCTCGCAGGTGCGCGGGGATCGCATCGTGGCGCTGGAGTTCCGTTCCGGCCCGCTGGAGCAGACGCACACGCTGCTCGCGGAGCTGACCGGGCGCCACGCCAACCTCTTCTGGCTGGGACCCGGCGATGTGATTCTCGCGGCGCTGGATGCTGCTGGTCCGCGCGCCGTGAGCGGCAGGAGCTGGACGCCTCCGCCCGGAGCTGCGCCGGTGCACGAACAGCCCGCGCTGGGCTTGAGCTTCGCCGAACCGGCCGAGACACCGCCGCGGCACGCAGGGCTGGCGCCGTTGTCCTGGCGCATCGAACACGCGCTCGGCGCACAGGCACACGCTGCCGAGTTGGAGCGCGATCGCAAGAGCCTGCTCGAGCGCCTCGCGCGCCGCGAAGAGCGCGCGCGCGGGCTGGTGCGCGGTCTGGAGGAACGCCTGCGCGCCAGTGAGCGCGCCGCAGACGTCATGCGCGAAGGCGAGTTGCTGAAAGCCAACCTCGCGCGCGTGCAGCGCGGCATGAGCACGCTCGTGGTCGAAGACTTCTTTGACGAAGCACTGCCGGCGCGCACGCTCACACTCGATTCGCGCCTCGGACCGCGCGAGAACCTCGAGCGCATCTTCGAGCGCGCCAAGAAGCTCGAGCGCGCGCATGCCCTGGTGCAGCAGGAGCTGCTCGCGGCGCGCGAGAAGCAGGCCGGCTGCGCCGAGCGTCTGGAGGCGGCGCGAGGGACTCGCGATCCGCAGGCCTTCGAAGCGGAGCTGATCGCCGCGGGCTGGCTGGAGCCGCGCCAGCAGGTCGACGAGCGCGGCAGGAACGCGCCGCCGCCGCGCCTGCCCTACCGCGAGTTCAAGGGCCTGCACGGCGGGGTGATCCGCGTCGGCCGGTCCGCCAAGGACAACGACCAGCTCTCGCTCAAGCTCTCGCGCGGCAACGATGTCTGGCTCCACACGGCCGACACTCCCGGCAGCCACGTGGTGCTGGTGCTGGCAGGCCGCAGCGAGCCGGACAGCGAGGACCTGCTCGATGCCGGACACCTCGCCGTGCATTTCTCCCCGCTGCGAGGCGCCCGCAAGGCGCGCCTGCATCTGGCGCGCTGCAAGGAAGTCCACAAGCCGCGCGGGGGCAAACCGGGCCTCGTGCACCTTTCCGGGGGCAAGACTTGGGAGCTTGTCTTGCAACCGGCGCGGCTGGAGCGGTTACTAGGAGGCCCGCGCGGCCCCCATTCCGACCAAGCATGAAGAACCTTTTCCACGTCCTGCTGCTCAACCTGTTCGTCTGCGCGTGCCAGTCCGAAGGCAAGCGCGACCTCTCGGAGTCCGAACAGAAGCGCCTGATCGAGGTGCACACCGAGACGGCGCAGCAGTACCTCAACATGGGCGAGCTCGACCGCGCCGAAGGACAGGTCGAGAAGGGCCTGGAGCTCTCCGAGAAGGATCCGCGCCTGCTCAACATCCTCGGCAAAGTGCTGCTCAAGCGCGACCAGCAGCAGGACGTTTTCCGCGCCGAGAAGGTCTATCGCTGGCTGGATGAAAACCACCCCGACTTCCAGGTCTCGGTGGGACTGGGCAATGCCTTCGAGCGTCAAGGCGTGCTCTACCGCGAGTCGGCGGAGCGCATCGAGAGCGGCAAACAGATCACCACGGCCGCCGACCCCGCTGCACGCGCCGCCGAGCTGCGCACCAATGCGACCGAGCGCTTTCAGGAAGCGCTGGCGCGCTTCCGACGCTCACTCGAACAGCGCCCCGACAACGTCGATGGCCTCTCCGGCTGCGTGCGCACGCAGGCTCACCTCGGCGACCGCGAAGCGAGCCTGCAGTCCGCGCAGCGCCTGATCGAAGTGATTCAGGCGGACCGCAGGTTCTGGGAGACCAGCCTGACGCGACCGGAACTCTCCGCCGATGAGGAGGCGCGTTTCCGCAAGCTGGCGCGTGCGCAGAGCGAGATCGAGATCGCGACGCGCCTGCATGTTTCCAGCCTTGAGTTCGAGCTGAAGCGCCCGGCTCAGGCCATCGCGCAGCTCGACGGCATCGTCGCGCTCAAGCCGGATCTCGCCGAGGCCTACAGCCGCCGCGCCGAAGCGCGCATGAGCCTGGGCGAGTACAAGGAGGCGCAGGCGGATCTGGAAAACTTCCTGCGCCTCTCGCCCGGCCGAAAATTCGAGGATCCCGACATCCGCAAGGCCTACGCGCTGCTCGATGAGTGCGCGCGCAAGCTGCGCGCGGCCCGCCCCTAGTGCCACTAGACAGCGCGCCACTCGACAGCGCGCTGGAGAGTGCGCTAGCCCTTCTTCAGCGGCTTGGGCTGCACGGGCGCCTGCGGCTCGCGCGGTGACTGCGGAGCCTGCGGTTCGCGCGGCGTCCAGCGCAGCGTGCGCCGGCCGGCCTGCGGATCGCTCGAACCCGCTCCGATGATCTCGATCACCAGTTCCTGATCGCCCGCGCGCTCCTGAAGAATGCGACGCACGTCCTCCACGGCGTAGATCGGCTGGGAGTTGATCGCCACGAGCGTGTCGCCACGCATCAGCCCGACCACCTGCGCGATCGTGCCCGGTTCGACGCGTTCGACGAACAGTCCCTGCTCGGGCGGCAGGCCCAGCGCCTTGGATTGCTCCGGATCGAGCTTCTGCGAATAGACTCCCAGCACATCGGTGCGCAGTCCTTCTGCTCGCGGTGCATCACTTTCGCGCGCCCGCGCGGGAGGCAGGACGCGATCCGCGGGCATCGGCAGGGGCGAAAGCCGGTTGCGCAGTTCCGGATGCTGCTCACGCAGTTCCTCCAGCGAGCGCCCCTTGTACTGCTTGACCTCTTCGCGCCCGTCCTTGTTCGTGCGCACCTCGATCTCCACGCCATCCGGTGTCACCTGCATGCGCATCGACTCGGTGTTGGAGCGCGTCTGCGTCTGCGTCTGGGGCTGCGGCTGCGGCGACTGGGAGCGCGGCAGCGGCGGCGGAACCGCCTGCGTGTCGACATCGAAGTCGAAGTCGAGCCAGCCCGGCCGGCGCATGCCGCCGAACATGCGATCGAGATCGCCGAGGCTGCGTTCCAGCTCCTGCATGCGCTGCTCGAGGTCCTCGAAGCCGGCGCGGGCGCGCATTCGCCAGGGCGAAGGCTGCGGCTCACGCAGCAACAGCTTGGAGGTCCAGCCCAGCTCACCGCCCTCGCGCTCAAAGCCCTCCAACATGCCGCGCAGGTCCGGCTGCTGAGGCAGTTCCAGACGCAGAGCTTCAAAGCTCCTCAGTCGCTTATCGAGGTCGGGATCGCTGAGGCGTTGGCGCCATTGCGCATGCTGCGACGGTTTCTGCTGTGCGGGAGCCGGCTGTGCAGGCGCGGGCTTTGCCGAGGATTCCTGCGCGGACCAGGCCACAAAACTCAGACCTCCCACGCACAAGGGAAGGATCACCCATGCCATCTTCATGCTCAATTCCTCTCGAAATCAGTGTAGCAGGATCAGTGCAGCAGGCGCTGCTGCGATGCGGTGCTCGCGCCCCGCGGTGCGGGGATCCACTCCAGCGGAGTGCTGTCGGCAGCCCCAAGCGGCTCGGCCGTGGCGGCGAGCGGCTGTTCGGCGGCCGTGACGCGGCGCAATCCCCTCTCCAGCGGCGCGGCAGCCGGATTGCCGGAAGGCACGGGCGCGACGACCACCGGCATCGGAGCAGGCGGGTTCGACGGCGAGGCATCGCGCGACCCCAGCCACAGCCCCAGACCGAACAGTGCCGCCGCGGCGGCCGCGCCGGCGAACATTCGCCAGGCCGTGCGCGGACGGGGCGCAGCAGTGGCAGTCGATACCGTGGCAGCAGGTGCGCGGGCCGATGCGGCGAGCACACCCTCGCGTTGCAGCTGGGCCTCGATGCCCGCCCAGAGCGCGGGGCGAGCCCCGCCTGAGTACAGACCGGCGCGCAGGATGCCCTGGATGCGTTCCTGAGCATCGCGTTCGCTGCGGCAATCCGCGCACAGCGCGCAGTGCGCATCCAGCGCGGCGGTGCCGGCGAGATCCAGCTCACCGCTGGCGTGCAGCACCAGCGCACTCTCCTGTTCGATGCATTCGATTCGACGTGTGCTCATGTTCACTTGCCACCCTGCTGCCGGTTGTTGCGGGACGGGTCGGAGCTGGTCGCATGACCGGTCTGCTCCCGCAGCCGCGCGCGACGCTCCCACTCCTCCTGAAACAGCTTGCGACCTCGATGCAGACGCCAGCGCACCGTGACGTGCGTGGCACCGACGATCTCGGCGATCTCATTGCACGCGAGTCCCTCGATCTCGCGCAGCACCAGCACCGACTGGAAGTGCGGGGCCAACGCCTCCATGCAGGCGCGCACTTCGCCCGAGAGCTCGGCGCGTTCCAGCGTTTCGTGCGGCGTGGCAAGGCGCGGGTCGGCGAGCTGCACTTCGCCCTGTTCCTCATCCAGGCCCTGCATGCTCCACTGCGGCCGACGGCGGCGCAGGTGGTCGATCGCGAGGTTGGTCACGATGCGGTAGAGCCAGGTCGAGAAGGCGTGCTCGAAGTCGAAGGCCGAGAGACTGCGGAAGACGCGCAGGAAGGCCTCCTGGGCGACATCGCGGGCATCCTCGTCGGAGCCGACGAGGTTCTTCGCCACCCGGAACACGCGCGCCTCGTGGCGGTGGACCAGCGACTCGAAGGCGTGAGCCTCCCCGCCCTGCGCGGCCCGCACCAGCGCGTGGTCGACCTCGCGAGAATCCTTTTCCGGCTCGGGGGTGTCCTGCTTCACGCCTGCCTCAGGATACGACTCCGGCGGGCGGGCGGGCGAGCGAAAGGTCGGACGGGTCTGTCGCAGGGCATCCATGGCTGATGTTCGAGATGGACTCCCGCTTACGCCCGGACCGGGCCCATTGTTGGGAGAAAAATGGCTCCGACGGGCAGCGGATCGAGCCATCCCCTGCCGCTGGCCCTGCGGGAACTAGTCCAGCACCGGGAAGCGGCCCGGGATCTCCCCGGCTCGCCGGAACTTCGCGCGGCGGCGGCGCAGGAGCTCGTCGATCGGCACCTTTTTCAGCTCGGCCAGCTCGCTGACGATCACCTTCTGCGCCGAGGCCATCGCCACGGACGGATTGCGGTGCGCGCCGCCGACCGGCTCGCTGATCACGCCGTCGATCAGCTTGAGGCCCATCAGGTCACCGGCGGTGAGCTTGAGCGAGGAGGCCGCATCCGGCGTGCGCTCGTGGTCCTTCCAGAGGATCGCGGCGCACCCCTCGGGGCTGATCACCGAGTAGTACGAGTTCTCCATCATCCAGACGCGGTCGCCGACGCCGATGCCCAGCGCCCCGCCCGAACCGCCCTCGCCGATCACGATCACGAGGATCGGCACGCGCAGTGAGAACATCGCCAGGATGTTCTCCGCGATGGCGGCAGCCTGTCCGCGCTCCTCGGCGCCG
>SYGM01000184.1 GCA_005799545.1 Planctomycetia bacterium | reverse complement strand
GAAGTTGCGCGCCTGGTAGTTGCGCACGCACTCCCAGCCGGTGCGACGCTGCTTCTCGCGCATCAGACGCTCGAACGAATAGACGCCTGGTTCCGACTTCAGCAACCAGTAGCGCATGCCTGCCTCCTATCGATCGCCGCCCAGCCCGCCCGGCCCTGTGCGCAGGGCCAAGGGCGGACCGAGCACCTCGCGCAGCACGATGGCCTCGCGCAGCGCGGCGCGGCGATCCCCTCCGGCCTGGAACAGCCGGGTCGGAGCGACGCGGGGTGCGGTGTCATGGGTTTCCATCTGCGCCCCCACCGCCAACAGTTGGCCTTGCGGAGCGCTCGACTCCTCGAGGCACTGCCCCTCGACGTTGGAGGCGAGCTGCGCGGGAGTCGACAGCTCCACCAAAGGCTTGAGCGGCTGATCCTCGAGGGAACGCTCCGAAACTTCCGAGGGCTCCTCCGCAGCCTGCGCGTCGAAGGAGCGCTCGCGGTCGTAGTTCTCCTGCTGCACGACGAGCGGCGGAGGCTGGATGGGCTGCGCCGGAGCACGGGTGGTGGCTTCGCCGCGCTCAAGCGCCTCGAAGGCACGCCGGCCATCGCTCTCGATGTCCTCCTCGGCTTCCTCCACCGGCTGTGTCCACGAGCGCTTGCGCTCCTGTTCGGCGCGCTGCTTGCGCGCTTCGAGGATGCTCTTGATGACGGGCAGAACGAACAGGAACCCGAAAACGATGAACTTGAGGGCTCCCTGAATGAACTCCCCGAAGTCGAAATCGGATCCCCGCTGCGGCAGCAACATGGAAAGGCTCAGCTCTCCTGCGTGCCCGCCGCCGGTGCATCACCGCCGGCGATCGAGCGGCGCATCTGCGTGTCGCTCTCGAGGTTCTTCATGCGATAGAGATCCATCACGCCGAGGTTGCCGCTCTTGAGGGCGCTTGCCATCGCCAGCGGGATCTCGGCTTCGGCGAGCACCAGCTTGGCGCGGTTTTCCTGCGTCTGGGCGCGGAACTCCTGCTCGGCGGCGACGGCCATGGCGCGGCGCTGCTCGGCGCGGGCCTGCGCCACGCGCTTGTCGGCCTCGGCCTGGTCGGCCTGCAGGCGCGCACCGATGTTGGAGCCGATGTCGACATCCGCGATGTCGATCGAGACGATCTCGAAGGCCGTGCCAGCGTCCAGACCGCGCGCGAGCACCGTCTTGGAGATCGAGTCGGGGTTCTCGAGCACGTCCTTGTGTGATTCCTTCGAGCCGATCGTCGAAACGATGCCTTCGCCGACGCGCGCGATGATCGTCTCTTCACCTGCACCGCCGACCAGGCGCTTGATGTTGGTGCGCACGGTCACGCGGGCCTTCGCCAGCACCTGGATGCCGTCCTTGGCGACCGCGGCGACTTCGCTCTTGCCTTGAGCCGGGTTGGGGCAGTCGATCACCTTGGGCGTGACCGAAGTCTTGACGGCGTCGAGCACATCGCGACCGGCGAGGTCGATGCCCGCGGCCGTGCGGAAATCGAGCTCGATGCCGGCGCGGTTGGCGCTGATCAGCGCCTGCACGACCTTCATGACGCGACCGCCCGCCAGCAGGTGCGCTTCCAGATCGCGCGTGGTGATCGCCTCGATGCGCGACTGCACGAGCATGACGCGCGCGTCGACGATCGTCGCCGGATCGACCTTGCGCAGGCTCATCGCGAACATCTGGAAAAGCCCGACACCGGCTCCGGTGGTCACCGAGCGCACATACAGGCTGGCGAAGCGCAGGAAGATCACCAGGAAGACCAGCAGGAAGATCGCACCCGCGATCAGGCCGGCGATCTGCAGGATCGACCAATCGTCATCCGAGACGGGGGCCGAGGGGCCTGAAGTGCGCTGGAAGAGGAACAGCAGTGCGGAGGAGTTCATGGGGGCTGTATTGCGGGACTAAGTGGCGGGGTTTTGGTTGGCAGCTTGAACGACGACGACGCGGTTGCCTTCGACCTCGATGACGCGCACGCGCGCGTTGGCGGGAATCGGCTCGCCGCGGGTGACCACATCGACGCGGCGGCCGTCAAACAGCGCCGTGCCGACCGGGCGCAGCAGGTTCTCCGCCACGCCCTCCTTGTGCAGAAGTTCGCGGTCGCGCCGGTCGACGGCGGCCGCATCGGTGAAGCTCGCGCCCTGCGCGACCAGCACCTTGCCGAGCGGGCTCTTCGGCAGCAGCTTCATGCCCAGCAGAATCGCGGCCGGCACCAGCACGGCCGTCGACATCAGAAAGGTCAGGCCGGTGGAGTGCGACTCGCGGAAGGCCAGCACGATCGAGGCCAGCAGTGCCAGCGCGGCGGCGATGCCCAGCGCCCCGAAGCTTGGAAACAACAGTTCCAGCACGATCAGCGCCAATCCCACCAACAGCAAGACGATCGCCAGCGTCATGACGGCACGGCCTCCACCACCAGGCGACCCGCCTGCACCTCGACAACGCGCACACGCGCGCCACTGTCGATCAGCGCGCCGATCGCACGGGCCTCGAACTCGTAGTGGTCATCGCCATCGAGCGTGACCTTGCCCACCGGGCGCAGCGCACTTCTCACGCGGCCCAGCGCGCCCACCTGCGCCAACGCGGCCGCCTGACCGCGCGTTTCGGGCATGGCCCCGCCATCGGCACCGCTCTCCCCGGGCTCGAGCACCATGCGACGCAGAATCGGCGTCTTGGGCAGGAAGCGCGAGAGCATCAGCATGCCCGCGACCGAGCCGCAGGCCGAAAGCACCATCCAAGTGCTCGCATCGAGCAGGCGCTGGCGATCGTAGGCGCTGGAGAAGCTGAACTCCGGGCCGAGGCCCGACAGCAGCAGCCCTCCCACCAGCAGCACGAAGCCGCTGATGCCCGCCCACAGCGTGCCGGGGATGAAGAACAGCTCCACGACGATCAACGCGATGCCCAGCCCCACCGCAACCAGGTGCGGGATCTCGGCCAGACCCGCGAAGTAGCGTCCGATCAGCAGCACGGCGAAGCACACGATCGAGAGGATGCCCGGCAGACCGAAGCCCGGCATCTTCAACTCGGTGTAGGCCAGCAGCAGTCCGGCGATCAGCAGCAGCGGCGTCAGCAGATCGACCCACTTGATCCAATCGTCCGCAGCGCTGCGCTCGACCTTCTTCGGAATGCCATCGGCAAACCCGGCCTTCTGCGCCACCTCGTCAAGCGATTCGGCGATGCCGTCGGCGAAGCGCAGCTCCACGGCGCGCCGCGCGCTGAGGTTGAGGATCTGCCCCGGTCCGGCGATGGTCGCCACAAGCTCGGGAACCTGTGCGCTCGCGCGCAGGTCGTCCCACTCCTGACCGGTGACGAGCACCAGCTCGCCATCGCGCTTGATCTGGTAGACGCGCGAGTTGGGATCGACCATCGCCTCCGCCAGAGCGGCCGGTCGGCCCATGCTCTCGGCCATGGCGCGGAAATCGCCGCGCATCGCCGACGTGATCTTCTCGCGCACGGCCTCATCCTGCGCGACGGGTGCAATGCCAGCAGGTCCGGAAGTCACCGGCAGGGCCGAGCCGATCGAGCCTTCGCCGACCATGTAAACCCGCTCGCAGGAGATCGCCAGGAGCACTCCCGCCGAGACCGCATGGCGGTTGATCCAGGCCACGGTGGCGATGCCATCCTTGCGCGCGGACCGCAGTTGCTTGGAGAGCTCCCACATCAGATCGACGGCGCCGCCGGGCGTGTCGATCTCCACCACCAGCGTCGAACCCGGCTCGGCGGAAGCTTCGCGCACGGCACGGGAGAGCTGCGGCAGCATGCCGCGATCCAGCGCACCCTCCAACCGCACGTGCACCAGCTCCCCCGCCAGACCGGGCAGGACGCCGGACAGGGCAAAGAGCAGGGTCAGCAACAGGCGGGAGCAGGCGGGGAGCGGCATTGCGGGGGCGGATAGTCTAGGGAAAGTCGCTCTACTCCCCAAACCGTTCCGTATTGCTCCCCTCGGCCAACGGGTTAGACTATTTCTATGGCGATGAAGACCCTTGCCTCGATTGCCCTGCTGAGCGGCTGCGTCTGGCTGTGCGCGGCCCGCGTCGAAGAACCGCCCAGGGATCCGATCGACTGCGTGTTCTGCGGAGGCAATCCGATCGAGCACGCCAAGCGCATGGTGATTCTGCAGGCCGAGGTGAATGCGTTCGCCTACCGGCTGATCCTGCACTGAGGTTGTGCGGCGCAGGAGCGCGAGGCTCTGGAACTGGCGCGCTGGGAATCGCGCCCTGAAAAATGGCGCGCTGAAAAATGGCGGGAGTGCATGGGAATCGAACCCACCTCGCCCGCTGTTCACGAGCGACGACCGGCTTTGAAGACCGGGCGGCACACCAGCACCGATCCACTCCCGCGCGGACTCCCGCTATCATCCCGCTTGCGTGAACGCACTGCAAGCCGAGTTGTCCACCTTCCCCGCCTTTCTGGCCCAGGCCCTCGATGCGGCGGGCGATCCCGGCGCGCGCCACAGGCCCGCGCCGGAGCGCTGGTCGCTGTGCGAAGTGCTCTGGCACCTCGCGGACATGGAGCGCGAGTACTTCGCACAAGCGTTGGAAAACGGATCCCGGGACGGTCTGAGCGCGCCCGCGGCGCGCTCAGGTCTTGCGCTGGATCCGTACCTGGCGCTGGAGCGCTTCCAAAGCGCGCGGCGCGAGAACCTGCAGCGCGCCGGGCCTGAGGCGATCTGGCAGGCGATGGCCGAGCACGATGAGCGACACCGCCGGCAGATCTTGCGGGCGAAGGACTAGGCCCCTAGCATCGATGGAGTTCGCGCTCCTTTGTCCCTAATTCTTCCGGGGGAGTCTCGCATGCGTTCGTTGCTCGTCTTCGCGGCGTTGTTGCTGTTCGTTCTGGCCTTCTTCTGGCTGCGCCCGCCGCAGACGCCCGCGGGCATCGACCCACGCTCCGATTCGCAGGCGCCAAGAGAGGAACCAGCGCCCGCCGCTGAGCTTGAGTCGAGTTCTCCGGCGGAGCCTGAGCGTCAGTCCGCGCCGGCCGGCAGCACGAGGCCTGCAGCAGCGAGCGCACTCGTCCCGACTGCAACTGTCGGTCTCGCCCGCATTTTCGGCCAGCTGATCGATGCCGATGGCGCGCCGCTCGCCGATGCCAGCGTGAAGTTCGCGGGCTTTGCCGCCAATCCGGAGCGCGTGCGCAAGCACGGCATGCCTGCGGGTTGGCATGACATCGAGCTTGGCACCGACGCGCAAGGCCGCTTTGAGATCCGCTTTGATCCCCCGCCCGCCTTTCAGTTCTCGCTGAAACTCAAGGCGGAGCGTCATGCAGGATCTTCGTGGCGCTGGTCGGAGTTCGAACCGGGCAAGGAGCTTGATCTGGGCATCGTGCAGCTGGCGTTGGCAGGCTCGATCCGCGGTGTGCTCGTCGATGCGGCCGGCCAACCCTGCCGCGGCAGCTGGCGCGTGAGTGCGAACTGGGCTGCGGGCTATCGCGACGAGCGCATGCCGGTCGGCGCTTCCACCACCCCGGATGCGCTGAGCGGCGAGTTTCTCCTGAATGGTCTGGCGCCGGGACTGTGGAAGCTCAACGCGAGCACGGCGCTCGCTTCCAATGTCGAAGGCCCCAGAGTGGAAGTCCTCGAGGGTCAGGAGAGCGAAGCGCGCTTTGTGTACTCGGGGCCGGCTCTGGATCGCACGATCGTGGTGCGCATGCAGACGCAGCCCTACCACGGGTTCGCGGCGCCCAAGGCAGAGGTGCAGCTTCTGCGCGGCAACGAGCCGATTCCCGCTGCCAGCGCCGACCCGCGGCAGAATTCCGGCCAGCAGCGCTTTGAGGATCTCGAGCCCGGCAGCTACCTCGCACGGATCGACCATCCCGCCTATCTGCCCTGGCGCGAGGACGGCATCCAACCCGGCTCCTTGGTGACGGCGCGGCTCAAGGGCAATGCGCGGGTGCAGCTCAGAGTGGTCGACTATGCAAGCGGTGAGCCGCTCTCGCGCTACGAGCTGCGCACGCGCTTTGAAATGGCGAACTTCAGCCCCAACGAGTTCGAGCTGCTCAAGGCCGATGCACCGCCGCCGGCCGACGGGCTCTTTGAGGGCTTGGTGCCCGGGCAGCAGACGCTGCTCGTGCGCGTCCCGGGCTATGCCACCTGCGAGGTTCCGCTCGGCGTCGTCGAGCCCAACAGCAGTGCCGTGCACGTCGCACGAGTCCAGCGCGGCGTGACGCTCCAGGTGCGGGTGCTGCGCGCCGACGGCAAGACGCCGGTGGAAGGCGCGCATGTGCGCCTGGAGTCCGCCTACATGCGCAGCGGCTCGATGATGCAGACCGACAAGGCGCCCAGCACGACCAGCGACGCACAGGGTTGGGCGCAGTTTGAAGGTGTCTCACGCGGCGAGTACACGCTGCATGCCCTGCTCGCGCCGCTGCTGCGCGCGGAAGCGCTGGTCGTGTTGCCCCCCACGGAGCCTGTGCAGCAGTCTGAGCTGCGGTTGCCGCCCTATGGCTCCTTGAGCGGCGTGATCGAGGGCGCGGATCCAGAGGTGCTCGCCAAGGCCAGCGTGGAGCTGTGGCCGGCGGGCATGCAGGAAATGGAGCTCTGGACGGAATGGCGTGAGGCCGGCCTTGCCAAACGCGCGAAGCTGCTCCGACCTGATGCGGAGGGTCGCTTCGAGCGCAACGCGGTGCCTGTGGGTCGTCACACCGTCAAGTTGCAACAGAAAGCCAATGAAGTATTCGGGTTTCGCGGTGAGGGCGCCGTGCTCGTGCTGGGCGAGATCGAAGTGCGCGAGGGCGAGACGACACAGGCGCGCTTTGCCTGGCCGGAGCAGGCGCTTGCTCGCGTGCGCTACAGCGTGCGCAGCGCGCTGGGATGGGAAAAGGGTGCGATGGCCGACGCCATCGCGATCCGCGAAGGCGGATTGAGTGGACAGCCGCTGCAGACGCTGCTCGACAACCAAGGCAATGGTCTGAGCGACTTCATCAACCCCGGAGAGATCGAGATCATGCTGCATGGTCCGCAGGACGAATGGCAGTGGTTCGCTCCGCAGCGCTACGTGCTCGCGGGCGGGCAGACGCTGGACGTCGAGCTCGATCTGCCGATCGTGCCCGGCAAAGTGCGTCTGGTGGGCGCCAGCGATGGTCAGGTGCTTGCTGCGGTATCCGGCACGTTCCACCACGATGGCTCCGCGCCCCAACGCCGTCTGCCCTGGCGGACCGATCAGCAGGGCATGCTGGAAGCCGTGCTCGAGCCCGGCAGCTACACGCTCGAGCTTTACGCCAAGCCTCCGCAGAAGTACCTGCCGCTGAGGATCGTCTGGCCGCCGGCGGCCGAGGGGACTGAGTGGAAGCTGGAGCTCGGTGAGCCGCGCTGAGAAGAGCTCTGCTACGCGCGCACGATCGGCACGAGCCGCCCTGGCGCTCCGCTGCGCGGGCCAAAAGGCAGCCCACCGCACAGACGCGCTTCGCGGGCCTCGCCAGCCTCCGTCCAGCGTGCGCGCACTGCGAGCGCAATGCCGTCCGCGTCGAGATCCCAGTCCGGGGGCAGCGGCACGCGCACGCCGCGAGCACCGCTTTGCACCGTATCCCCCACGCGCACATCGAGGCGCAGATCCGCCCACGCGCGCGCTCCTTCCATCGACACCAGCAGCTGCTGGCGATGGCGACGCACCAGCAATGTGCGCGGCAGCTGGTGCGGGCCGGAACTGAGCAAGGGGACGCGCAGCGGCAGCGGATCCGCCGGCACGACGCGCACACGCTCCAGCGGGCCATCGAGCAGCAGCTGCGCGCCGTCGGCAAAGCGCAGCAGCGCGAACAACAGCGGGTCGGCGCCCGGCTGCTGTGCTCCACCGCGCAGCGCGAGCGGAACTTCGGCATGCTCACCCGCTTCGAGCGCGAGGGTCTGCGGCAGACCGTGAATCACGAACGCGCCCACGCGCGGGAGCACGCCGAGCGTCACCTGCACCGGCTCCGGGAACGGATTGTGCACGCGCACCGCGAATTCCCAGGCGCCGCGCCAGCCCGTGTTCGCATCGGCCTCCAGCCGCAGGCGCGGCAACTCCAGCGGAAACGCGTGCTTTGCACCGGGAGTGCGCGCCACCAGCGCGTGCACAGCCTGCGCGCGCAATGGTTCGTGCGTCAGGAGGCCCTCGAGCCCAAGGCGCAGCGCCTGTTCCAGCTCGTGCGGATGGTCGGCGTGCGTCCAGCGCTCGAACTGCGGCCGCGGCAGGCTCTCGAAGCGAGCCCACTGCGCCACCGGCAGCCAAGCTCCGCGCGCCCCGCTGGAAAGCAGCGCCTCGAGTTCGCGCTCGTCGAGGGTCGGCGCCCGGTAGAGCGCGGCGAAGCCCGATTCCGCCACCTGCCGCACGATCGCGGGGTCGCTCGAGGCGATGCGCAGCGCGGGCGGCGGCGTCGGCAGCAGTTCCTTCAGCAAGGCCAGCGCACCTGCCTCTTCGAGACAGAGGCACCAGCGCCCTGGGTTCGCGCTCGAGGCCAGCTCGAGGAAATCCTCGGCGCAATCGGGCGGCATGCCGCGCAGGCGCGCCGCGAACTGCGCGCCCGCATCGACGGCGGAGACTTCCGCGCGCGTGTGCTCGGCGATGCGCCCCAGTCCTTCCAGCAGCGGCTCCGTCGCGGCGATGAGACCGCCATCGCGCGTGCACCACAGAGACACGGCGAAACCATCGAGTCCCAGCTCAAGCGCGCGCTCACAGCCCAGACGCGAGGCTTCCGGTGCTTCCAGCACGGAACCCTGCCAGCCGAGCATCCACGGCGGAGCGCGGCGTGCTCCGCGTCCCTGACGCGCGGCGCGCTCGAACAGCTGCCGCAGATCCAGGCGCGGCTTCACACCAGACGGATCGCGCGCTCGCGCTTGGGCAGCACCGTGCCGACGCGCACCACGGGCAATTGGCGGCGCTCGAGCTCCGCGCGCAGCCGCGCTTCCTGCTCCGCGGGCACGCAGATCAAGAGGCCGCCGGAGGTCTCGGCATCGAACACGAGGTTGACGAGCGCCTCCTCGAGCGCGCCGACGATCTCGACCTCTTCGGCCAGCGCGGCGCGGCCGCGCTTGGCCCCGCCCGAGCAGTGCCCTGCGCGCGCGAGCTCCAGCGCACCCGGGAAGAGCGGGAGCTGCGCGGTGACCAGCTCCAGCGTCAGCTTCGAAGCGACCGCGATGTTGCGTGCGTGTCCCACCAGACCGAAGCCCGTGATGTCGGTGGCGGCGTGCGCATCGCAGGCATTCATCGCCTCGGCGGCGCGGTCGTTGAGTGTCGCCATGACGCGCGCGGCGGGCTCGAGTTCCTTCCAGCCGATCACGCCGCGCTTGGCGGCGGTCGTCATCGCGCCCATGCCGAGCGGTTTGGTGAGGTAGAGCACATCGCCTGCGCGCGCCCCGCTGTTGGCCTTGACCTTGCGCGCGTCGACGATGCCGGTGACGGCGAAACCGAACAGGGCTTCCTTGGAGGCGACGGTGTGGCCGCCGGCGAGAATGCAGCCGGCCTCGCGCAGCTTGTCCATGCCGCCGCGGAAGATCTCCGCAGTCCACTCGGGCGGAAAGTCGCGCGGAATGCCGGCCAGATTGAGCGCGCTGAAGGGCTGCCCCCCCATCGCGTAGACATCAGAGAGCGAGTTGGCCGCGGCGATCGCGCCGTAGTAGTACGGATCGTCGACGACAGGCGGGAAGTAGTCGACCGTCTGCACCAGCGCAGCGTGGGTGTCCGCGGGCAGACCTCCGACGCCCCGCAGCTCGACGATGCCCGCATCGTCAAAGGTCTCCGGTCCGACGAGCAAGCGCCCGCCCGAACTTGCGTTGACGCCGCGCAACACGTGCGCGAGCTGCCCCATGGGCATCTTGGCCGCTCAGCCGGCGCAGTCCGCGTAGTCCGTCAGTCGCTTGGGCGCTGCCGCCTGATTTTCGCTCATGCGCAAGAGCTTAGTGCTTCCGGGCTTGCGATCCAACCCGCGCGATTTTTCCACCGCCCGGCCGTCTCAGAGGGTGGATGAAGCTGCTGCTGATGCTGTGTGTGCTGATGTGCCTCGCCGCGGTCTGGGTGGGAGTGCCCCCGCCGCGTTCGGAGTGGAGCGCGAAGCTCGAGGCGCCCCGCATGGCGCTGGAGCTGGAGTGCGGACCTGCGTCCGCTGACACGACGAAGACGGAGGACTGGATCGCAGGCAGCAAGCGCGAAGCCCTGCCGCTGCAGACACAATCGGCTCGGGAATCCGGCTCGCCGCAACCCGATTGGGAGCAGTTGGGATCCCTCCTGGCGCAGGGCCGGGAGTACGAGGCAGCACGCCTGGAATCCGAGTGGCTCAGTCGCGAGGCCACGGCACAGGCGGCGCTGAGCCGATTGTGCAGTCACCCGCCGCTGGAGGATCTGGCCGCCTATGGCTGTGTGCGCGTGGTCGCCGCCAGCGTGGCGCGCGAGCCCGCTCGCATGGCCGATGCTCTTGCGCGTCTGGCCTGCGTGACACCGCCGGCGCAGCAGGATCTCGCGCAGGCGCTGGCTTCCCTGCGCAGCAGCGTCACGCAAGCGCCGTTGCTCGACTGGAGCCACCTGCCAAGGGCGCTGAGCCTCGTGCGGACCTGCGCGTTGGATCCGGAGCGCTTCGAAGCCCTGTTCGTGCACATCGGCGAGTGCCCGGTTCCGCGTGCACTCGAGCCGCTGCTGCTGGAATTGGCGTTGGATGCCTCGCAGCCACCCGCCTTGCCGGCGAGCTTGCGGCACAGTGCCCGCGCAGCACTGCTCTCGAGCCACCCGGAGCTGTACCAGCCGCTGCTGGCGGAAGCTACAGGCCCTGAATGAGCGGACTGCTGAAGCCGCGTCGAGCAAAGGCACCGCGCGTGTCGAGCAGAGGTACACCGCTGCGCGCCAGCGCTGCGTAATCAAAGCCCGAGTGCTCCGTCACGAGGATCCACGCATCGCAGGGCTGGGTGACGGGCACCGACTCCAGCCCGAGCTCCGGCAGTTCATGCACCCAGGGATCGCTGTAGTGCACCGTGGCACCGCGCGCGCGGAGCTGGCGCAGGATCTCCACACCCGGCGATTCGCTGATGCCATCGACCTCGGGCTTGTACGCCACGCCGAGCACGCCGATGCGCCGGCCAGCCAGCGAACTCGTGCCTGCATTCGTGCCTGCATGCTGAACGCCGTGCGCTGTGTCCAGCGCTGTGTCCAGCCACGCAGCCAGCCGCTCGACGACCAACTGCGGACGGGCGCGGTTGATTGCGATGGCGCGCTCGACGAGCTCGGCCGGCACACCGACAGCGCGCGCAGCGTGCGTGTAGTAGCAGGGATCCACCGGGATGCACTGACCGCCCGTGCCCGGACCGGGCTGGAAGGGCATGAACCCGAAGGGCTTGGTGGCGGCGGCAGCGAGCACGCGATGTGGATCGAGGCCCTGGGCGCGCAGCACCTCGGAGAGCTCATTCACCAGTGCGATGTTGACCGCGCGGAACACATTCTCGAACAGCTTGGCGGCCTCGGCGACCTCGGCGCTCTCGACCAGATGCACGGTCTCCACGAAGCTTGTGTACAGCGCTTCCGCCAGCCGGGCGCTGCTCTCGCAGGTGCCGCCGACGAGCTTGGGGATCGTCGCCGTGCGCGCGTTCTGCCGGCCGGGATCCTCGCGCTCGGGCGATGCCGCCAGCCACACATCGCCGCCCGGCACGCGCCCGCAGGCGCGCAGCTCCTCGCCCACGATCTGCCGCGTGGTGCCCGGGTGGCTTGTCGATTCCAGCACGATCAAACCGCCGGGACGAACGCGCCGGGCCATGGCGCGCGCCGCGGCGCGCACGCAGCCCAGATCCGGCTGACCGCGGGCATCGAGCGGCGTCGGCACCGCGATCAGCGCCACATCGAGCAGGCGCGTCTCTCCAAGCTCAAACCGCTCGTGCTCGATCAACTCTCGGGCAAAGCGCGGGCCCAGATGCGCCACCGGCGTGATGCCCGCCAGCAGGCTGCGATTGCGCTCGGGGTCGGTGTCGATGCCGACCACACGGTGTCCCGCATCCAGCAGGGCGCGCGAGAGCGGCAATCCCACGCTGCCCAGCCCGACCACACCGATCCACGCTTCGCGCGCGGCGATGCGAGCCGCGAGCTCGCCGGGATGGAGATTCTCGCCACGCGGATCCGTGGAGGTCGACAGCTTGGGCTTCATCGGGTGACTTCGACGAAGGCCGCCAGCAGATCTTCCTCATCTCCCGGAAGCAGCGTGCGCGGATCGAGGCGCACCCGGTCGTCCTGGACCCGGCTGAAGACCGGCACCCGCGCGCTGCGCAGCGCCAGCGACAGTGCCTGCGCGCTGAGGCGCTCGTGGCGCACATCGGCCACGAAGGTCGGAATCCAGGTGCCCGGCGCGCTGCCGCTGCCCGGCTGCGAGTGATCTTCGAGCACGCGCGCCGAGCAACCCGGCAGCGCCGCGATCCGCTCCGCCAGCGCCTGCGCGCGCGGCTGAATGGCCTGCGCCGGCTCAAGCAGCATGCGCCGCACCGGCAACTCGTCGCCGCGACCGGCGAGGATCAGCTCCAGCGTGGCTTCCAGGCCGACGAGCGTCACCTTGTCGAGCCGCAGCGCGCGGTAGAGCGGGTTCTTGCGCAGTGCGCTGATCGCCGCGCGCCTGCCGATCAGAATGCCGGCCTGCGGTGCGCCCAGCAGCTTGTCGCCGGAAAAAGAAACCACATCGACGCCGCTCTCCAGCGCGGTTCCCAGCAGCGGCTCGTCGCCGAGCACCGGCGCGATCGGGCGCATCGAGTCATCCTCCAGCAGTCCGGAGCCCAGATCGAAGGCACTGATCACGCCCTTCGAGCGCGCCAGAGCCGCGAGTTCCTGCGGCGTGGCTTCCTCGGTGAAGCCGATCACCCGGTAGTTGCTGGTATGGACCTTCATCAGGAGGCCCGTGCGCTCAGTGATCGCGCGCTCGTAGTCGGCGATGCGCGTGCGGTTGGTGGTGCCGACCTCGACAAGGCGCGCGCCCGCGCGCGCCATGACATCGGGCACGCGGAAGGAGCCACCGATCTCCACCAGCTCCCCGCGCGAGACCAGTGCCTCGCGGCCGCCCGCGAAAGTCTGGAAGATCAGCATCACGGCCGCCGCGCAGTTGTTGACCGCGATGGCGGCCTCCGCTCCCGTCAGTCGCGTCAGCAGCGCACCGAGCCGATCGTCGCGCTGATTGCGCTCGTTGGTCCAGCGATCCACTTCCAGCACGCAGTACGAGCGCGCGACCTCGGCCATGCGCTCGGCGACCTCCGGATGCACGGGCGCCCGCCCCAGTCCGGTGTTGAGCACCACGCCGGTCGCGTTGACGCAGCGACGCAGGCCGGCACCCTCCTCGCGCAGCAGCAGCGCTTCCAGCGTGCGGTACTGCGCCTGCGGTTCGAGCGCGCGCTCCAGAGCCGCGCGATCGAGCTTCTGCTCGCGCACCGCCCGCCGCAGGCCATCGATGTGACGCGCGGCCAGCTCCTTGCGCGCACGCGCGCCGCCGCACTGCAGCGCGCGCTGGAACAGCGGGGCGAGCTCAGGCTGGCGCAGCAGCTCATCGACCGAGGGCAGCGCGCGGAGTATCGAGGAGGAATCGCTCATTCGGAAGAGATCGGGAAAGTGTCGCGCCGGGGCGCCCGGAGGGCAAGCCTTCCATCGGCCGCCCCTTCCCTACACCGATCGGGCCACACATGATAGTCGACATGGAGCCCGACCCCGCGAGCACGAACGAACCGATCACGAGCCAGCCGATCAGCGGCGGCACTCGTCTGGTCATGAGAGGGCTGGTCGGCTGCACGGTGGTCGTCGTGCTGCTGGGACTCGCCATGTTCCTGCTGGTGCGTCCGCGCGCGGCCGCCCGGCAGGCTGAACAGCAGGAGGTGATCCGTCAGGACCTGATGCTGATTGAATCAGCAATCGAGCGCTATCGTCTCGCACAGCAGGGTGCGTGGCCGGAAAACCTCAATGTTCTGTTCGTGCCCGATGAGCGCGGCGCAAGCCTGCTGCCTTCCAAGGCGCCGCCCCGCGATCCGTGGGGACAGGGCTACTTCTACGCGCCGCCCACCGGTGCCCAAACGCGCGCCCTCATCTGGACGCTGGGCCGCGATCGCCGCGAGGGCGGCGAAGGCGAGAACAGGGACTTTTCGAACCTCGAGTGGCCCTCTCCCCGCTAGGCTGCTGCCCCCACCATGAGCACGCAACTGGCGACTCCGGTCCACTGGCAGCTGCGCACCGTCGATGCCGCGCTGCGCGAGGCGCTGGCGCGCTCGCTGGGCCTCTCACGCACGCTCTCGGGCCTGCTTGTCGCGCGCGGTCACCATGAGCCCGCGCGCGTGCGCGATCTGGTCGATCCCAAGCTCGGCGCGCTGCACGACCCGGCCCTGATGCCCGGCATGGCTCAGGCCTGCGCGCGCATCCGCCTCGCGATCGAGCGCGGCGAGACGATCCTCGTGCACGGCGACTACGATGTCGACGGAGTCACGGGCACCGCGCTGCTGATGCGTCTGTTTCGCATGCTGGGCGCGCGGGCCGTGTGGCACATCCCCGATCGCTTCAAGGATGGCTATTCCTTCGGCGCACATTCGGTGACGCGCGCGCAGGCCACCGATGCACGGCTGGTGATCAGCGTCGACAACGGCACGAGCGCACACGAGACGATCGCGCAGCTGGCCGCGCTGGGCATCGACACGATCGTCACCGACCACCACGAGCCTCCGGCCGACGGCACGCTGCCCCAGGCCGTGGCGATCCTCAATCCCAAGCTCGCGGACTCGACCTATCCGTTCCGCGAGCTGTGCGGCGGCGCCGTTGCCTTCAAGCTGGCCTGGGGCATCGCGCAGGCGATCAGCGGCACCGAGCGCGTGCGCCCGGATCTGCGGGATTTCCTGGTCGATGCGATGGCCTATGTCGCCATCGCCACGGTCTCGGATGTCGTGCCGCTCGTTGATGAGAACCGCGTGCTGGCGCGCTATGGTCTGCGTTCGCTGCAGACCACGCGCAACCACGGCCTGCGCGCGTTGCTTTCCGTCAGCAAGCTCGAGGACCGGCCGCTCGACGGCGAGGACGTCGCGTTCCAGATCGGTCCGCGCATCAACGCCTCCGGGCGTCTGGGCAGCGCGGCCAAGGCAGTTGAAGTGCTGCTCGCCGAGGATGAAACCTCGGCGCGGCGCGCGGCGCTGGAGCTGGATCTGTTCAACGAGGAGCGCAAGCGCATCTCCAGCGAGCTGCTGCCGCGCGTCCTCGCGGCCGCCGTGCCTTTCGCGGACCCCGAAGAGCATCCGCTGCTGGTGCTCGCTGGCCAGGGCTGGCACCAGGGACTCGTCGGCGTGCTGGCGGCCAAGGTGGCCGAACAATACGACCGTCCGGCGATCCTGATCGGACTCAACGGAGCGCAGGGCCGCGGCAGCGCGCGCACCGTCGCGGGTTTCCACCTGCTGGAGGCGATCGAGGCCGGCCGCGAGCACGTCATCCGCGCGGGCGGACACGGTCAGGCAGCCGGACTGGAGATCGAGAGTGAGCGCGTCGACGCCTTCCGCACCGCCGTCAACATCAAGGCACGCGCGATGCTGCGCGAACGCCCGCGTCCAGCGCGCCGCCTGCTGATCGACGCCGAACTGCCCTTCGCCGAGGTCAATGCACAGCTGATGCGCGATCTTGATCGGCTGCGGCCTTTCGGCGCAGCCCATGAGAAGCCTGTGTTTCTTTCGCGCGGCCTGCGCCTCGCGGAAGAGCCGCGGCTGATGGGCGCCGATCGCACGCACCTCTCGGTGCAGTTGCGCCTGGGCGCGCAGGTGCTGCGCGGCATGGCCTTCCACAAGGGTGTACGGGCCGCCGAGCTGCGCATGGGTCAGGACATCCATGCGGTGTACACGCCCAAGTGGAACCACTTCCGCGGCGAAACAAAGCTGGAACTCGAGCTGATCGACTTCTGCTGCGGCTAGAAGCGCAGCGTCCAACCCAGCTTGAGCGCCGCTTCCTGATACAGCGGCACGATCGAATCGCCTATGCGCTCCACGCTCTGGTTCCAGACGATGAAGAGATCGCGTCCGGGGGACAGGATCCAGCGCAGGCGGCTGTTCCAGCCCAGCGTGTCGCTCTGGTTGTCGAACTGGACGAAGTTATTCCAGTCGATGTCGGGCGTGAAGGCCACATTCGAACGCCACACGCCCAGATGCGTGGTGAAGGCCCCGGCATCTAGATCGACGTGGCTGGTCTCGTAACCCAGCGAGGTGTTGAACCAGCGACTCTGGCGCCAGGAGAGCTCCACCTCGACGTCATTGCGCGTGCCGTCGTAGAAGCTGCCGGTCTCGAGCGTCAGTTCCGCAGACACGGCCCGCCGCAGCGAGGAGTTGAACTCGAGCCGTACACGGCCGTAGTCGTAACTCTCCGCCGGGATCACGATGCCGTCGTTGATCTCGAAGTCCTCCGTAAGCACGTCACGGATACCCTCCAGCTCCAGACGGAGGGCATCCTCGGTCTCGAACTCGGCACCGAAGGGCTGCAGTTCCACGCGCGCGGTTTCCAGCTCCCCGTCGAGGTCGGTGTACAGTTCACCCTCTGCCGAGAATTCGTACTGCCGAACGGCGTTGCCAGGCCGCGGCTGATAGGCCGCGCGAGCCAGGTAGTTGCGCACACCGACACGCGGGGCAAAGCCGAGCGCAGGATCGAAGTTCTCCTGCACTTCGCGTGCGGCAGCGCGCCAGCGCCACAGATCGTTGGGGCCCTCCAGCGAGGCTCCGTAGGCCAGATCGTCCCCGCTGAGGCCCTCGGTCTCGCTGCGCAGCATCCAGACCGAAGACCGCAGGCTCTGGTTGGTGCGCCACTCGCTGGTGCGGTAATTCCAATCGAGTCCGTAGACCTGGTTGCGCTCCGGCGCATCCGGATTGCCGTGCGTGAAGATGCCTCCCAGCGTCGACTCGGAACCGATGTTGCGGGAAATGCGCGCCACATACAGATCCTTCGCGTCTTGTGAGCTGGTCTCCTCGGTGCGCACCTGCAGCAAGCCGACGTTCCAGTCGTCGTGACGGCCGGCCAGCTTGGTGCCGAACAGGATCGGAACCTCGTTGCCATCGCTGCTCAGTCCGATTCGCCGGCTGAAGAAGGGAATCAGCGCCGGCGAGGTGTCGGCGAAGCGGAAGATGCCCGCATCCTGCAGGAAGAAATCGCGCTTCTCAGGAAAGAACAGCGGAAAGCGCGTCAGATTGAGCTGGCGCTCGTCGACCTCGGTCTCCGCGAAGTCGGTGCGTACGGTGAGGATCGCCTGCAGCGAGGGGGTGATGCGCCAGTACGCATCCAGTCCGGGCCTCCCGATCAGATCCTCATCGCCCTCCAGACGCGCGTTGGTCCAATCGACATGGAAGTACGGCACCACATCGAGGCCCAGCCCCTGCTGCAGCCCGGAGAGTCCGCGCAGATCGCCGGCCGCGGCGATCAGGAAGATCGGCGTGTCATTGCGCGGAGAGGCCCAGCGCACCACCTCACCCTTGCGCTTGATGTGTCGGTTGACATTGAAGCCGAAGGCGTCGCTGGAAGGAGCGAAACCCAGCGTGGCGAAGGGCAGAGCCACTTCCATGCACCAGCCGAGCTCATCGATGACCGCCTTGCCTTCCCAGATGCCGTCCCAGGGTTTATTGAAATCCGCGCCGTTGGAGGTGATCAGCGCGTCTCCCTTGGAGCCCGCCGGGCTCATCTGGAAGAAGTACGCATTGCGGCGATCCAGATAGGTGTCGAGGATGATCTCGATGCGATCGTCCGGATCGAGTTGCGCATCGCGTGCGCTCTGGGTGGCGATGATCCTGTCCGGCTCGGAATCGAAGCAGCGGATGCCGATGTACAGGTGCTCCGCGTCGTACAGCAACCGGACTTCCGTGCGTTCCGAGGGCGGTGCGCCCTCGACGGGCTCGACCTGCTTCAGATCCTGAATCAGCGCCGCCTGCGCCCAGACCGCTTCCTCGAGCACGCCGTCGATGAGCGGCGCCTCCTCGATGCGCACCATCTGCACGCTCGGCCGCGGTGCGGCCGGCGGCGTATCACCGAACAATCCGATCAAGGTGCGGCCTCGTATTCGATCCAGACCGGCGCGTGGTCGGAGAGACCGGCCTTCTTCTCGACCCAGGCTCGCTGCACGCGCGGCGCGAACTGCGGCGAGCACAGGCAGTAGTCGATGCGCCAGCCCAGATCCTTCTCTCGCGCGCGGCCGCGATTGGACCACCAGGACCAATGACCGCGCTCACCGGGGTGCTTCTCGCGCAGGATGTCGACCCAACCTTGCGCAAGCAGGCGCGTGAACCACTCGCGCTCTTCCGGCAGGAAGCCGGAGTTCTTCGCATTGCCCTTGGGATCGTGGATGTCGATCTCGGTGTGCGCAATGTTGAAATCGCCGCACAGAACCATCGGACGGCGCTCGGACAGCAGACTCTTCGTCCACGGCAGCAGCTCGTCCAGAAAGCGGAACTTGAGCGCCTGGCGCTCCGGCTTGGAGGCGCCGGAAGGCACGTACAGGCTGATCACGGACAGATCGCGGAAATCCGCGCGCAGGCCGCGCCCCTCGTCGGCGCACAGCTCGAAACCATGGCCCTGGTCGTAGCGCTCCGGAGCTTCGCGCGAGTAGATCCCCACGCCTGAGTAGCCCTTCTTGGCGGCTGGGAACCAGCGCGCATTCCAGCCCGCCGGGCTGCGCAGCTCGTCCTCGACATCCGCCTCGAGCGCGCGCATTTCCTGCAGACAGAGCACATCCGGACGGTTCTTCCGGAGCCACCGCAGAAAGCCGCGTCGGTCGGCGGAACGGATGCCGTTGGCATTGAGGGTCGCCAGTGTCTTGTGCATGGAGGGTTCGAGATTCTTCAGGGCAGTTCGCCGGAGGGCAAGTGCGGGATGCCCCTCGCGGCGGGTATCTTCATGATCCCTCGACATGACCAAGCGGCTCTTTCTGCTGGATGGCACGGCGCTCGCCTACCGCGCCCACTTCGCGCTGGCGCGCTCGGGCCTGACCTCTCCGGAAGGCAAGCCGACCGGTGCCACCTACGGGTTCACCATGACGCTGCGCCGCATTCTGGAGACGGAGAAGCCGGATCTGGTCGCCGTGGCCTTCGACCCGCCAGGCGACACCTTCCGGCACAAGCAATACAAGGAATACAAGGACACGCGCCAGAAGATGCCGGATGAGCTGGTGGCGCAGCAGGACTGGCTGCGCAAGGTCGTGCGGGCGCACGGTGTGCCCCTGTTCGAGGTGCGCGGCTTCGAGGCCGACGATGTCATCGGCACGCTCTCGCGGCAGGCCGCTGCCGCCGGCTACGAGGTCATGATCGTCAGCGGCGACAAGGACATGATGCAGCTCGTCGGTCCGAAGGTGAAGCTCTACAACGTCTTCAAGCCGGGCGTCGACCTCGTGATCGAGGGCCTCGAGGCCGTGGAGGAGAAGTTCGGCACCACGCCGGAGCATGTGATCGACGTGCTCGCGATCATGGGCGACGCCTCCGACAATGTGCCGGGCGTCACCGGCATCGGCGAAAAGGGCGCCATCAAGCTGATCAAGGAGTTCGGCTCGGTGCAGGGCGTGCTCGCGGGCCTCGATCAGATCAAGGGCAAGGCGCGCGAGCACATCGAGCGCGACCGTGAACAACTGCTGCTGTCGCTGGATCTGGTCACGATCCGCGACAACG
The DNA here is from genome assembly GCA_005799545.1 of Planctomycetia bacterium. Lineage (GTDB taxonomy): Bacteria > Planctomycetota > UBA1135 > UBA1135 > SYGM01. The sequence goes on along the minus strand of SYGM01000184.1, from coordinate 1,460 downwards.
TGCCGCTCGATCCGGGCCTCGAAGGCCTGCGTGCGCCCGAGCCGGACGCACGCGAACTCGCGCACGTCTTCCGCGAGCTGGGCTTCCAAAGCCTGATGAAGAAGGTTGCCGAAGGCGTGCGCACCGAAGAAGCGCGCAGCTACACGATCGTGCGCGACGGCGCTGAGCTCGCGGCGATGATGGGCGCCCTGATGAAAAAGCAGCGCTTCGCGCTCGACAGCGAGACCACCAGCCTGTTCCCGCTGGAGGCGCAGCTGGTCGGGCTTTCCTTCGCCTGCGCCCCCCATCAGGCCTGGTATGTGCCCTTCAATGCCGATCCTCCGGTCCTGCCGGGCGGCCAGAAGGCGCTGCTCGATGCGCTGCGTCCGCTGCTGACGAGCCCCAAGTACCAGCGCATCGGCCAGAACACCAAGTACGACTGGCTCGTGCTCGGTGCCGCGGGCGTCGAGCTGCCTCCGCCCGCCTTCGACACGATGGTGGCGAGCTTCTGCGCAGCCGGTGCCACGCGGCGACACAATCTCGATGAGCTCGCGCTGCTCTACTTCGATCTGCACAAGATCCCGACCAGCGCGCTGATCGGTACCGGCGCCAAGCAGATCACGATGGATCAGGTGCCGATCGAGAAGGTCGGCGAATACGCCTGCGAGGACGCCGATGTCACCTTCCGTCTCTTCGAGGTGCTCTCCAAGGAGCTCGACGAGACATCCACGCGCGCGCTGTTCGAGGAACTCGAGATGCCGCTGGTGCCCGTGCTGACCGCCATGGAGCGGCGCGGCATCCGGCTCGACACACAGATCCTCGCAGAGGCATCTCTGGTGATGCAGGCGGAGATCGACCGCGAAGTGGCCGCGATCCACAGGCTCGCGGGCGAGGAGTTCAACGTCAACAGCACCAAGGCCCTCGGAGAAGTGCTGTTCGAGAAGCTGAAGATCCAGGTCGAGGCCGGCGTCAAGCGCGTCAAGGAAACACAGACCGGCTATGCCACCGACGCCGCCACGCTCGAGCAGTTCTACGCCGATGTGCCGATCGTCAAGCACCTGCTCGAATACCGCGAGGTGCAGAAGCTCAAGAGCACCTACGTCGACTCGCTCCCCACCTATGTGAACGCGCGCACCGGGCGCATCCACTGCTCCTTCTCGCAGGTGGTAGCCGCCACCGGGCGCCTCTCCTCCAGCGATCCGAACCTGCAGAACATCCCGATTCGCACGGAGCGCGGCCGCGCGCTGCGCAAGGCTTTCGTGCCGCGTCTGCCCGATGCGCACGGCGAATGGGTGCTGCTCTCGGCGGACTACTCGCAGGTCGAACTGCGCGTCATGGCGCACCTCTCCGGCGATCCCTTCCTCTGCAAGGCCTTCGAGCGCGGCGAGGACATCCACACCTCCACTGCCGCCAAGATCTTCCAGGTGATGCCCGAGCTCGTCACGCGCGAGATGCGCAGCCGCGCCAAGGCGATCAACTTC
>SYGM01000183.1 GCA_005799545.1 Planctomycetia bacterium | reverse complement strand
TCGGCGGCATCGCCATCGGCAGCTTCGGCGGAATGGAAATGGGGGCTGCGGTTGAGAAGTACTCGCTGCTGACGATCGGCGACGGTCTGGTGACGCAGATCCCAGCGCTGCTGGTTTCGACGGCGGCCGCCGTGCTGGTCACGAAGAACACGAGCGAGAATTCGCTGGGAACGGATCTGGTGAAGCAGGTCTCCGGCAGCCCGCGTGCGTCGCTGATCGCGGCAGGCATGATCTTCCTCGTCGGTCTCCTGCCTGGCATGCCGCTGATTCCCTTCGCGATCATCGCCACGCTGCTGGTGGTGATGTGGCGCCAGGGCCACAACGAAGCCCAGGCCAAGGCGCGGGTGCTTGCGACGGAACAGGCCGCCGCGGAAAAGGCCGCGCAGAAGCCCGCCAAGGAGGAAGGCAAACCTGAGGAACTGCTGCAGGTGGATCGCGTCTCGCTGGAGATCGGCTATCGCCTGATCCCGCTCGTTCAGGAGCAGAACGGCGGCGGAATCCTCGATCACATCGGACAGCTGCGCAAGCGCTTTGTGACGCAGGACGGGGTCGTTTTGCCGCCCGTGCGGGTCAAGGACAACATCCGCATCGCTCCCGGCGCCTACCGCGTGATGATCGGCGGACAGGAGGTGGCGCGCGGCGAACTGGAAGTCGGTCAGTTCCTTGCGATGGACGGCGGTGCCGTCACGGGCAAGATCAAGGGCAAGGCCACCACCGATCCGGCCTTCGGCCTGCCCGCGCGCTGGATCGCGGAGAACGCGCGCGAAGAAGCCGAACTGCTCGGCTACACCGTGATCGATCCAGTCAGCGTGCTGGTGACGCATCTCTCGGAGACGATCCGCAACTCGATCGGCGACATCCTGTCGCGGGATGACGTCAAGGAAATGGTCGATCAGGTCAAGAAGACCTCGCCGGCCGTGGTGGAGGAGCTGGTGCCCTCGAAGATGGGCTACGGCGACATCCAGCGCGTGCTGAAGTCGCTGCTGCGCGAAGGAGTCTCCGTGCGCAATCTCCCGGCGATCCTGGAGGTGCTGGCCGACAACGCCGCCAAGGTCAAGGACACGGATCAGCTCTGCGAGCTGGTGCGCCAGCGTCTGGGCCGCACGCTCTGCGAGATGTACGCCGATCCGGAGGGCGCGCTGCACGCCGTGACGCTCGATCCGGAGATTGAGAATCGTCTCGCGGCGGCGGTGGGCGCCGTTCGCGATCCGGAAGCACAGCCCGTCAACCCGGCCTGGTTGCAGCGACTGATGGAGCGCATCGGCGCCGATGTCGCCAAGGCCGGCCAGGGCGGCCGCAGCGTCGTCGTGCTGGCGCGCTCCAACGTGCGCCGCTTCCTCAACGAGCTCGCTCGGGCCTCGCTGCCCAAGGTTCCTGTTCTCTCGTACAACGAGGTCGTTCCCGCCCGCTCGGTGGTGACGGCTTCGGTGGTCCGCATGGAGGAGTGATATGCAGATTCATCGCATTCGTGCCGCATCCCTGAAGGAAGCCCTGCTGCGAGCCCGCCAGACTCTCGGCGAGGAAGCAATCGTGATCAGTCAGGAAACCCTGCCGGGCGGCGAAGTGGCCCTCGCCGTCGCCCGCCGCGAAGCATCCACGGTTGAGAGCGCCGTGTTTCGCGCCCCGCGCAGCACTCCGCGGCCTCCTGCGGCCTTGCGCGAGCTCGATCAACGTCTGGAGAAGCACAATGTCAGCGAGGCCTTCCGGCTGGAGTTGTGCGCCGCGGTCCAGACACGCCTCGCCGAGGGGGCGCATCCGGTGGACCTCGCCGCCGAGGAGATCGCGCGCCGCTTCGTGCTGGCCCGACTGGCTAGAATCGCTGGGAAGACACGCATCCTGACGCTCGTCGGCAGCACGGGCGCGGGCAAGACGACCAGTCTCGTCAAGATCGCGCACGGCATGCAGCAGGCAGGACGCAAGGTCGAATTCGCCACGCTCGACAGTCATCGCGTCGGAGCCGTGGAACAGCTGCGCGCCTTCGCCCAGCTGCAGGGCCTGCCGATGACGGTGCTCAAGCGGGGTGTGCGCATGAATCCGACCGCGCTTGCATCGGGCGGCGTCGACATGCTGCTGCTCGACACGACGGGACACGCCAATCAGGACGTTCCGCTGCTGATGCAGCTCCGCAAGGCGCTCGCCAGCGCCCCTGTCGCGATCGATGTCCAGCTGGTGCTGCCTGCCAGCACAAGCCGGCGCGCCCGCGCCGAGCAGCTCGAGCTCTACCAGAGTCTTCAGCCGACCGGTTGCGTCATCACGAAGCTCGACGAGACCGGCGACAAGGCCAGCGCGCTCGAATTCGCGCGCGAGCACGCGCTGCCGGTGTCGTTCCTGTGCGATGGAAACCGCATCGAGGCGGATCTGCACCGCGCGAGCGGAAATGCGGTCGCCGATCTGCTGCTGATGGGGAAGCTGTCATGATCGCAGGCTTCGCTCCGCTCTCGGTTTCCACGCTGGTTTCCGCGCCTCGCACGCCTTGGGTGTGCATCACCGGCGGCAAGGGTGGTGTCGGCAAGAGCGTCCTGAGCGTCAATCTTGCTCTGGAACTCGGCGCGCGCGGTCTGCGCGTGCTGCTGGTGGACCTCGATCTGTCCTTGTCCGATCAGCGCGCTTTGCTCCGCATCGAGTCCGAGCGCAGTCTCGAGTCGTATTTCGAGCAAGGCGTCCCGCTGGCGGACTGCCTATTGCGCGCCGGTCCGGGCGTCGAACTGCTGGCTGGGGCGCACGGCAACCGTTCGCTCACGCAGTTGAATGCGGGCGAGCGCTCGCGCTTCCTCAACGACCTCGAGCGCTTCGCTGAATCCTATGATCTCGTGCTGTGCGACGGCGCGGCCGGCATCGGCGACGATGTGCTGCACTTCGCGGCCCGGGCGGATCATGTGCTGCTCGTCACCACGCCGGATCCGACGGCGATCACGGATGCCTACGGAATGCTCAAGGCGCTGCACGCCGAAGGCGAGCAGGGCACGCGCGAAGTGCCCACACCGGAGCTGGTGGTCAATTGTGCGACGAGCCTGGAAGAGGCCTGCGCCTGCGCGCGCCGCGTCAGCTCGGTCGCGGAGCGCTTCCTCGCCCGCTCGCCCAAGCTGGCCGGCTGGCTGCCTCGTTCGGCGGCTCTGGAGCGCAGCGTGCGGGAGCAGCTTCCCATCGGTGGGAGTCGCCAGGTGCCCGCAGACGCCTCTCTGCCCAAGTCCTGCCTCCAGACCCTCGCCGGCCGCCTGGAGCGGCTCTGCGGTCTGGGTCTGAGCACTCAAGGAGTCGGAAAGAATGTCCGATAGCCCGCAGGGAATGGGCAGTCTGGATGCCAGCTGGTTCGGTTTCGGACGCAGCCTTGCCGTCGCGGCGGGGGCTGTGTTGGCACTGATCTCGCTGTACTTCCATGTGCCTGTCTGGGTCGCCGCGCTGCGCGGCGGTCTCGCCTTCCTTGCCATCTGGGCCGTGGTTCGTGCGACGCAGGCCTTGATCGCCGCGCTCGAAGCGGATGCGCGCAGCAACACCCAGAAGAAGCGTCTGGAGCCCTGAGGTCCCCTGAATGCAACCCCAGCGCGCACTCCAGAACGCCACCGCCGCCTACGCCAGCGCCGTCACGCCGGCGCAGCGCGATGCGCTGGTGCTGGAGCACATCGCTCTGCTGAAGCACATCGTCGGCCGCATGGCATTGCCCGGCGGCATGGAGCGCGATGATCTTTACGGCTTCGGCATGCTGGGCCTGCTCGCAGCCGCGGACTCCTTCGATCCCTCGCGCGGTCTGAAGTTCTCCACATATGCCTACTCGCGCATCCGCGGGGCGATCCTCGACGCGCTGCGTCAGCGCGATGTGCTCTCGCGCGGAATGCGCGAACGAATGCGCGACATCGAGCGCTGCATCGAGCGTCACGAACAGCAACACGGCGCACCGCCGCAGCCCGAAGAGATCGCCGCCGAGCTCGGCCTGCCCCGTGAAGACGTCGATGAAGTCCTCGCCGCGGCCCGACAGGCCGGCAGCGCCTCCCTCGAAGATGAGCACGATGCCACGCGGCTCGGAAGCCTGCTGTGCGACCCGCGCAGCGAGGATCCTTCCGAAAGCGTCGAGCACGCCGAACTGAAGCAGCGTCTGGTTGAAGCCATCGCGGAGCTGCCGCAGCAGGAGCAGTCCGTCATCACGCTGTACTACGCCGAAGGTCTGCTGCTGCGCGACATCGGCGAGATCATGGGCGTGACCGAGTCGCGGGTCAGTCAGATCCACAGCCGCGCCATCTACCTGCTCAATCGCCGTCTGGGAACAGCCACGGAACGACGCTCATGAACCATGGAATCATCAAGAAAGATCGCGTGATCCTGCCGGGATCAGCACCGGGCGGCGGGGTCGCTGCCGCATCCGGCCAGGCCCGTCAGGTCTGCGCCAAGAGCGCGCGGCCGCTGATGCACGAGGGTCGCGTGCGTGCGATCGAAATTACCTGCTCCTGCGGCGAGAAAACGCTCGTGGAGCTGGAACTCGAGGAGAAGAACACCAAATGAAGAGTCTTGCCCCGATCCTGCTGCTGCTTTGCACGGCGTGCGTGACGCGCGCCCCTCGCCAGGAAGTCCCCGCCAGCATGCCGCCGGCTGGCGCGCCTGTGCTCTACGGACGGGACGGAACGCCGGTCTGGAATGCGGGCACGGGGGAGACCCTCACGCGCAACGGACCCGCAGGCGAGGCCAAGTCTGCGGAAGGCAGCCGCGTCTACATGCTGGAGCTTTACCAGAGCGTGATCGACGAGAAGGAGAAGCTGCAACTCGAAGTGCAGAGCCTGCAGGCCTCGCTCGATCGCACGCAGGCCGACTTGGAGGCTGCGCGAAACAGAAACACAGAGGCGTCCAATGAGATCACTCGGCTGCAGGCCGAGCTGGAGAAGTCACGCGCCGAGTCGCTGGAACTCGCCGGGCGCCTCGTGACGGCCCAGATCCGCCGTCTCGAGGCGGAGAAGCTGCTGCTCGAGCACCGCATCGAAGCGGCGCGTATCGCTGCACAGGCCGGTCCGGAGGATTCCGTCAAGGCACCTGCCAAGGCGGAGAAGCCGTGAAGGGCCTTGTATGTCTGCTGGGCCTGGCGGCCGTCTCCTGCGTCTCCGGCAAGGGCGAAGTTCCCAACCTCGCGCGCGCCAGCATGGCGAGCGATGCACATAGCTACACGCTGCGCCGCGTCGGTCTGCTGCCCTTCATGGGCGAGGATCTCGAGCCACAGGTGGCCGCGGATTTGCAATCAGCCTTTGCGACCGCCGCGGCCCGCCACTCCGCACTCGAGATCGTGCCGCTCAGTGCCGCGGACCTTGAAGAAGTGCCCTCCAGCGAGCCCTTCCGTCGCGGTCGCGTGAATCCCCGCACCGTGCTGGCGCTGGCACGCCGCTTTCAGCTTGACGGTCTGCTGCTTGGCAGCGTCAGCGAGCGTCGCGTCTACACGCCCCAGCGACTGGGACTCGAGATGGACCTCGTCACGGCGGAAACCGGCTTGCCGATCTGGAGCTCCAGTGTGCTGCTGGATGCATCGGACGAGCGCGTGCGCAAGGCGGTGGAGGCCTGGCACGTGCACACGCGCGGCGGCGATCAGTCGGGAGAGCGCGTCGACATCTACCTGCTCTCACCCGCGCGCTTCGCTCAGTTCGGGGCCACGCAGATGGCGGAACTGCTGCGCTGAGCAGCGGGGGATCCCGACGGGCGCCTTGCCCCGCGCGAGGGGCCAGTCATCCGGTTCCGTACAAAGACACACGGCGCGGCTGCCCAGCGAGGGGCGGCTGCGCCGTGAATGCTGCATGGGCGGGTGGATCCGCTATTCGTTGTCGGGCTTGTCGCCGCGCAGGATGGCTTGCGCAGCCTTGGCGATGCGCTCCGGCGAGTTGAGCCGGCTCTCGAAGTAGGCGCTGCGCAGCTCCTCGATCTTGGCCTTGCGATGTGCTTCTGCGCGCAGCTCATCGGTGTTTGTCTGCTTGGCAAGCTCCGCCGCGGCCGGCGAGATGTCGAGCTTGTCCTCCTTCGACTGGCCTTCCTCGACCGCCTTGCGGACGATCTCTCGATTGGGCCGGGTGAGGTCGATCGCCGGCTCGGACGGAGTGCGGCGACCCTGAATGTTGTTGTTCTGAACTTCCATGGCGTGCCTCCTTGAATGGACGGCAAGAGTTTCCACATGGGTTATCGGCAGGGGTCGGGACGGGTTGAGCAGGAAAACGGAGTTTTCGATGGAAGGAGTTTCGCGGTCCGGGGGGCTTGCCCGGCGGCGGGCTTCCGTGGATGCTCGCCTCCCATGAACCTTGCGGTCCTTCTGCTGGCCCTGGTCGCATTGGCTGCCCCGATACCGGCTCAGGTGAGTGCCGATGCGGTTTCGCGGCCGGACTACCGCATTGCGGTTCGGGTGGAGCCGGAGCAGCGCTCGCTGGACGGAAAGCTGAGCCTCACATGGACCAACCCCAGCAAGGACGACATCTACGACCTGTGGTTTCACGCCTACTGGAACGCCTTCGCGAACAACCGCTCGACGCATCTCACAGAGTCCGGCGGCGAGCTGCGCGGAGTGAAGCTGGCGGATGAGTGGGGCTGGCTGCAAGTGCGCGGTGTGCGCGTCGGCGTCGGCGATTCGCTTGCCAAGCTGGAGTGGATGGCGCCGGATGACGGCAACAAGGACGACAAGACCGTCTTCCGCATCAAGCTGACCGAGCCGCTCAAGCGGGGCGAGAGCGTGACGGTCGAGATCGACTGGACGGCACGGATTCCGCGCGTGCGTCGGCGCACCGGCCAGAAGGACGACTTCCTGTTCATGGCGCATTGGTTCCCCAAGCTCGGCGTCTATGAAACCGGTAACGGCTGGAACTGCCACCAATTCCACGCCACGACGGAGTTCTTCGCGGACTACGGCAGCTACGACGTCACGATCGATCTGCCGGAGCGCTACGCCGGACGGATCGGCGCGAGCGGTCGCGGCATCGGCGAGGTGGTTGCCAACGGCCGCGTTCAGGCACGCTTCCTGGCGCCATCTGCCGCGGATCAGACCAGCACCGACTTCACCGGGCGGCCGATCGTCCTGCACGACTTCACGTGGACGGCGGATCCGCGCTTCGTGAAGCAGGAGTACACGTTCGTCTGGAAGGAGTGGGCGCAGCGCTACCGCGACGAGGTCATGGCCACCGGCCTCGCGCTGGGATACGGCGAGGAGCGGCTGGCCGGTCGCGATGTGGCCGTGACCGTGCTGCTCGCTCCCGAACATGCCTCGCAGGGCTGGAGGCACTTCGATGCCACCTGCACCGCGCTCTTCTTCTACGGGCTGTGGTGGGGGAGCTATCCGTACGAGCACATCACGGTGGTGGATCCGCCGTGGGGTGCGGGTGCGGCCGGCGGCATGGAGTATCCGACGCTGTTCACCTGCGGAACACGGCTCTTCACGTTTCCGACGATGCGCTCGCCCGAGAGCGTCACCGTGCACGAAGCCGGTCACCAGTTCTGGTACGGCCTCGTCGGCAACAACGAGTTCGAAGCTGCGTGGCTGGACGAGGGCTTCAACACCTACACGCAGAATGAGGCGATGATCCGTCGCTACGGCTTGAGCGCGATCGCGACGGATATCGGACCTGTACCGATCGATGCGGTGCCTGTTGCACGGACCGATGCCGAAGGTTTTGCGGCTTGGCTGCGGCTGGAGCACGGACCGCGTCTGGGAGGCCGCGAATGGGCGCCCTTGATGCGCTCGGGGCCGCTCGATTTCTGGCAGGAACTGCCGTTGGTGACCTGGGGCCGCTGGCGCGACGATCCGCGCTCGACGGATCGCAACGGGTATCTTTCCGACCCAGACAGCGATGTCGTCGACACGCACGGATGGCGCTATGTCGACGCGCAGAGCTTCCGCGTCAACAGCTATCGACGCACCGCCACCATGCTGCGGACTCTGTGCGGTCTGGTCGGCCGCGAACGCTTCCTCAATGGCATGCGCCTGTATTCGGAGCGCTACCGCTACCGGCATCCCTATCCCGACGATTTCTTTCAGGCCTTTCAGGAGGGTGCCAGCGCCAACGTGCGCTGGTTCCTCGATGCGGCTTTCCGCTCGCGTGCGACCGTAGACTGGCGCATCGACGTGACGGAACAGAAGGTCGCACCGCGGCTGGGCTACTTCCCTGGCGCAGACGGCACATGGAGCATGGTCAAGGAGCAGCCGCAGGACGCGCAGTACCGCGCCGATGTGGTGGTCCGGCGCGACGGCGAATTCGCCCTGCCGCTGGAGCTGGAGCTGGTCTGGGATGACGGCTCGAAGGAGCGCCTGACCTGGACTCGCGAGGAGCAACTGCGCCAAGCATGGTGGAAGCCGCTGGCGGATCGCGCTCCCTCGACTCGCAAGCTCACCAGTGCCGTGCTCGATCCCTCGCAGCGCTACTGGCTCGATACGGACTTCTCCAACAATGCCTGGCATGCCTCGAGGGACACGCGCAGTGCCCTGCGCTGGAGCGAGCGCGTGTGGTCCCAGTTCACCCAGTCGCTGCACTGGTTCGGAGGTCTCGGTGGCTGAGCACTCCGATGCACATCCGCTGCGCTGGAGCTGGCGCGCGGCGCACTGGTGGGGTCTGGCTGCGCTGGCGCAGGTCAGTCTCAGCCTGCCGATGGCGCTGGTGTTCCACGGCTGGATGAACAGCGCGATCGGCAATCGCTACGAACAGGGCGATCTCTTCGCGAATCTCTCGACGACCTTTCGCTTCGACAATCGCGAGAGCTGGGCCCAGCTCGCGTCGCAGAACGCGGCCACGGGCGCGGTGCTGGCTCTGGCTGCGATGCTGCTGGGCATGTTCTTCGCCGGCGGCTGGGTGACGATGGCCTATCAGCGTCAATACACCATGCGTACGGCGCTGCAGGGCGGCGGCCGCTTCTTCGGACGCTATCTGCGGGTCTGGTTGTGCACGCTCGCCGTACTGGCGCTGTGGTCGTGGATCGTCTACGGCGGACCTTGGCGTCTGGGCGTGCTGGGGCTGGGGGCCGGGCTGCCGGAGAGCGATTGGGACCGCATGGAGAGCTTCCGCTCTGAGTGGAGCGCGGTGGGCTTGCGTCTGGCGCAGGGCGGCATCTATGTGCTCGGCATCGCCTTGGTGCTGACCGCAGGCGACTACGCGCGGCTGCGCATCGCCTGGCGCGACACGGGCGGGGTCGTGCGCGAGTATCTGGGCGCGTGGTGGCTGATCCTTTCGCGTCCATGGACGACGCTGGCGCCGGTGGCGCTCGTCGCTGGAATCGAAGCCGCGCTGGTTGTGCTGGCCGGATTGGGTGCGCGTCAAATCGAAGGTGCGCTGGGTGTACGGCAAGCGGGGCTGGAAGGCGTCCTCGTGCTGGCCGCGATCAGCATCACGCTGGTCGCCTTGCGGTGCTGGTGCCGCGGAGCACGCTACGCGTGGGCGGCTCGCGTGGTGGAGCGGGAAGTCGAACCGCTGCCCAAGCCCTTTGCCTGGCGCGAGCACGTACACTAGTCGGGCATGTGGCTGCTCGAAAACCTTGAGTTGTACGCACCCGAACGCATCGGTGCCCGCTCGCTGCTGATCGGCGGCGGCAAGCTGTTGCGCGTGCTGAATCCCGGCGAGCGCGCACCCGATGGCTGGAATGTCCGGAGTGTCGATTGCGGCGGCCGGAGCGTCGTGCCCGGCTTCGTGGATTCGCATGTGCACATCACGGGCGGCGGCGGCGAGAGCGGTGCGCGCAGCAAGGTCCCGGCGCTGCAGCTCTCGCGTTACACACGCTGCGGCGTGACGAGCGTCGTCGGGCTGCTGGGCACCGATGACACCACGCGCAGCACGGCGGAGCTGCTGGCGCGCGCGCGCGGACTTGAGGAGGAGGGCCTTTCCGCCTGGATCTGGACCGGCGGCTATCACATGCCGCCGATGACGCTCACGGGATCGGTGCGCGGCGATATCGTGCATCTGGATCGCTGTCTGGGAGTCGGTGAAATCGCAATCAGCGACCATCGCTCCAGCCAACCGAGCGAAGCGGAGTTCCTGCGACTCGCGGCTGATGCGCATGTCGCCGGTCTGATGACCGGCAAGGCCGGCGTCCTGCATCTGCATCTGGGCGATGGGCCGCGCGGACTGGAGCTGGTGCGGCGCGCGCTGGATATCAGCGAGATTCCCGCGCGCGTCTTCCACCCGACGCACGTCAACCGCAAGCGGCGGCTGTTCGAAGAAGCCCTCGATGTCGCCCGCCGAGGCGTGACGATCGATGTCACGGCCTACCCGGTGGAGAAAGGCGAGGACGCCTGGAGCGCGGAAGACGCCTTCGAGCGCTTCATGGCGGCCGGCATCGCGCACGAGCGCTTCACGGTCAGCTCGGATGGCGGAGGATGCCTGCCCGTGTTCGACTCCGATGGGCGAGTGACGCACATGGATGTCGGTGCTCTGGACATGCTCGGTGCGACGCTGCGCACGCTGTTGGCGCGCGGACATGCTCTTGAGCAGGTGCTGCCGATCCTCACATCGAACCCCGCGCGTCTGCTCCGGCTGGAAAACAAGGGCCATCTGCGCGAAGGCGCCGATGCGGATCTGGTCGTGCTCGATCCCTCCGGTGTCGTGCGCGATGTCATGGCGCGCGGAGTCTGGCACCTGCGCGAAGGTCAGCAACGCATCAAGGGAACTTTTGAATCATGATCGACGCACTTGTCCTCGCGCTGCTGCTCGGCATGAGCACTCAAGGCTCGACTGCCGGCGCGCCGCCGGACATCCGGTGCGGACTGGGCAAGGAGTTTCACGGCGCGCGGAGAGCCGAGCTCGCGAAACGGCTTGAAAAGGGCCTCGCGCTGATGCGCGGACTCGGACAGACACGCGGATACACGCGTTTTCATCAGGACAAGGCTTTCTGGTACCTGACGGGGATCGAAAGTCCGGAAGCCGCGCTGGTGATGGATCTTGATCGCAAACAGCAAGTGCTGTTCCTGCCCGCGCGCAATGCAGGCCTTGAGGCATGGGACGGCGAGTTCTGGGATGCATCGGATGCCTGGGTGCCCGCTTTGAGCGGATTCACCGAGATCCGCCCGATTGGGGAATTGATGGCGTTCCTCGATGACCGAACGGAAGAGGGGTCCGTTGTCTGGATCTCGAAGCAGCCCCATATCGAACTCAGCGGATGCCATGACCGCGCCATACCGGCCGATCGCAGACAGGCCAAGGATCCGCTCGACGGACGCATCAGCCGCGAAGATGCGCTCGAGCGTAATCTGAAGGAGAAGTTCAAGGTCGAGGTGCGTGATCTTTCACCTTCCTTGTCCGAACTGCGGCGGATCAAGACTCCGGAGGAGATCCTCGTGCTCCGGCGCGCCTCGGAAATAGGCTCCCTTGCGATGATCGAAGCCATTCGCTCCAGCCGTCCAGGGCTCGGTGAATGGCAGCTCGATGCGTTGATGAGCTTTGTTCATCGTCGCGAAGGTTCAGCCGGCGCGGCGTATCAGGCCATCATCGGCGCGGGACCTAACGCGCTGATCCTGCACTACTCCGCGGTTTCGCGTCGCATGCAGGCCGGCGAGATGCTGCTGATTGACTATGCGCCGGAGTATGAGCACTACCTTTCGGACATCACGCGCTCGTGGCCGGTCGATGGCAAGTTCACGCCGCGGATGATCGAGCTATACGATGCGGTGCTGGAGGCGCAGGAAGCCGGCATCGCCGCCGTGAGGCCCGGCGTTACGATACGCCAGGTGGAGCAGGCCTGTCGCGAAGTGCTGCGCAGGAAGGGGCTGGAACACATGCTGACCCACGGCACATGCCACTACGTGGGTCTTGAGGTCCACGATGTCGGCGATGGATCCAAGCCGGTCGAGCCCGGAGTCGTGTTCACTGTGGAGCCCGGGCTCTACGAGCAGTCGACGGGTATCGGGATCCGCATCGAAGACGTCGTGCTGGTGACCCCGACGGGCTGTGAAGTGCTCTCGGCTCTGGTGCCCAAGGACCGCCCGATGCTGGAGCGTCTTGTTGCCAGTGATGGTCTGCTTGATCGCGAGGATCCGGAGCTGTGGGAGCTGATCCCGGAGCTGCGCCCGAAGTAGAGACACCCGGAACGCCCTCGAAGCGGAAAACTTTTCGCGCTTTCGGGCGGGCTTCGGATTGCGCCGGGTGGAGGCCGAAACAGCCGCTGGAGCTGGTGTCCGCGGCCCTCGCTGGCCGCGGACAATGCCTACTGGCGTTCCGGCCTGGGCGCATTGCACCTTGTTTCACAACCCACCCCGGCTGGCCAGCTCCACTTCTGCCTTCCGCCGCCCGCCACTTCAAGCCTTGAGGCGCAGGCTCTATACTCTTTGCCCTCATGGCATCCCTGAAGGACAACACCGACCGCGTGCAAGAGCTCGAAGCACGCTTCCTGCAGCTCAAGGAGAGTCTTTGACTACTCCGCCCGTGCCCGCCGCGTGAAGGAAATCGAGGAGCTTCAGGAAGCTCCTGATTTCTGGACCAACTCCGCCAAGGCCCAGACCGTCGTCACGGAACTGAAGACCGTGCGCGGTATCGTCGATCCGATCCGCACGCTGGAGAGCGAGTTCGAGGAATTTCACATCCTCGAGGAGATGGCCAAGTCAGACGGTCCCGAGCTGGTGCTCCCTGAGATGGAGACGCTCGTGCCGAAGATCGAAGAGGGCATTCGCAAGCTCGACTTCCGCGTGATGCTGGGCGGACCTCAGGACCACTGCGGAGCGTTCGTGCAGTTCGCTCCGGGCGCCGGCGGCGTCGATGCCTGCGACTGGGCCGGAATGCTGTATCGCATGTACGCTCGCTGGGCCGAGCGCAAGGGATTCCAGGTCAACGAAGTCGAGCGTCAGGACGAGCCCGAAGGCGGCATCCGATCGGCGACCCTGGAGATCATCGGCGACTACGCCTTCGGTTATCTCAAGGCCGAGAGCGGCGTGCATCGTCTGGTGCGCATCAGCCCGTTCGACGCGCAGGCGCGCCGGCAGACGGCCTTTGCGTCGGTGGACGTCACGCCGCTGCTGGATGACACGATCAAGATCGAGATCAAGGAGAGCGACTGCGAGATTGAGACCATGCGATCGGGCGGCGCCGGCGGCCAGAACGTGAACAAGGTCGAAACCGCCGTACGCCTGCGCCACCTTCCCAGCGGAATCATCATCCGCTGCCAGAGCCAGCGCAGTCAGCTCAAGAACAAGGAAATGGCCTTCAAGCTCCTGCAGGCAAAGCTTCTGCTGATCGAAGAGCAGAAGCGCGAAGCGGAGTTCAACGCGCAATACGGCGCCAAGAGCGATGTCAGCTTCGGCAGCCAGATCCGCTCATACGTCATGCACCCTTACCAGATGGTCAAGGATCACCGCACTGACGTCGAAAGCGGGAACATCCAGGCCGTGCTCGACGGCGAGCTCGACCAATTCATCACCGAATACCTGCGCAAGACGAGCAGCAAGGCCCGCAAGGCCTGACACTCATGGGCAATCTGCTTCCGCACCCGCACTTCAACGACCGAGGCACGCTGCAGTGGCAAACCCGTTTTCAGGATGCCCTGCAGCTCGCCAAGGCGGCGAACAAGCCGATCTTCATCGAATTCGGGCGCGAGCAATGCAGCCAATGCCGCAGTCTTGTGGAGATCGTGATTCCCAGACCCGACATCGCGCCGCTGCTGCAGCAGGGCTATGTGGCGCTGGCGTCGGATTGTGACGATTGCGAGGACGAGGTCATGGCGCTCGCCGCACAGATCGAGGATGCCTACATGCTGCCCTTCGTGATCGTGGCGGACGCTCACGGAAAGTTCCTTGCGGGAACCTCTGGCGTGGTCGCGCCTGCCAGCCTCAAGGCGCTGCTCGAACAGCACAGCCCCGGCCGCTAGAATCGGAGGGACCACCATGTCCCACCGCATCCAGCGCGCACTGATC
The DNA here is from genome assembly GCA_005799545.1 of Planctomycetia bacterium. Classification (GTDB taxonomy): domain Bacteria; phylum Planctomycetota; class UBA1135; order UBA1135; genus SYGM01. The sequence continues at coordinate 164 of SYGM01000183.1, read as the reverse complement.
AGCGTTTCCGACAAGTCCGGCATCGAGAGCTTCGCACGCACGCTCGCCAACCTCGGCGTCGAGCTGCTGTCTACCGGCGGTACTTACGCCGCGCTGCGCAAGGCGGGTATTCCCGTCAAGGAAGTCAGCGAGCACACCGGCTTCCCTGAGATGATGGACGGCCG
>SYGM01000182.1 GCA_005799545.1 Planctomycetia bacterium | reverse complement strand
CGACGCCCATGATGTTGTAGTTGGGCACCACGCGCTCGCCGCCGATGTAGCTCAGCGTGATGATCGAGCCGGGACGGCCTTCCATCAGGGGCAGCGCGCGCCGCGTCACGGCGGCCAGCGAGTAGGCGGAAATCTCGTGCGCGATCATGTAGCCCTCGCGCGAGGTGTCGAAGAAATCGCCCTGCAGCTCCTCGCGCTTGGCGAAGGCGACGGCATGCACGATGCAGTCCAGCCCGCCGAACTCCGACTTCAGCTTCTCCATCACGGCATCGATGGTCTCCGGCTGGGTGACATCGCAGGGCAGCACAATCGAGCCGGGCACATCGGCGGCGAGCTCGCGGACGCTGCGCTCCATGCGCTCGCCCATGTAGGTGAAGCACAGGCGCATGCCCTGACGCGCCAGCGACTGGGCGCAGGCCCAGGCGATGGAACGCTTGTTGGCGACGCCGAGAATCAGACCGGTTCTTTGGTGAAGGAGGTTCTGCACGCGACCCGGCAGTGTAGCGAGTTGGAGCGTGAAAGTGGGGAAACGGGGCTCTCCGCAAGCCGCGAGCCAGCGCCTTGCCGAAATGCAATATGCTGACAGGTCATTATTGGTCAATTGCTTATGGTTTCATTCAAAAAACTCGACCGCGGGATCCGCTGGGTGGCCTGCGCAAATCCAGCCCTCTGCCTAAACTCGCATTCGCAGGCGACGCTCCGCCGCCTGCCTCGCCCCCCAACCCCGTGACACCGCCTTCCATGGAGTCCGGAACAGATCGCACTTCGATCGTCGGTCATCGCCTTCCCGAGTGGTTCCGCGTGCGCAGCCCGCGCGAAATCCTGCACCGGCTCGCCAACGGAGATCCGCTTCTGCTGCGCGCGCGCGCCGGGTCGTTTCTGGAGCGCCATGCGTACCTGCTGGAAGGCGATGCGCTCTTCCTGCGCACGATCGCCGTCATCGCGCATGCCGGCCCGCGCTGTCGCACTGCCGCCGACGCGGACGCATGGATCGAAGCACGCATGCACGAGGCCGTGCAGGAACTGCTGCAGGAACCGGTGCGCTATCCGTCGGAGGGTGGCGTCTATGAGCACATCGGCCGTCCGCTGGGACTCGATCCCTGCGCGATGCGGCGCGTGGCGGCACGCTTCAATCGGCTGGCGGAAGCGGATCGCCAGGCCTTCTTCGGGCTCGTGATCCGCGGTCAGCGCATGGAAGCGCTCGCTGCCCAACTCGGTGAATCCGCACCGGAACTCGGCCGACGCGCGCGCTACGTACTGGATCTGTTCCTTGATCCGGCGGCGACGCTGACGCGGCCGGAGTGCGTCCGTGAGCTTTGAGCCCGCACAACTGGAAGAGGAACTGCTGCGGGTGCACCGGCACGCCTGGGTGCGCCTGCTGCTGCAGTCGAGCCTCGAGGCGAGCGCGCGCACCCAGGGTTGCGTTTGGTATCCGCCTTCGTGTGGCGGGCTGAAAGATGCGCGTCTGCAGCTCGAGATCCGGGCGGCGCTGCGCCTTGCGCACGCTGACGGACTCCGCCCGCCGCCCGTGCTGCAAGCCTGTCTGCATGAGCAGCCGCCCGCGCTGTCCCTGATCGAAGCGGCGGAAGCGCTGCTACCCGGTGTGGGGACCTTGTTTTGCCGCGGAATGGCGCGCTGGAGCTCACTGGATTCGGGCTGGGGCGTGCGTCCGATGGGTCTATCAGGACCGGGTGCATCCGCATTGCAATGGCTGGAGAGCAACGCGCTGCTGAGCGCGCGCGAGGGGGCGGTCGAGGCCGCCCTTAGGCGATTCGGGCTGGCGCTGCAGACCGGCGATGCCGCGCTGCGCATCCAAGCGCTGGCCTACGCGCTGGATGCGGGGTCTCCCCAGCACATCGCACGCTGGTCGCACCTGCTGGATGGATCAGAGTACGAGCAGCAGATGCAGGCGCGGCTGCTCGGCGTGCTGCGCGATCGGCGGCGCAGCCGCAGAGCACCGCTGGAATGGCTGGGCAGCGAATGTCCGCTGCCGGCTCTTGAACTGGCTCTCGCACTGGAGTGACGCATGCTTCCCAAAGAGGATCCTCTCGATCTCTTGTTGCCCCGCGCCGATGCACATGTCCTGCGCCGGGCGCGCGATCTCACGCAGTTCCTGCGACTGTTCGTGATGGATGCCAAGTCCGCGTCCGGCACACGCGTCGGGTTGGACTCCGAACGCGTCACCGCCGAGTGGGAGCAGGCGGAGCGTGCGCGGGTGGAGCAAGCACTGACGGACCTCGCACGGCACTATCTGTCTCACGCCTCCGGTTGTGATGCCTTCATGCAGTTCGGAACTCCACACGGCAGTGCGGCACAGGCCTTCGCCACGCTCGCGGATCACGGACCCGAGCTCGGCATCGCTCCGTTGTTTCCGACGCCTGGCGAAGACCCGACCGCTTTCGCCGAGCGCGCGTTGGCGCTGCTCGACAGCCTGCAGACCGGCAACCCTCTGCGCGAACTGTGGAATGCACGGTTGGAGCGGGTGCGGAAGGGTCCGCGCTTCGCCCTGCCCCTGCTGGAAGCTGGCGCGAAGGCGCGCGCCAAGGCTGCCCCGGCGGAACTCGCGCCCTGGATCGCCGGATGGACCGAATGCCTGCTCGAGCGCGGAGCGGTCCGCGAGGCCCGAGCACTGCTCGCACAGCATGCGGCGCTGCTGCCGCGCAGTCCGCGCCTGCGGTGTCTGGCGGCGTGGGTGCTGGTCGTCTGCGGAGAGGGGCCCGCCAGTGTCGAGCTTCTGGCGGATCTGAGGCCGGAGGAACTGACATTGCCGCGTTCGCTTGCCGCTCTGCGCCAACGCCTTCCCGAGTGGACGCGCTACCTCCCCGGCCGCGAAGCACCGATGGATGGACGCGTCCGGCTGCATTCCGACGATGCCTCGCGGCAGGCACTGGGCGCCAGTCTGCGCATCGAATATCGGCTCGATGACGGCGGCGAAGCCCAGCTGGAGTCACTCGAGGCGGCTCCCGGTCTGCGTCAGGCCGCGCGTCAGTGGCTCGCCCAGCGTCCGGCTCCGCATCAGGAACTGCACAGCGTGGAACAGCGCTGCGTGCTGGAAGACCGCATCTGCATCGAGCATCGCTGCGAGTCCCGCACGCTGGTCGATGCGGTGGGGGGCAGCGCGACTCTTGCGGTCGCGCTTGTGCCGCTGCACGACGAACGCGGTCGCGTGCGCGGCTGGATGCGGCTGGAATTCGAGCACCATCTGGTGCCGAGTCCGGAGTACCTCGCGCACTGGGCGCAGTCCTGCGGCAAGTTCGCCGCCGCTGTGCAACCCGCCCTGCACGTCGAGCGCGACGCGCCGCTGCGCGAAGCCGTGTTCCAAGACTGCGTGCGCGCACTCGGTCTGGAGAGCACGCAGCGTCGCTGGTGGGGCTTCAGCCTGCACGGTCATCAACCGGTGCTGATCGCCGGATCGGTGGAGGGCGATGCGCTGCTCGGCAGCGGCCTGCAGCCCGGCAGCGCCCTGCTGCGCGCGATCGATGCCGCCGGTCACGTGCGCTTCGATGAAGTTCAGCCGGGTTGGGGCATTCATCCGGAGTCCGAGTCCGGACTTGTACTGCAATTGCGCTTCGCAGATTCGACCATGGGCCTGCTCGCCATCGAATCACAACGTCGGCGCGACTTCGCGCGACTTGATCTGGCGCGCCACGAGGAGCTGCTCAGCACCCATGCTCTCGCTCTGGAACTGGCGGCTTTCCGCGAGTTCCAACGCTCCCGGCACCGGGCCGAGCCCTGCTTCGACGTGCACGCCGCGGGTTTTCGGCGCTTTGCCGAGCGTCTCATGCGCGCCGCGCGCCGCGGTCAGTGCATCACGCTGTGCGGCGCACTCGGCAGCGGTCGCAAGACGCTCGCGCGCTGGGTTCACTGGCTTTCGCCTGCGCGGGATGCCGAGCTGGGCGTGCAGGGACCGGAGAGCGAGTTCGAGGCCGGTGCGCTGCAGCACCTGCTCGAGCGCCACGCCGGCTCGGCATTGCTTTTCACCGAGCTGGAACGTTGGCCGCTGACAGCGCAGCGACAACTGCTTGAGTGGCTTCAGGAGCACGAGGGCAATCCACGCGCCAACGCGCCGCAGCCGATCGTGGTGATGGGGCTTTCGCCCGCCCAGGCGGAATCGAAGGGGCTGCTCGAGCCCGCACTCGCCCGACGCCTGGAACGGCTGTGCTGGCGTGTACCCTCGCTCCACGAGCGCCGCGGCGAGATCCTGACGCTGTTCACCGCCGTGACCGAGAGCCTCGCGCGGCGCGAGCAGCTGCGTGTGCCGCAGTGGGAAGACGATGCGCTGGCATTGCTCTGGCGCCAGCGCTGGCAGGGCAACCTCACCGAACTTGAGAGCGTCGCGCTGCGCTGCCTCCTGTTCGCGCCCGGTCGTCGCATCGATGCGGAACTGCTGGCGCGACTGCTGCGCGAGTTCGGCATCCGGCCGCTGGAGCGGCTGCCCTCGCGGCATCCGGATCGCGCCGACCTGCTGGCGGCGCTGTCGATCACGCGCCTTGGAACCGGGCGGGTCAACAAGACCCGCGCGGCGCTGTACCTGGGCTGGGATCCGGACACTCTCGTGGCGCGGATGCAGGATCTGGGCATCCCGCAGGAAGGACCCTTCGAGATCCTCAGCTGGGGCGGGCTGGATTTCCCCGTGGAGACCGGCACCGCGGCGCTGCCGCCGGATGGCGCGGCGTGAGCGTCGAGGTTTCTCGATGCCGACGTGGCAGGTGTGTTCAGCTTTGCTGAAAAGGCAGGACCGCCGACGGTCTTCCCTCGTCGGCGGTCCTTGGAGTGCCTATCCGCAGGGGAGAGGCGCGGATCGGAGCCGGGGCCCCCCCGGGCACGGCCAACCGATCCACAGGGCTGTTTCCAACCCCGCCCACTCATACGACGCAAGGCGGGAGTTGTTGTAGGGAAGAAATGGCTTTTCCGTGCTCGAGCGACCCCGTCACCCGATCCCGAGTCAAGAGGTGATCCAAGGGTGAGAGCAAAGCATCACCGGCAAAAATCGGCCGCCCGCGCCGGATTGGGGAGGCCCGAATCCGAAGTGTGCAGAGGGCGGCGAAACAAGTGGTACGGTGCGCTCTCGTGCGCTGCGTCGCTTCATGGCATAAGAGGCGCGCGTGAACACGGCCGACTTCGACTTTCACTTGCCCGAAGAGCGCATCGCCCAGGAGGCGGCGCAGCCGCGCGACAGCGCACGGCTCTTCGTGCACTGGATCGGCGCGCAACGCAGCGAGCATGCGCAGGTGCGGGATCTGCCGCGCTTTCTTGAGCCGGGCGATCTGTGCGTGTTCAACAACACCAAGGTCGTGCCCGCGAGGCTGCTGGGACAGCGCGCGAGCGGCGGCAAGGCCGAGTTGCTGCTGCTTGAGCCTGCGCCTGAGCACGGCGCGCGCGCATGGAGGGCGCTGGTCAAGCCCGCAGCGCGCATGGGAGCGGGCGAGGTGCTCGCGCTGGAACAGGGCTGCGTGCAGGCGCGGCTGATCGAGCGGCTGGCGGAGGCCGACGGTACGCCCGGCGCGCGCTGGAGCGTGGAGTTGCTGGGCGAGGAGCCCGTGCTGGAGCTTCTGGATCGGCACGGGCGCATGCCGCTGCCGCCCTACATCGCCCGCTCGCCGATGGATGCGCGCAGTGCGGAAGACAAACAGCGCTACCAGACGATCTTCGCGCGCGAACAAGGCGCGGTCGCTGCGCCGACGGCAGGTCTGCATTTCACCCAGGAACTGCTCTGTGCGCTCGAGCAGCGCGGGCTGGAGCGCGCCGAGGTGACGCTGCACGTGGGGCTCGGCACTTTTCAGCCGGTCAGCGCGGAGCGCATCGCCGACCACCGGATGCACAGCGAGCGCTATGTGCTGCCCGAGGCCACGGCTGCGGCGATTGCGGCCGCGAGGGCACGCTCGGCGCGCGTTGTGGCAATCGGGACCACGAGCGCCCGCGTGCTGGAGAGCTGTCGAGCGCCGGACCAGTGCGTGCGCGCGCAGTCCGGATCGACGCAGATCTTCCTGCATCCTGAGCATCCGCCGCAGGTGATCGACGCTCTGTTCACGAACTTCCACCTGCCGAAGAGCACACTGCTGATGCTGGTCAGCGCGCTGGCGGGCCGTGAGCGCGTGCTGGAGCTGTACCGCGAGGCGATCGCGCGCGAGTATCGCTTTTACAGCTACGGCGACGCGATGCTGCTGCTGCCTTAGAGCGAGCTCAGTCGCGTTCCGCGAGCAGGCGGCGCAGTTCGCGCGCCGCGGCGCCCGGATCGCTCGCGCACAGCACGCTCGAGGAGACGGCGGCGCGGCCGATGCGATTGAGTTCGCCGGCGTTGGACGCGTCAATTCCGCCGATCGGAAACAGCGGCAGGCCCGAAGCTCCGTGCGCGATCCACGCCAGCTCGCTGCCCAGGCCTTGCAGGTAGCCCTTGGTGTGCGTTGCGTGAATGGGGCCGAAGCCCAGATAGTTGACGGGCTGCTCGTTGGCTTCGATCACGGCATCGAGGTCGTGGGTCGACAGTCCGATCAGCGCATCCTGTCCGAGCAGCTCGCGCGCCATGGCGGGAGGGGTGTCATCCTCACCGAGGTGAACGCCGGCTATGCCCTGCTCGCGCAGGGCCATGGCCACATCGACGCGGTCGTTGACCGTCAGCACGAGCGGGCAGTCGGGATGCGCGGCGAGCAGATCGATCACCCGCAGCGACCAGTCGTGCGTGGCACGGGCCTGTGCGCCCGCGCGCGAGCCCGGAGCCTTCGGCCGGACCTGCAGGAGATCGATGTGCGGAAGCGCCGATTCCAGCGCGGCCAGCGGGTCGGCCGCCGGCAGGAGCTCGGGCGTGAAAAGCAGGCACAGGCGGGCTCGGGAGAGCCGCTGCAATGCCTCCGGGCCTCGAAGCAGGGCGGAAACCGACATCCGGGGGATCCTAAACGATCCGCTCTGCGTCTGGGGAAAGGCTTTCCACCCCCCGGAAACGCAGGGGGCGGGTAAGCTCAAAATGAACTCTCTTTTCTCTCTCTCTCTGCCTTTTCATCCATGCATTTCCACCGCCTCCTGCCCGGAGCGATCGCTCTGGGCCTCGTCGCCTCTCAGGCTTCCGGCCAGCAGTTCCAGCAAGTGACCGCCTTCCCTGGCGCCGCCGTTTGGTCGGAGGGCGTGGAGTGCGCGGACGTCGACAACGACGGCGACCTCGATGTCTTCTTTGCCGACGGTGACGGCTTCTCGAGCGCCGGCACCCAGCGTCAGAACACGCTGTTCATCAATCAGGTGGTCGGAACGGGCCCGGCGTACACGTTCACCAACGAGAGCGTGGCGCGCCTGGGCACCAACCTCTCGAATGCCAAGGGCGTGATCACCGCAGACATCGACGCGGACGGCTGGGTGGATGCGCTCTTCGCCAATGCCTTCCTGACCGATCCTCCCTTCCTCTACCACAACCGCGGCGCGGCCCAGCCCGGCTTCTTCGATCAGGAAGCGGCGGCGCGCGGACTCACCGCCACCTACTCCTCCGGCAATGCCCAGTTCGGCGACCTCGATGACGATGGCGACCTCGACCTGATCATCAATGACGCGTACCTCGGTGCCGCTGCCGGTAAGCCGCACCTGTTTTTCAACAACGGCACGGGTGTCTTCACCGAGAACGCCGCCGCTCTAGGTGCTCCCAACAAGAGCACGCAGATGGACGTGCAGCTGGTGGATCTCGACAACGACTGGGATCTTGACTTCGTGGGCGTCTGCCGTGCGGTCAACGCAAGCGGCAACCACTATGTGATGCTCAACAACGGCGCGGGCACGTTCACGGACTCCTCCGCGCTGCTTGCCGCCGGCAACGGCAACACCTACGAGAACGATCTGTGCGATCTCGACGGTGACAACGATGCGGACATGTTCTTCGTGTCGCTTTCGGGCTTTGCCGAAGGCTCCGTGCGGAACAACATGGTTCCCAACGGAACGCTGAGCTTCACCACGCAGGCCACCTTCGGCACCAACGACGACAACGAAGTCGCCTTCTGCGACTACGACAACGACGGCGACTACGATGTGTTCATCGGCTCGCTGGGTGCCACGGAGGCGGTCTACCGCAACAACGGTGCGCTTTCCTTCACGGCCGTCACGGCCGCGACGATTCAGGCGCAGGCTGACTCTTCGCTGGATTGTACGTTCGCCGACCTCAACAACGACGGGCGCTATGACTTCATCACCGCGCAGGGCGAGTCCGGCGTGTTCACCAACAAGTTCTACCGGAACACCGGGGCTGCGGACACGCTTGCGCCGGTGATCACCGCGGAGCAGATCCCCGCGAGCCTCCCGACCACGGGCCCCTGGACGATCAAGGCCAAGATCCGTGATCAGGTGCTCGACGATGCCATCAACTACGTGCGGGCCAGCGCCGAGTACGTGGTGATTCCGGCCGCGCAGAACGACAGCGTGACGATCTCCGCATCGGCCTTCTCTCCGGCCGTGCTGACGATCGCCGCCGGAACGACGGTCACCTTCACGAACGCGTCAGGCGGCGTGCAGAGCGTCACCAGCGCGACCGCGCCCTACACCTACGCGTCGGGCAACATCAGCAACGGCGGCACGTACAGCCGCACCTTCGTGGCGCCCGGCACCTACAACTACACCAGTGCGGGCGGCGGCTTCGCCGGCCAGATCGTCGTGACGGGCAGCACGACCACGGTTACCGGCCTGCACATGGCCGGTCAGATGTACCGCTTCCGCATGACCGACAACACCGGTGCGGCGGGGGTGCAGCTGTGCTACGAGCTGCGCTTCGCCGACTGGCCGGGCAACGTGCGCATCTCCAACGCGCGCGCGATCCCGCTGGCTTCGAACACGCCGGGAGCCGCCTTCTGCTTCGGCAACGGTTCCCTTGCCACGGCCTGCCCCTGCGGCAACACGGGCGGCCCCGCCAACGGCTGCGCCAACTCGGCCAACACGGCCGGTTCACGCCTGTGGGCGCTGGGATCGACCACGCCGGACACGATCCAGTTCAACGCCATTGGCGAGCTGCCGACCGCTCTGACGATCTTCCTGCAGGGCGATGCCATCAACGCCAATGGCGCGGTGTTCGGAGACGGCGTGCGCTGCGTGGCGGGCGCTCTCAAGCGTCTCTACGTCAAGAACGCTTCGGGCGGTGCCGTCAGCGCCCCGGCGGCCGGCGACCTGTCCGTCAGTGCGCGCTCGGCGGCGCTGGGCGACACGATCGTCCCGGGCACGCAGCGCCACTACCAAGCCTACTACCGCGATGCCAACCCTGGCTTCTGCGCCAACCCGCCCGGCAACACCTGGAATGTTTCCAACGGCTGGACGCTGAACTGGTAAGCCCTCGCAGCGTACATTCGGCCATCGGCGCTCCCTGCGGAGTGCGGATGGCCGAATGCTTTTCCTCCAGACGACACCTCCCTTTATCGAGATCGGCGCGCGGGCACTGCCCGGCGTCGTAACCACCTGCGGCAGTCCTGCGAAGGACTACATCCTCGAGGTCAACGGCGGCGGCGTGCTGCTGGCGGACTTCGATGGCGACGGCCGGCTTGATCTGCTGCTGGTCGACGGCTCCACCGGCGAGCGCGCACGCAAGCAGGAAAGCGGCCTGCCTCCGCGCCTTTTCCTCGGCAAGGGCGACGGCACGTTTCAGCCTGCAGGCGCTGCGTGGCAGCTCGAGGGCGGGCGTTTCGGCATGGGCGGCGCAGTGGGTGACATCGACAACGACGGCTGGCCGGATGCGGTGACCACGCAGTGGGGACCGACGCGCGTGATCCGCAACGAGGGAGGCAAGGGCTTCCGCGAAATCACGACCGAGGCCGGGCTGGGTGCGGGCTCATGGGGTTCGAGCGCCGCGCTGTTCGACGCGGATTGCGACGGCAACCTCGACCTGTTCGTCGTCAATTATCTCGACTTCGATTTCGCGCGAATCGGCTCGCGCGAAACGGGCAACTGTCGGTGGAAGGGTCACGCGGTGATGTGCGGGCCCGAAGGCCTGACACCGCTGCCTTCGCAGTTCTTCCGAGGCTTGGGCAATGGCCGCTTCGAGGAACGCAGCAAGGAAGCCGGCATTGCGGGTGTGAAGCCGGGCTTCGGGCTGGGCGTGATGGTGCTCGACTACGATCGCGACGGCGACAGCGATCTGTATGTTGCGAACGACTCGACGCCCAATCACCTGTTCGAAAATCGTGGTGACGGCACCTTCGCAGAAGTCGGATTTGCGCGCGGTGTTTCGCACGATGCCAACGGGCGCGAGCAGGCCAGCATGGGCATCGCCTGCGCAGATGCCAACGAAGACGGGCGCGACGATCTGTTCGTGACCAACTTCTCCGGCGAGAACAACGTGCTGTATCTCTCGGCTGCCAAGGGTCTCGGATACCGCGAGCGCTCGGGTCAGGCCGGATTGGCGGCTCCGAGTCTGCCACTGCTGGGCTGGGGCACATCCTTCGCTGACTATGACCTTGACGGGCGACTCGATCTGTTCGTGCTCAACGGCCACGTCTACCCTCAGGCAGATCAGCCCGGCACCGACACGAGCTACGCGCAGGCCGACCTTTTCCACCGCGGCCTGGAAGGCGGCAAGTTCGGCAGTGCCGTGCTCTCGGACAGCAAGCCCGCCGTCTCGCGTGCGAGCGCCGTCGGCGACCTCGACAACGACGGCGACCTCGACATCGTGGCGGTGTCGGTCGAAGGTCCCGTGCGCGTGCTGCTCAATCAGGCCGCACACGGCGAGAATCATCGCTGGCTGCGGATCGCGCTGCGCCAGCCCGGGAAGAACCGCTTTGCGCTGGGTGCTCGCGTGACGCTGGAGTGGAAGGACAGACAGCAGGGCGCCGAGATCCGCACCGCGGGCGGCTACCAGTCAGCGGTGGCGCCGGAAGTGCACTTCGGCCTGGGGTCGCGACCTGCTCCTGAGCGCATCCGCGTGCGCTGGCCGGATGGCATCGAGCAGGAATTTGCCTGCGCCGGGCTTGATCGGCTGTTGCTGCTGGAGCGCCGGCCATGAGCGCACTGTCCTTGCTGCTCGCTGCGTTGCTGCTGGCGCAGGTTCCCGCCACGGAACTCGATCCCCGTCTGTTGCCGCGCGGCGACGGTGCGCGCTGGAAGGACTTTGATCCTGCGAAGCTCGAGCGCTCGGTGCTGCCCGCGGGCATGGAGGAGGTGCAGCGCGCGCTGCTCGCGCAGGACTATCCGCGCGCGCTGGCTGCGCTGCACGCCGTGCTGCGTCAGACCGAGGACTTCCCGCCGGCCTGGCATCAGCTGGGAGTGCTGTACTTCCGCCTGCAGCGCTACGGCGATGCCGTCGTCTGTCTGGAACGTTATCTTGAGCTTGTTCCGCAACGAGTGGGTGACACGCGCGTGCTCGCTCACGGTTACTACTCGCTCGGGGAATACGCGCGCGCCAAGGCGCACTACGAGCGCGTGCTGGAGCGCAATCCCAAGGAGCTTGAGGCGCTGCGCGGCCACGCTCTGGCGTGCATGCGTCTGGGAGAGAGCGAGCGCGCCCTGTCGGAACTCGATGCCGTTCTGGCGCTCGATCCGCGCCACGCCGATGCCGCCACATGGCGCGCCTCGCTGCTCTATGATCTGGAGCGCCTCGATGATGCGCTTGCGGCGGCCGCGCTGGCTCGCGATCTCGACGCCTTTCAGCCCAAGCCCTGGTTTCTGCTGGCGCGCATTCAGGCTGATCGTGGTGAGGAAAAAGCGGCCGAGGAGGCGCAGCGCCGCTTCGAGGAACTGTCCGTGATCTCCCAGGAACTGCGTGCCGTCGAAAACCGGCTGCTCTACCGGCCCGGTGACCGGTTGCTGCTGCGCAGTGCCTGTGAGCTGCACCGTCGCGCGGGGAATCGAACACAGCTGCGCGAGAGCCTTGCGCGTCTGTTCCGCACGGATCCCTCGTCCGTCGAATTGCGCCTGTACGGACTGGAGCTCACCGCCGGGCTGGGGGATGAGGCCGCGGCGAGGCTGCTTGCCGAGCAGCTCGCCCAGCTAGCGCCCGAGGACGTGCTGGTGTGGGAACGGTTGGAGCAGTTCTATGCGAGCATCAAGGACCGTAAGCTGCAGATCGAAGCGGGGGAGCGCCGTCTGCGCCTGCGCGGCAAATAAATAAGGGCGGCCTCGCGATCCCCGTGCCGGGATCGCGAGGCCGCGATTGAAGTACCGAGAGATCAGGGAACGCGGGTCCGATCCTGCGGTCGGTAGTCTCAGGCCGATTCCTTGCCCTTCTTGGGGCGGCCACCGCGCGGGCGGTTGCGCTCAAGGTTTTCGTGGAAGTGCGTCCAGTCGTTCTCGGAGAACAGGCGCACGCGCGATCCGCACTCGCAGCAGTAGGAGTGCTCCAGCGACACCAGGTAGCTCACGTACTTGCGGCACTGGGTGCAGAACTTGCGGTCGCTGTAGAAGTTGCTGTGTTCCATGCTTGGGACCTAGCAAGAGCAATGCCGCTGGCAGCCGGAGCGGCTTAGAAAGTTGCAAATATCGGAGCCGCCACGACTTAGGGCAAGGCTGCCTTTGCCCCACTCCTGGACCCCCCGTCCCTGACTGTCGAATGGAATCGACAGAGCGGGCGGAGCGACATCACGGCCGACTCCTGAAGAAGAATGCAACATCCTATGGCGCGCGGGGGGTGCTTTCCATGATCTTGGACGTAAAGTGTTGCAGTATAACATGTTATGCGCTTGTGTTGCGCCATTTTGACACACGCTCGTCTGTGTCTATCGGGAGCGACGCCAGTGCTCGAGCTCGCGGCGGACCTGCGTGTCCTGGCCGAAGCCCCGCCCCAGACTCCAGGCCGCCGCATCCCGAACGAGCTCCGCGGGGTGAGAGCGCAGCGCCTTGAGCAAAGCGCGTTGGCTGGCATCGGTCTGAATGCCCGCCAGGGCGATGGCCGCATTGCGGGCCAGTCCCTCGGCACCGGGCCTGCGCAGGGCGGTGCCTTCCGTCCAGTCTTCGAAATCCGCACGCGGCTCCAGCCAGCTGACCAGTCCTCCCTCGACCACCCGATTGGTGCCCCAGCGCCCGGCAAGGTCCGGCGCCTTGCGCGACCAAGGGCAGATCTCGGAGCAGGCATCGCAGCCGAAGGCCCACGGTCCCGTCTTTTCGGCGATGGCGGGGGGGATGGCGACGCGGCTCTCGATCGTGTGGTAGCTGATGCAGCGTCCGGCATCGATCCGGCCGGGTGCGACGATCGCTCCAGTGGGGCAGGCCTCGATGCAGGCCGTGCAGGTGCCGCAGGAACCGGGCAACGGGCTGCTTGTCGGCTCCAGTTCCAGATCAACAAGCACCTCGGCGAGGAAGAAGAAGGGGCCGAAGGCGGGGTGCAGTAGATTCGCGGCCTTGGACAGAAATCCCAGCCCGGCTTCGGCCGCATGCGAGCGCTCCAGCAGGGGAGCCGCATCCGCCATGGTGCGCGCATCGCGCACGAAACCGGCGGCCTTCATGCGACGCAGCAGCCGCCGGACGCGCTTGATCAGCAGGTTGTGGTAGTCCCGGCCGGCGGCATAGCGCGCCACGCGACCACCGCCCTCCAGCGTGACGGCGGGGCGCGAGTGGCCCATGCCCAGAACAACGATGCTCTTGCCTTCCGGCAGCACCCGGCGCGGGTCCACGATGCGCTCGCGTTGCTCCTCCAGCCAATGCAGGCCGGCATGGTGGCCTTGCGCCAGCCAGTCCTCGAACTGTGCGGCATCCCGCGGCGGCCGCAGCGGTGCGATCCCGAACAGATCGAAGCCCAGCTCTCGGGCCCACTCTTCGATCTGCTGCTCGCTGCGCACGCCGCGATGCTCGCCGGAGTCCTGAAAAAAGAAAATGAAATCTTCGCAAGCTCGGGGTTACCACCCGGCTGAATGCGGCTAGGATCGAGATAGCCCCCTCCCTCCTGCCCCATCCTGCCCCTCATGCAGGTCACGGATCCTCTCCAATCCGATTTCGCCTTGCCCAACGACCTCGGCGCCCAGCGCCTGGTCGTGCGGATTCGGGAATTGGGAACTGAGCTTCTGCGTGAGGAGGCGGAGGCTCTGCTCGGCCTGTGCGCGGACACAAACCGCGCTCCGGAGAACCTGCGGGACAGCGTTTCGACCCGGCTGATGGAGGCCTTCCGGCTGCGTCAGGGCCGGGGAGTCTTCGGCCTGCTGTACGAGCTCAACAGCCAGCACCTTCTGATTCAGGTGGCCTCGCGCCTGCGCCGCTACGGCAGCAAGGCCGACCCCCGCGATGTGCTGCAGGAGGTGTTCTTCAACGTCTATCGCTACCCGCACCGCTTCAACGCCGAGCGTGAGGATGCGTTCCGCGTCTGGTCGGCGATGATCGTTCGCAACACCGTGCTCAAGCACCTGCGCTCGCTCGGGCGCGGTGGCCGCACCGAGCTCGCGATCGAGGACATGGTCAGCGAGCCGCAGGCCGCGCCCGCCTCCTCACCGCTTGCGGGAGCGGTCGAGAGCGAGAGCCGCAAGGAGTGCACCCAGGTCTACCTGACCTACCTGCACCTCTACCTGCGCTTCTATTCGATGCTCTCTGAGCGCGAGCGCAAGGCACTCCATCTGGTCGAAGTCGACGAGGTCAGCTACCGCGAGGCGGCGGACCAACTCGGCATCCGTCTGGAGAATCTGAAGATGGTGATCTTCCGGGCGCGCCGGAAGATCCACCGCTCGATGCGTCGGGTCTTTGAAGGCCTGAGCCCTGACTGCCGCCCCGCACGCGGCTCGAACCCGGAATCCGATCAGCTTCAGGATGTCTGGAGCGAGGAGGACAGCGATGAGCCCTGATCCGTGGAATCTGACGCCGGATGATGGTCCGGCCCATGCTGGAGTCTGCACGGACTTCCAGGTGGACCTTTCCTGCCTGCTCGATGCCGAGCTCGACGAGGCCGCCGCCGGCCGCGCGATGGTGCATATGGAGGCCTGCTCCTGCTGCCGCGGCTTCTTCGAAGATGCCCGCCAACAGCGCGACATGCACCGCGACATGGCTGCGCCGGAGCGCATCTTCGCGCGGCTCTCGATGCTGACCGGGCGCAAACTGCCCGCCGCTCACGAGGATCTCGAGAGCCTCGACCTCGTCCACCGCCTGTCCTCGCTCTTCTACCAGATCGGCAAGGCCTACATCCTCGCCGCGATTGACCCCGGTTATCGCGAGCGCGTTTTCGAAGCTGCGCTGCCGATCGAAAACGGACATGCCAGCGGTCGCGGCTTCGTCGACGGTGTGCTGGCCTCTGGGCGCGGGCTGTCGGGCGGTCTGGACTGGCAACGCGCCCGCGCGATGCTCAACGGGCGCCTGGAGCGCATCGAGTCGCCGCTGGAAAAAGGGCGCAAGCTGCTCGAGGAAGCGATCGCCGTCGATCCCAGCCACGAGGAAGCGCGCCTCTATCTCGCGTTCCTGCACGGTCACGAGGGCAAGCGTCTCCTCGCTGCGGAGGAGTACCTCGAGATCTTCCAGACGGCCATCGATGACGCCAATCGCGGTCACGCCGCGATCCAACTCGGCCGTCTCCACTCCGCTGAGCAAAGCTACCGCAAGGCCATCGCCTGCTGGCGCTGGATCACGATCAGCGGACTTGCCGATCGCGACGACCGCTTCTTCGTCGCTCGGTTCAATATCGGTATGGTTTACGCGCTCGAGCGCAACCAGCACCGCTCGCTCGACTATTTCCGCCAACTCCTCGATCGTCACCCGATGCGAGTGGCGGAGGTGGCGGAGCTCTTCGCCCGCTCCCCCAAGCTGCGAGCGGCGATCGACGAACAACCCGGCTTTGCCGAAGCTCTCGTGCAGACCTGCCCCGAGCTCTTCAGCGCGGCCGCGGATGGACCCAACCCTTCCGGGGATGTGACATGAACGCCAAGACCCCTTCCTATCTTCGAAAGCTGATGCGCAGTGTCGTTTGGATGGCGCTCGCGCTCGTGGTCTGCCTCCCGCTGACCACGGCATCTCAGATCACGAACGACTCGATCTATTCCGGCGATGACGAGACCATCGGCACCCTGCCGATGCTCGGCGGCAACGGCTCGATCGCGATCGTGCGCAACCGTTCCGGCGTCCAGCCCTCGCTGTACCTCGAGGGACGCTATGACGAGATCCTCTCGGTGCTGAGCCACTCACAGGGCCGCGGCCTGATGTCGGTTGAGTCTCTGGGCGGAGAGCGCGTGCGCTGCGTGTTCCACGGTCGCCTCGCGATCGGACTGGACATGAACCTGTTGGCGATGACCCGCATCCGGATGGGCATCCATGTGCCGGCCGCCTTCCGCGGTCAACAGGCCAACCTGCCGGTGATGGCGCAGTTCCGCGCGCACTCGGCGGAGCAGGGCAGCTACCACTTCCGCAGCTGGAGCGACGAAGGCCTGCTGATGCTGGCCCAGTACTGAGCCTGCTGCGGTGAGGCTCACTGCGGCGAGTGCGAGTGCCGCTGCCAGTATCCGCGCCGCGAAGTTCGAAACGCCACCCTGCCTCCGGCAGGGTGGTTTTTTTATGCTCAGTGCACATGGGCAAGCCCGTCATCGCGTTGACGCTCGGCGATCCGGCCGGAATCGGTCCGGAGATCGCACTGGCAGCACTGGCCGACCCGCGGGTGCAGAGCGCGATGGAACTGCTCGTGGTGGGACCACAGCGCCATCGGCCGCATGGCTTGGCGCGCGAACGCTGGATCGTCAGCGAGGATCCCGGTGAGTTCGTGATGGGGCGCGTGCAGGTGCAGTGCGGTCGCGCTGCGCTCTCCGCGCTGCGGCTGGGGCACGAACTCGCGCTGTCCGGCCGTGTTCAGGCACTGGTCACCGGTCCTGTCAGTAAGGAGGCGCTGCACCTGGCAGGCGAGAAAGTCGAGGGACAGACCGAGCTGCTGGGACGCTGGTGCGGCGTGACGCGCTTTGAGATGCTCGCCATCGCGGGCTCGTTGCGCGTGATGTTGCTGACTCGCCACATGCCGCTGCGCGCGGCACTGGACTGCGTGACGACGGAGCGCGTGCTGGACCGGCTGCTGCTGTTCCACGAAAGCCTGCAGCGCTTCGGCATGGCGCGACCGAAGCTGGCCCTCGCAGGCCTTAACCCGCACGCCGGCGAGAACGGGGTGCTCGGCCGAGAGGATGGAGAAATCCTCGCGCCGGCCGTCGAGCAGGCGCGCCGGGTCGGTCTGGATGTGCATGGACCGCTCTCGCCCGACACCGTGTTCCTGCAGGCTTCCAAAGGGGCTTACGACGGGGTGCTGGCCCTCTACCACGATCAGGCCTTCATCCCGGTCAAGCTGCTGGCCGCCGATGGGGGGGTCACGGCGCTGGCGGGACTGCCCTACCTGCGCATCAGCCCCGTCCACGGGACGGCCTTCGACATCGCGGGTCAGGGCAAGGCCTCCCCCGAGAACCTGATCCAGGCCTTGCGGCAGGCGGCGGCCTGGGTCGGCCGACCCTGAAGAAAGTTCTCATGCTCCCGAGTTCCCCTGCCGATGGACCCTGCGTGGCTCCCTCCCCTCTGAATCTCCCCTGCGCGTCAGGTTCGCTGGTAAACTCTCACTAGGCATCCGCACCATGACCGGTCGCAAGAAGAAGATCGTTCTGTACCAGCCTCAGCAGGTGGACGAGAGCCTCGGCCTGCCCTCCAGCAAGGACCTGCTGCCGCTGGAGATGCTGACCATCTCGGCTTGGCCGATTCAGGACGGCTACGAGGTCGTGATCATCGACGCGAGCATCATGGACGCCGAGGAGGCGCACCGCAAAGTTGTCGAGGCCTGCGAGGACGCGCTGCTCTACGCCACCACCGGCATCCTCGGGTACATGGTGTTCGACGGCCTGATGTGCTCGCGCAAGGTGCGCGCGCGGTACCCCAAGCTGCCGATGTTCATCGGCGGCTGGTTCGCCAGCGTGCGCCCGGACCTGCAGCTGACTCAGGCTCCCTACGATGCCGTGGTGCTCGGCCAGGGCGAGCTGACCTTCCGCGATCTGGTGCAGGCCGTCGAGGCCGGCACGCCGCTGGAGCAGGTTCAAGGCCTCGCGCTGCTGCGTGATGGTCAGGTCATCAAGACCGAGAAGCGCGGTGTCGCGGGCTGGGACAAGATCACCCGGCTGCCTTGGCACCTGATCGACATCGAGCCCTACCGCGTGCACCAGATGCGCGCACAGAGCCACCGCGACGTGCTGCGTATGCCCACGCCGGAAGCGATCGGCGATCGCAAGCCGTACTTCGGCATCACGTACTTCTCCAGCTACGGCTGCCCCGAGCCCTGCACCTTCTGCTGTTCGCCGTTCGTGACGGATCGGCGCTGGAAGGCCATGCCGGCGGATCGGATGCTCGATGATCTTGCCGAGCTCAAGGAGCGCTGGAACTTCGATGTGGTTCGTTTCCACGATGCCAACTTCGGCGTGATGGAGAAGCGCACGCGCGAGTTCGCGCAGGGACTGCTGGATCGCAACATCAAGTTCTGGTGGAACGCGTTCATCGAGACGCATTCCATCCTGCACTACAAGCCCGACACGCTCGATCTGATGATCGCCTCCGGCATGTATGTCGCCGAAATCGGCGCCGAGGCGGGCACGAACGAGATGATGAAGAAGATCGGCAAGCCCATCAAGGACGACGACAACGTTCTGGGCGCGATCGAACTCGACAAGCGCGGTATCTGCGCCAACCTGACCTACATCATCGGCTACCCCGGCGAGCCGCGCGAATCGATGCTCGCCACGATCGATCAGTGCCGCCGCGTGCATGTCGCCTGCCCGCGCTCGCGTGCCACCGTCTGGCCGTATCGCCCGATTCCGGGCACGGCGATGTGGGATCAGGCCATCGAGCAGGGCTTCGTGCCTCCGACGAGGCTCGAAGACTTCGGCAAGCTCGGCCAGTACCACCTCGAAGAGACCTGGGAAGGCCGCATCCCCGATGATGTGATGCTCGCGCGCAAGATGTACCACCACTACGCGACGCTCAACTACGGGCTCGCGCGCGGCAAGAAGGGCTGGTGGGAGAAGCGTGCCAAGGCGCGTCTGGAGCGCGGCGAGCTGCTGGGCGGATTCCCGCCGGCGCGCGTCGAAGCCAAGGCCTTTGATGTCTACAACCGCGTGACGAAGAAGCTGTTCGGCACCAAGGAGCTCTCGCGCTCGTGGGTCGATCCCGGCCACAGCACCGGAACTTCCGCCACCAAGGCCTCGCAGAGCCGCGAGGCGATGACGGGCACCACGGCGGGCAAGGAAGAGAGCTAGAGCTTTTCCAGCGCCGTGCGCGCAGCCTGCGCGCCTTTGGCATCGCCCAGACTCTCGGAAAGTCGCAGCAATTGTTGCCAGGGTTCGCGCGACAGCGGCGCGAGTTCTGCGCACTGCTTCCAGTGTCCGCGCGCCTCATCGAGTCGGCCCAGGGCTTCGCAGGCGCGTGCGAGATTGGCTGCCGTCGTGGTGCGCGCGCGTCCCGCACGCGCCAGAGCCAGCAGCATTCGCTCGGCATCCGCAGCCCGACCTGCGCTCAGCAATGCAGCGCCGAGGTAGTCCGCGGCGGCATAGTGCGCCGGGTTGGCGGCGACGATGTCCTGCAGGGTGCGGATCGCCTGCTCGCGTTCTCCGCGCGCGTCGGCCAGCAGTGCCTCGTAGTAGGCGCGCAGTTCGGACATGGAGTCCTTGGGGCGCGGCAGGCCCGTCGGCGTGAACGGTGCGGGAAGCGCGGCACCTTCTTCGCCGGCCCCGGCGTAACCCAGCGCGCGAATGCGTTCGCGCTGAGCGGCATCGATGCCTGCGGAAGCGTCCGGACGCAGAGCGGGCTGGCTGATCTGCTGCATCAGCAGCTCCGCCAACTGCGTGCAGCGTGAGGGCTGCGCCGGTCCGAGATCCAGCTTCTCGCGCGGATCGCGGCTCAGGTCGTACAACTCGTGCGTTTCACTCCACAGATATTTCTCGCGGCCCTGCGCCACACCGATCAGCGGGCTCCAGCCGTGATTGAGCCAACCGGAGTATGACTCGAAGTAAACGGCACGCGCCGACTCCGGCGCCCGGAGGCTGCGGCCGTCGATGCGCTCGGGCACGCTCTCTCCGGCCAGCTCCAGCAGCGTGGGAAAGATGTCCGCGACGCTGACGAGCTTGTCTTCCACGCGGCCGGCCTGTGCGCCGGAGGGCAGACGCAGGATCAGCGGCACGTGAATGGTCGGCTCGTAGCACAGCGCGGAGTGCGTGGGCTCGCCGTGCTGGCCCAGTGCCTCGCCGTGGTCGGCGACAACCAGCACAGCCGATGCATCGAAGGACGCGGAAGCGCGCAGTGCCGCGAGCAGGCGACCCACCTGGCGATCGGTCTCAACGACCTCGCCCAGATAGGCATTGCCGCCGGCGCGCGCGAGCGCATCCTCCGGCGGCTCGTAAGGTGCATGCGGATCAAACAGATGCACCCACAGGAACAGCGGGCGCTGTGCATCGCGCGTCGGCAGCCACGCGAGTACGCGGTCGATCACCTCGCGGCCGCTGCGTTCGCCGACATGCGCGCTGCCATCGCCCGTATCCTGCGGCGCGTCGAAATACTGAAAGCCCTGCGCGATGCCCCAGGGCTCATCGAGAACCGCGGCGGCGACGAAGGCCGCTGTCTCGTAGCCCGCGTCCTCCAGGACTTCTGCGGCTGTGCGTGCGCTCTGCGGGAGGACAGCCTGCCCGTTGTCGCGCACGGTGTGGCGCGGGGGATACAGGCCCGTCAGCATCGAAGCATGCGAGGGCAGTGTCAGCGGGGCCACGCTGCGCGCCTGCGTGTAGCGCACGCCTTCGCGCGCGAGCGCATCGAGGTTGGGCGTCGGATCTCCGCTTCGCCCGTAGCAGCCCAGAGCGTCCGAGCGCGTCGTGTCGAGCGTGATCAGGATCAGGTCCGGCCGCTTGGGCTGCCGGCCGCAGGCAGCCAGCGCTGTCATCAGTAGTCCGGCCAGCACAGGGAACAACGTGTGTTTCACCGCGCCGATGATACGCACCGGAACGAAAGCGGGGAGTCCGATCTCGGACTCCCCGCCGGCTTGGAACCACTTCCGTCGTCAGGACATCAGTTGTTGTTGGGGAACAGGCTCAGGTTGACGAGCTTGCCCTTGTTGTTGACGCCCTTGCCGTAGGGCAGGGTCGCGGTCGTCTCGCCCGAGCCCTCACCGCCGAATCCGGGCGGGTTTCCGCCGGGTTGGCGGCGGTTGACCAGCAGGCTCAGCAGTGCAGGGTTATCCTGCGTCGCGGCGGTGCTGTTGGCCGTCGCGCCGACGATGCGCAGCAGACCTGTCTCGACCTGAGCGGTGGTCCGCGGCCAGACGATGAACTCGCTGTCGTTGTCACCGCTGGAGTCGGCGAGCCACTGGTTGGCGGTGGCACCCGAGATCTCCAGCAGAGAGAAGGTCTTGTGGCAGCGGAAGCCGGCCTGACCAGAGAAGGCATTCTCGTTGTCGTTGATGATCAGGAAGTCGACCACGACGTCGAACTGACTGCCGACGAGCGACAGCAGCGTCAGCGTCGAGCTGAAGCCGGGAGCGCCCTGGGTGGCCTGACCAAAGAAGCGCGGGTAGATCTGAACGTTGGGGACAGCCTCATACTCGGTGCCGTTGAGGTCACGGACGCCGTCGTTGTCGGTGTCCGTGTTGGCGAGGTTCGCCAGCGCGGAGCCCGCCTTGAATCCGTAAGCGTCGATCTCGTAGGCCGAAGCGTTGACGCCGTCGAACACATACTGGGCTGCGGCCAGGTTGTCGTACTTGATGGCCGTGGCGCTGGCGCCGGTGGCCTCCGCGTAGACATAGGCGAAGCCGTTGAAGCCGTTGGGGAGAGCACCCTGACCGTTGACGCTGAGTGTCAGCGTGTCCAGCGGGGTCAGCGGCTTGCTGAAGTTCAGGGTCTCCAAGCAGGTCTGGCCACTGCGGAAGACGAAGTGAGCGTCCACCGAGGCCGTGCCCTGCGTGCCGCCTTCGTCGAGGTTGGCGATCGAGATCAGGCTGAGGCTGCCGGGGGTCTTCTGGATCAGGGGGAAGACGTAGAGGCTGTTGCCGCGCTTGTTGTTTTGGGATGCGTCCTGAGCAAGAGCGCTGCCGGCGAAGGCGAGCGTCGCACCCATGAGAATGACATGCTTGAGGTTCATGATGAGAATCTGAGGTGGTTGGATGCGTCCGACGCAGCGGCGAGGCTCGAAAAAACCCTGCGAGAAACTGCGCGAACTCGCCACACGTTAGCGGACCTCGGCTCGCTGACAAGACCGCTCCGACTCAGACAAGCCGTGCGACACTCACATGGAACTTTGCGTGCTCCTGTCGGGTAGGAGTTCGCTCGCAGCGGGGAGGGGCGCGAAAGGACAATCAGGCTTTCTAGATTGACCACGCAACGTGGGTAGGTTCGCTGGGCTCGGAACATGCGCAGTCGATCGCGAAATCCTCACGAATTCAGCAAGTTGCATCGTGGCGACTGTGCGGCCAGAGCTCCGCTCGCGGCGTTCGATCCACGATCGGGAGACCGGATACTCCTTCCGGATCCGCCTGTGCAGGATGTCGCTTGTCAGGTCTGCAGGGAGGCAACAAGGTTGAGGAGTCCTTGGAAAGCGTTGACTGCGGCTACTCCCGCGCACCGCCTTCGATCCGGAGAATTACGCCAAGAGACCTAGGAATCGGATGACGTAAGCCATTCTTGGGAATTTTCAAAAAAAGAGCCGCCCCCCGAGGGGAGCGGCTCCGAAGCGGACGCTAGGTCCGGTTGGAATCAGTTGTTGTCCGCGAACAGGCTCTGGTTGACCAGGTCGCCGTTGTTCTGGGTGCCAACCGCGTAGGGCAGAACCGCGCCCGAACCGCCGTTGATCTTCTCAACGAGGGTGGCGAGCACCGCCGGACCGGCGACCGAAGCGGCCGTCGAGTTGGCGATCAGGCCGTTGATCCAGAACATGCCCGTCTCGGCGCCGTTGAGCGACTCGAGGGTGTTGTGGTTGGTCGAGGCCAGGAAGTCGTTGTTGAAGGCACCGCTGATGCTGCTCAGCGAAGTCTTCTGCCAGCAGTCAACAGTGTGTTGACCCGAGAACACTTCCTCGTTGTCGTTCCAGATGAGCAGGTCCACCGTGGTGGTGAACTTGGTGCCCGTCAGGCCGATGAGGATGAGCTGGGAGTCAGCAGCACCTTGACCCACGAAGCGCGGGATGAAGATCTGGTCCGGAGCACCTTCGTACTCGGTGCCGTTCATGTCGCGGAGGCCGTCGTTGTCGGTGTCCGTGTTGGCACCTTCAGCGCCGCTGGCCTTGAAAACGAACGGGGCGATTTCCATGTCGGTGCCGCTCGAGCCGCTGGTGACGCGCGAGGTACCGATGAGGTGGTTGAAGCTCATCGCGGCGCCGGTCGTCTTGTTCTTGGCGAAGACGTACAGGTAGCCGGAGGTGCTGTTGGGGTTGTCCTGACGCGTGTTCACCGTCAGCGTGTCACCCGGGGTGAGGGTGCGCGTGCGGTTGAACTCGAGGCAGGTGCTGCCGTTGATGTACACGTACTCAACCTTGACCGTGCCGTTGTCGGGGTTCAGGTTGATGTTCGTGACGGTCACGTAGGTGTCCACACCCGAGGCGGCGTTGCGGCCGCTCTCGAAGTAAGGGAACACCAGCAGCGAACCAGCGGATTGGACGCCAGCGGAGGCGCCAGCGGTGAGACCCAGGACGGCGGCGCCGGCCAGAGCGAGAGTCGAGAACTTGATCATGATGTCTTTCTGAGTTGAATCCTGGGGGTGGCCGGTTCCCTGTGGCTAGCCCTAGGGGTTCCGGGCCCCCGCGGTGGGGGATTGGAAGTGGTCCACCTCCTCGAGCAGCCCCGACCACGCGAATGCGGAGCGGCCAAAAGCGGTGAGCCGTGGGCCGATTGTAGGGGTCTGCGGCCGGCGCGCAAGATGCGTCTTCCTGAAAAATGGCGTATTTGATGCGGCTTCAGTGTCGTAATTTGGGGGGCTCGGCCGGCGCTAAGCCCTTGTACCGACGGGACTTGGCCCTGCCGATGCCTATTGACCAGTCAGAGAGTGCGAGAGCAGGCTGCCATTGACCTGCAGGCCCTTGGAGAACGGCAATGCGGCCAGAGGCGTGTCGAGAGCATCGTCAATCCGAACGGCGAGAATCGCGGGATCCGGCAGCACGGTCTGAGTGGAGTTGGCGATGTTGCCGTTGATGCGCAGCCAACCGGTCTCGATCGCCGCAGGACCGCCGCCCGCATTGATCTCATTGGGGGCCTGATTGGTGGAGAGCAGGAAAGAACTGGAGAACGCAGCGCTGATGTCGAGCAGGCGCACGCGCTTCCAGCACCGGAAGCTGTACTGGCCGGAGAACACCTCTTCGTTGTCGTTGTAGATCAGCAGGTCGATTAGCGCATCGAACTGCGCTCCGCCGGTGAGGTTGATCAGGATCAGCTCCGACTCCAGCGTGGAATCCTGACCGAGGAAGCGCGGGATCAGCAATTCGGCCGGGGCGGCCTCGTACTCCAGGCCATCGAGATCGCGCAGGCCATCGCCGACGCCCCCGTTTTCCAGATCCGTTGGGGCTCCCTCCGCAAGTGCGGCACCCGCGCGGAAGACGAAGGGGTCGAACTCAAAGTTGCTCAAGCCCAGGTTCACTCCGGTGCCGATCAGGTGATCGAACTTGATGGCCTTGCCCGTGCTGGTGCTTCGGGCCACCACATAGACATAGCCTTGCACCATGTTCGGATTGTCGACCTTGGTGATCACGCTGAGCGTGTCGTTGGGCGTCAGCGTCCGGCTGCGGTTGAACTCCTGACAGCCCGCCCGGTTGATGTAGATGTATTCGAGGCGAACCGAGCCCGCCGTCGGGTCCGGGTTGCTGTTGGTCACCGTGATCAGCGTCTGCTGACCACGGGTGTTGTCGAAGACCGGGAACAGCAGCAGGCTGCCGGCCTCCTTGGTGCCGGCAAGCAGCACCGGGGAGAGCAGACCGCTCAACGCAGTCGTCAGAAGGCAGGGCAGGATGGGGATTCGGTTCAGCACGTATAGGCTCCAAGGAACCTTACCCTTGGGAAATTGCTTCCGTCGGTTCGTTGGGAACCGATTTCCCTCTGTGTAGCTAAGTCTATTAAAGGCCGTTACTTAAGCTTGTACAGACGGAAGAGCGCCGAGGGCTGGCCGTTGGATTGGCGCAGCAGCGGAGAACTCTCGTACAGCGTTTCGAACCCGGTCACCGGCGGGGTGGGGCGCCCGTCAAAGCTCCCCAGCAATGCGGCGGGGCTGTCCGGCCGAAGCGGCACCCCCGCTGGAATCCCGGCGGCGTAGCGCATTCCCATCGTCAGCGTGGCGCGGTCCACCAGCAGGTACTCGGCACCGTAACCCTCGCGCAGCAACCGGTGGAAGCTCACGAGGTCGCCCTCAAACCACGCCTTGAGGAACTCCTCGATGCGCTCCCGACTGCGTCGCGTTTCCCACTTGGGTTGCTGGACGATGGCGCGGCCGGTGTGGGCCAGCACGGCCGGGCCGTTGACGAAGTCGGTCGCGACCACGCCACTGCTGGGAGTCAGGCGTTCGACCGCAGCCAGTGCGGCGCGCAACTCATCGCGACGGATCACCGGCTGGTACCACGGGTTGCGCCAGTCGCGGAAATGGGCGCCGCAGAGCGCCAACTGGAGCGCTGCCAGACCGAGGAGCCAGGCGCCTCTTCGCTGCAGGCCGTGCACGAGCAGCACCCCGGCCAGAGCGCCCGGGAGAACCACCACGCGCTCGATCATCAGGGCCAGCGGCAGTCCCAGCCAGAACAGGCCGGCGACCAGCGCCGTGCGCGGATCCGAAGCGGCGGGTTGGCTGAAAAAACGCCCGAGCGTGCGCGCGCTGCTCAGCGCCGCCAGCGAGCCGACGCCCAGCAGAGCAAGCAGCGTGGCAGGTCCCAGGCTCGCGAAAGGACCCTGCCACATGATGCGCACTTCGAAGGGCAGCTCGCGCGGATCGGCCGGCAGCACCAGTGCGTGTTCGAGCTTCGCCGCAAGCAGCGCGAAGACGTGACTGTATTCCCCGCTGCCGCCGCCCGAAAAGTGGGCCCAAATCAGACCGGCGCCGAGCACCAGCCCTGCGCAGGCGCAGGCCGCCATCCGCGTCCTGCCTGCGGCCATTCCCAGCATCAGGGCCGCAGGCACCGAGAAAACGAAGGCCGTGTGGCGCAGCATCGGGATCGCAAGGCTTCCCAGCAGCAGGACTCCCAGAGCCATCTGACCGGAGCGTTCGCGCAGCGGATTGCCTGCACTGCGCAGATACAGCGCGAATGCCGCGGCCACTTCGAGCGTCAGAAAGAAGCTGGCGGCATGCCAGGTTGCGAGCGAGGCCAGCAGACTCAAGCTCGCCAGCAGCGCCCAGACGCTCGAGCGCGTGCGCACGGCGCGCAGTGCCAGGCCCAGATGCAGCAGCCACAGCGGAAAGCTGTAGTCCTCGCCCACCAGCAGAAATCCCAGCGTGCGCTGGTTGGCCGGCAACAAGAGCGTCAGCAGGGCCGCCAGCAAGGCCAAAGCACGCGACAAGCCCAACTCGCGCGCCAGGAGTGCCGCGCCGAGAGCAAGGGACGAGGCGCACAGGGAGCTGAACCAGAGGCAGCTGACATGCAGCGGCAGGTGCGGCGCCACCGTGGCGCGCAAGAGTGCATGAAAGGCCGCGGTTGCGAACTCCGGTCCCAAGGCAAACAGCTGAGGCACGGACATCGGCTGCGGTGCCTCGATGCGGGCATGCCGGGCAAACTCGGCCGGGACGCCGCCGACATCGAGGATGCTCTGCACGAAGTGGAACAGGAGCGCCGGGTCGCTGCGCAGCAGGCCGCGCGCCTCCACCGGGTCAAAGCCCGGATCGGCCAGTGTCAGGGAAACCCGCAGCCATGCCGCTGCGAGGGCCAGCAGACCCAGCACGATGAGCGCCTGTGTACGGCTCAGGTTCACGGGGGCTGATCCTAGCGCGGTCCTGCTGATCCGACCCCCTGTGCTGTGCGATACTCCCGGAGCGATGCTGTTGTCCCTGATTGCCGCTCTCCCGTTGTCGCTGGGCCTGGCCCAGCAGCCGATCCGTCCGCAGATGCCGACTTCGACGCCGGCTGCCGGCGTGCCTGCCGATCTGTCCGAAACCGCTCCAGCCCTGCGCATCGACGGCGAAACTGTCAGCTGGGGCGAGTTCGCGCGCTGGCTGGTCCGGTTCACCGGTGAGTCCCGCGCGCGCGAGTACGGTCTGGAAACCTACGTGATCGAGCGCGAAGCGCTGCGCAAGCAGATTGAGCTGGAGCCCGGTGCCGTCGATGCCGAAATCGACCGGGTGCTTGGCGAGCGGATCGAAAAGGCCTTCTTCGGCCGCAAGTCCGAATGGCTCGCCGAACTCGAGCGTACAGGCCGCACCGAGCGCGGCGTGCGCGCGGACTTCGGGAATCGCTTCGGCGCCGAGTTGCTGAGCAAGTCACTGGCTGCGATCGACCGGGTCGTGCCTGAGCACCAGATCGTGCGCGAGTGGGAGCTGCTCTACGGTCGCCACGGCAAGCGCTTCGATCTGCGCGGGATCTTCGTCAGGGTCGTCGTGCCCACACCCGAAAACATGGATCGGGCCGCATTTCAGGCCGCGACCGAGAAGGCCAAGGTGGAAGGCAAGGCGCGAGCAGAGGCACTGCGCGCGCGTGTTCTCAAGGGTGAGGACTTCGAAACCCTGGCGGCGCGCGATTCGGAAGATCCGGCAACCAAGGCCCGACGCGGCCAGTTCCCCGGCGGTTTTCGCCACCCGGGCTGGCCCTGGAACTTCCTCGATGCCATCGAGGGACTGCCGGTGGGGGAGGTCTCGGCTCCGCTGTATGCGCGCGGCGGCTACTGGCTGATCAAGGTGCTCAAGGTTGAATCCACGCCGCTGGATTCCGTGCGGCGCGAGCTGGAACTGACGCTGCTGGCGCGCGGACCGCAGATGGATGAGGTCGGTGCGGTGCAGGAGCGCCTGCGCGAGAACGTCAAGGTGGAAGTGCTGCCCTCGATGTGGGGCGAGCGCGAGAACCCGGAGCGTCCTGATCTCGCGGATCCGGTGCTGTCGGTAGACGGAGAGCCGGTTTCCAAGGCGGTCTTCGCCCGCTGGATGTCGCAGCGCATTGGCGAGTCGCTGACGCATACCTTCGCCGAGTCTTATCTGGCACACAAGCGCGCCGAGGAGCTGGGTGTCACCGCCACGCTGGAGGAGGCACAGCAGCGTGCGCGCGACTACATCGACGAACTGATCCGCGATTCCAAGGGCGGTACGCGCGAGGCTTGGCTGGAGTATCTCAAGCAGGGCGGCCGCGATCCCAATACGCTCTATCGCGAGTGGACCTTCCGTTCCCAGACGGACGTGTTGGTCGAGAAGATGATCATTGCCGAGCGCAAAGTCAGCCCGGAATCGGCCCGACTTCGCTTCGAAGAGCTGTACGGCAAGACCGGTGAGCGCATCGAGGCGCGCGTGATCGCGATACCGATCCTGATGGACAAGGTCGAGGACGGCTGGTCGCGCGAGCAGCTGGACGCCGCCATGGAGGCGGCCTCGGAGCGCGCCAAGGTCAAGGCCGCGGATCTGCTGGCGCGGATCCACTCAGGCGAGGACTTTGCCGCGATCGCGAGGGCAGAGAGCGCGGATGCACCCAGTCGCGTGGCCGGAGGTCGCGTGGCCGGCCGCTTCCGCGAAGATCGCTTCACGCCTGAGATCTATTCGGCCGCGCAGGGCGGCAAGCTCGGCGAGGCCATGGGGCCGTTCCGTCAGGCCAACGCTTGGTATCTCGTCGAAGTCGTCGAGCGCCGCAAGGTGAGCTTTGATGAAGTTGCCGCCGAGATCACCGAGGAACTGCGCACGCGCCGGCCGAGCCTGCCGGAGCTGATGACCTGGCGCAATGCGCTCCGTCAGAAATCCAAGGTCGAGATTCTCGACGGACTCGGTCAGTAGCGTCGTGCTCAGGAGTCGCGCAGGCCCATCCAGCGCTGAACCGGCGCGGGCTGGAACTGCTCGAACTGCTGAAACAGCTGATCGAGTGTGGATGCGCTTGTGAGCAGCGAGCGCATGGCCGGGTCGACGAAGCCCTCGCGCACGCCGCTGTCGATCTGTGCGATCAGCGGCTGCCAGTATCCGGCGATATCGACCAGCACGCAGGGCTTGTAGTGAATGCCCAGCTGTGCCCAGGTGACCACCTCGCAGATTTCCTCATAGGTGCCGTAGCCGCCGGGCAGGGCCACGAACCCGTCGGACAACTCGGCCATGCGAGCCTTGCGTTCGTGCATGGTCTGCACGACCTCGAGGCGGGTCAGTCCGGTGTGGCCCACTTCACGCTCCAGCAGGCCGCGCGGGATGATGCCGACCGCGCTCCCGCCGTGCTTCAGCACCGAATCCGCCACGATGCCCATCAGTCCGACCTTGCCGCCGCCGAAGACCAGCTCGATCTGCTGCTCGGCCATGCGGCGACCGAGCTCCCGCGCCGCCTCGGCGTATTCCGGCCGGGCGCCGCTGCGCGATCCGCAGAAAACGCACAATCTGTGCAGCTTCATTTCGGTTGCGCGGGCTTGGAGGCGAGCAGACGCTCGATCGTGCTTGCCTGCAGGCTGGCCGGATGGTCGTGCCAGCGCACATTGCCCTGCGCATCGATCAGAACCAGATCCGGAAGGGCCTGCGAGCCGAAGGCACGCGCCGTGTTGCCCGTCAGTTCTCCGCTGTCCTGAAGCAGCGGGAAGTCCAGCCCGCTCTGGGCCGCGAAGGTCAGGAAGCTCTCTTCGGTATGGCGATTCTTGCCTTCCTTCTCGCGCCAGGGATGCACGACGCCGACGAAGCGCAGCCCGCGCGGCCCGTAACGCTTCTTGAGGTCCTTGATGAACTCCTTCTCCTTGTCGCACTTCTCGCACCAGCTCGCCATGAAGCTCACCAGCACAGGCTGTCCCAGCAGGCCTTCGCGCGTCAGCGGTTGTCCCAGCGCCCAACGATCGGCACTGAAGGCCGGTGCGGGACGGCCGCACAGCGCAGTGTAGTCGCGGCTGCGGCGCACGATCGCGATGTCCTTGTCGTTCGAATAGCGTTCAATGTAGAGCTTGTAGTCCTGCATCGCCGCCGCCTGGTCGAGCAGCGCGCGCGAAACGGCTGCGCGGCGCTCAAGGCACTTGGCGTGATATGTGGCATCGGCGGCGTAGGTGCGAACCCCCGCATCGTAGGCGGTGAAAGCGGCCGCCATGTCGTCGCGATACCAGCTCAGCTGGCCCGTCAGATACTGAGCGCGCGGAGCAAGCTCCTTGCCGGAAGAGGAATTCAGCACCTCGCGGAACAGCGCTTCGGCTGTTGTGTAGGCTTCGAGTGCCTTGGGTGTAGGGCGGCGCAGCACGAGGTTGTTCTGAGCTTCGCCGATCCAGCAGACGCCGATCTCGATTTGGGCCTGCAGGGCGCGTGAGCCCTGAGGATGCTGCTTGCGGAATTCCTGCAAGGCAGCGATCGCGGCCGGCCATTCGCGCTTTTGCTTGATCGCCATGGCCTTGGACCAGGCCTCCTCCTCGACGGGATTGGCTTGCGCAAAGGCACTGGCCGAAAGGAGCAGGGCGGCGAGGACGCGGATCGGACTCATGCGGGGGAAGCATAACCCTGCACGCTAGGCTGTTGCCATGCGATACCTGCTGCTGGCCCTGCCTCTGGCCGTCCTGTGCTCCTGCGCGATGGAGAACACCAGTCAATCGAGCCAGTTGGCGGCCGATGCCCGTCTGTGGCTGGAGCGCTACAACCGGAACTACCAGCGTCTGGCAACAGCCTCGGCCGAGGCGGAGTGGCGTTCGCAGACGCACATCATCGAGGGCGACGAGACCAACTCCAAGGCCACACGCGCGGCCAACGAGGCGCTCGCGGCGTACACCGGATCGGTGGAAGTGATCGAGGCCGCGCGCGCCTTCCTCGCACATCGCGACCAGCTCGACGCGCTGGAGGTGCGTCAGCTCGAGGCCGTGCTGTTCAAGGCGGGCTCGGGTCCGCAGACCGCCGCCGAACTGGTCAAGCGCCGCATCGCCGCAGAAGCAGCGCAGACCGAGCAGCTCTACGGTTTTCGCTTCGAGCTCGATGGAAAAGAGCTGACGCCCAACGAGATCGACGGCTGCCTCAAGTCTGAGCGCGACCTCAACCGTCGGCTGCGCGTCTGGGAAGCATCCAAGGATGTCGGCCGGGCGCTCAAGCCGGGGCTCGTCAATCTGCGGAGCTTGCGCAACGATGTGGTGCAGCAGCTGGGCTATCCCGACTACTTCTCGTACATGGCCTCGGAGTACGGCATGACGACGCCGGAACTCACCGAGAAGATCGTCGAGATCAATCGCGAGCTGCGGCCGCTGTTCCGCGAGCTGCACACCTATGCGCGGCATGAACTCGCCAAGCAGTTCGGGCAGCCGGTTCCGGATCTGATTCCGGCGCACTGGCTGCCGAATCGCTGGGGGCAGGACTGGTCCGAGCTGGTGGAAGTGCAGGGCTTCGATCTCAATGCGGCCATGGCGAAGCACCCGCCGGAGTGGGTGATCGCGCAGGCGGAGCGCTTCTACGTTTCGTTGGGCTTCGATCCGCTGCCACAGAGCTTCCATCAGCTCTCCTCGCTGTATTCCGTCGCGAAGGACGCCGGCTACAAGAAGAACACGCACGCCTCCGCCTGGCACATCGATCTCGACAAGGATGTGCGCTCGCTGATGAGCGTTGAGCCCAATCAGGAGTGGTACGAGACCACGCATCACGAGCTGGGGCATATCTACTACTACATGTGCTACTCCAACCCGTCCGTGCCGCCGCTGCTGCGCGAGGGCGCCAACCGCGCCTATCACGAGGCCATGGGCTCGCTGATGGGTCTCGCGGCGATGCAGCCGCGCTTCGTGGCGAGCGTCGGGCTCGACACGGGCGGAGCCAAGCCCGATGCGATGCGCTTGCTGCTGAAGGAGGCGATGAACTACTGCGTGTTCATTCCATGGTCGACGGGCACGATGTACCACTTCGAGAAGGAGCTCTACCACGACAAGCTCGATCCCTCGCGCTGGAACGCGCGCTGGTGGGAGCTCGCAGCCCGCTATCAGGGCATCGCTCCGCCTTCCGCGCGCGGCGAAGAGTACTGCGATGCCGCCACCAAGACCCACATCAACGACGATCCGGCGGGTTACTACGACTACGCGCTGTCCTTCGTGCTGCTGTTCCAGCTGCACGACCACATCGCGCGCAACATCCTGCACGAGGATCCGCGCGACACGAACTACTACGGTCGCAAGGAAGTCGGCGAGTTCCTGAAGTCGATCATGACGCCCGGCGCTTCGGCGGACTGGCGTCAGCTGCTGCGCGAGAAGACAGGCTCGGATCTGTCGGCGAAGGCGATGCTCAACTACTTCGCACCCCTGATGGAGTGGCTCAAGCGCGAGAACAAGGGTCGCACCTGCACGCTGGGCGAGATCTGAAGCGAGCCCTGATCCGCGCGGGTCGGGTCAGGGATCTCGACCGAGTTCGGCTGCCTCGCGGTGGCGCGCGGCTTCATCGCTCTTGCCCTCCATGTCACACAGAGCCGCCAGCAGGCGGTGCGCGGGCGCAGAGAGCGGATCCGCACGCACAGCCGCCTCGAGGTGGCCGCGGGCGCGTTCGTTCTGCTGCAGATAGAGGCAGGCCTGCCCCGCGTAGATGCGCAGCTCGACATCATCGGGCGCAGCTGCGATCAGTTCCTCCAGCAGGCCCAGACCGCGCGTGAAATCGCCGTTGCTGCAGGCGATCAGCGCCGCTTCCTTGGTGCGGAAGTCCCGCACCAGCGTGCGCTGCTCGCGCGCGGCAAGGGCCCAGCCTCCAACCGAAGCGAGCACCAGCACGCCAAAGACGGCGCCCGCGGGCGTGAAGCCGCCATCGCGCTTCAGCCGCCAGTTGCGCCAGCTGAGATCGCGTCGTGCGGTCAGCCGCCAGCCCTGCAACGCCACCCACGCGGCGATCGCGGCGACGCCCATTGCCATCAGCAGCGGCACCCAGCCGTGCAGGCCGCGAAACGAGATCAGGGCGGCGAGGAACAGCACGCCCAGCGCGATCTCCTCGAACGGCGAGTAGTCGCCGCGCGCAGACGATTTCGGCCGGAACACGAAGGCCACCAGCCAGGAACCGGCCGCGAGGATCGCGGCGAGCTTCCACTGCGGGGCGTTGAGCAGCGCGCCGGACGGGCCATTGTGCAGCGTCAGCGCCATGTAGCCGCCGAAAAGGAAGAGAAGCGTCAGGATTTCGCGGATCCAGCTGCGCGAGCGTTCGCGCAGCGCCGTGCGGGCCTTGGCGAACAGCGCGGGCGCGCCCCAGCCCACGTACAGGGCTTCCTTGGGGCAGACCTGCACGCAGTCGAGGCACTTCATGCAGCCCGGATCGACCACCATGCCGTACTCGCGCACTTCGCGGCTGACATTGACATTCGAGGTGCACGCCACCGTGCAGTGTCCGCACTGCGAGCAGGCATCGGTGACGCGGATGCGCAGCGGAGCGAGCTGATCGGCGATGCCGAAGATGCCGCCGTAGGGGCAACCGTACGAGCAGAAGGCCTTCCCGCCAAGCAGGTACACGATCGCGAAGCCGCACACGAAAAAGGTCAGCAGCGCGACTTCCCAACCCGGGAAGGTACGCCAGAAGCTGTCCGTGGTGAGCGCCACGGCGCTGATGGCAAAGCTCTTTCCATCGAGCCAGGTCAGCACGAGCGGCATGAGGAACATGTAGACAAAGGCCATCCACGGCACGAGCTTGAGCACGCCCAGATCCACATGACGCGGCCGGATGCCGAGCTTCACCATCCAGTGGCGGCACAGATCCTGCAACGCGACCACATGGCAGGCCCAGCCGCAGAACCAGCGGCCCAGCACCAGCGTGCTCGCAATCGCCAGCGCAAAGAAGATCACGCCCGCATTGACCAGACCGTCGCCGGTGAAGGCCATCGATTCCGAGGGTTCCAGCGGTGAGACCGTCCGGCCTGTCGCCATGTAGTGGCCGATGTGCAGCGCGATCGCGACATGCACGACGATCAGCACGATCGCGCGCCAACGCCCGGCGCGTGAGACGCGCGGTGCAAGGTGCTTGCCATCGCTGCTGCAGGAACCCATGACCTCGGACACCATACCAAGCGCGGCGGGCGTCGTTCCGCTTCCGGAACGACGCCCGCCGGGGACTTTTCTTCTGCTTGGGATCACCAGGTGATCACGAAGCCGCTCGAAGCATTGAAGTTGGCGGCCGTGCAGAAGGGGGCCGAATCGCGGTACTGCACCTGGTAGTAGCGCGTCATGCCCGGCAGCAGCACATCACCCAGCGCAGCCGAGCGCGCCGTGATCGAGGGTTCCGCACCGACCGGAGCGCTGACCACACCCGCCACCGCATTCTTCACGTAGAGGCGGCGCAGTCCGCCGTTGATGCAGCGCACGCCGTCTCCGAAGACCACGCCGTTGGGAAGGACGCCGGTAGCCTGCAGGAAGATCGAGGTCGAGGTTGCGAGCTCGCCGGAGCTCGTCAGCACGACCGTGTCGGGCGTGGTGGAGCCGGTCGCGGTCAGAGTTGCGCCGCCGGTGCCCGCCGAGTTGTTGCAGCCCGCGCCGGGGTTGCCGATGTTGCCGCAGGGGCAGGGGGTCGGCAGCGTGCCGTCGCCGGAGCAGAAGGGCTGGCCCGGAGGCGCCATCGGGACTTCGATGTCGAGCGCGTCGAGCTCATCGCTGACCACACCCGGAGTCACGCGGAAGGTGTTGAGGCCCAGCCACTCTGCTGCGATGAACATCGAGGGCGGAAGACCCGGAGCCGTCGGGACGGTCAGCAGATCGCCTTCGCAGATCGGCATTCCGAACAGCGAATCCGGCATGCCGATCACGGCCGAGCCGCGGCGCACGGAGAAGATGATGCGGTCGCCGAACACGCCACCGGCATTGAT
The DNA here is from genome assembly GCA_005799545.1 of Planctomycetia bacterium. Taxonomy (GTDB): domain Bacteria; phylum Planctomycetota; class UBA1135; order UBA1135; genus SYGM01. The sequence continues at coordinate 26,106 of SYGM01000182.1, read as the reverse complement.
CGGCTGGAAGCCGGGCAGGCCGTTTTCCTGAAGGGCCAGCGCGTCGAGGTCGTCGGTCGCCGGCCCCCCCAAATCCAGACCCAGCTGCATGGGCATGGCATAGACCACCGGAGCTCCGCCGCCGTTCTGCACCAGCACCGCCCCTGGCAGGAAGCCGTTGGCGAGAGCCGTGTTGGTGTTGGGAATGCCGCGCAGGACGTCGGGGAACGCGGCATCCAAGGAGAAGTACACCGGGCCGATGGCCCCGGCCGTGTTGATCGGCAGCTTGCCGATGTCCAACGCATCGATGTTGTCACCGGTGCGCGGACCGGGGCCAAACATCGGCAGACGCGGCTCGCGCAGACCCACACCGGCGTAGACAGCACCTGAACCGCTCGGGTTGGCGTCGCCATCGATCACGCCCTTGTTGCCTGCCGTCGCCGGCGCGCCCGGGCCCAGCGGCAGGAGCGGCATCGGGATCGTGTTACGGAACACATCCGCAGCCGCATCGTTGACACCGGTCAGAAAGCCCTCGCTGAAGACATTGGGCGGGAAGGGACTGCCGGGGATGCCTTGGGCAAACTCATCGACCGAGAAGAAGATCGAGCTCACGGGCAGCGTGAGGCCCGTCGCGGTCATGATCTGGTCCAGACCGTAGCTCAGCGCATCGACCTCGGAGGGGCAGTTGTTTCCCGGAGGAGCGCCGGTGCAGCCGGCCGCCGTGGCGATGCCCAGACCGCCCGGACCGCCCGGACTCACGATCGAGGGCACCGGCAGGGGGGCCACCACTGCCGAGGAAGCCTGGCAAGGCAGGCCGCTCGAGGGGGTGAGGATGTCGGCGCCTGTGATCGGAGCGCCGGGGCAGGTGGACGGCGTGGCGATCACCGGACCGAGGCGGTCGATGGAGAAGGTGATCTGGGCTTGCGCGGCACCGGCGAGGCACAGCGCGGAGAGGAACTGGAGGGAGGTCGTGTGGATCTTCATTGGGGGAGGTGCTTTCTGAGGCGGGAACATCCCGTCCTCACAAGCCCCGTGACTCAGGCCCCCCGGCCGTGGAACGAAAAAACAAAAAAAGGGCGCCGTCCCCTCCCGGACGGCGCCCGCAACCTCCCCCTGGTGCTTGTCTCACCAGGTGATCACGTAGCCACTTGACGCGTTGAACAGTGCCGCCGTGCAGAAGTTGGCCGGATCGCGGTACTGCACCTGGTAGTAGCGCGTCGTGCCGGGCAGCAGGATGTCCCCAAGGGCCGCCGAGCGCGTCGTGATCGAGGGTTCCGCGCCGATCGGCGCGCTGACCACGCCCGCCACCGCATTCTTCACATAGAGTCGGCGCAAGGGGCCGCCCATGCAGCGCACACCGTCTCCGAAGGTCACTCCGTTGGCAATCAGGTTGGTGCCCTGCAGGAAGATCGAGGTCGAGGTCGGCAGTTCGCCGGAGCTCGTCAGCACCACCGTGTCCGGAACCGTCGAGCCGGTGGCGGTCAGCACTGCGCCGCCGGTGCCCGCCGAGTTGTTGCAGCCCGCGCCGGGGTTGCCGAAGTTGCCGCAGGGGCAGGGTGTGGGCAGCGATCCGTCACCCGAGCAGTAGGGCTGGCCGACGAGCGGCAGAGACGTCTCGACATCGAGGGCATCGAGCTCATCGCCGAACAAGCCCGCAGGAGCGAGTCCCCGGTTGCTGACCAATCCCAGCCACTCCGCCGCCACATAGATTGCAGGAGTGGCACCACCGGCCGCGGGCACCGTGAGGATGTCGCCCTCGCAGATCAGCATGCCGAACTGCGAGTCAGGCATGCCGATCACTGCCGAGCCGCGGCGCACCGAGAACAGGATCAGGTCCGGAACGACGCCGGTGTTGGCCGGCTGGAAGCCGGGAATCGCGTTTTCCTGCAGCGCCAGCGCATCGAGGTCATCCGTGCCCGGGCCCGCGAGGTCCAGACCGAGTTGCTGCGGCCAGGCGTAGACCGCCGGCGGCCCACCGGCGACCTGCGTCAGCACCATACCGGGCAGGAAACCGTTGGCCTGCGCGGTGCCGAGGTTGTTGATACCGCGCGCCGGGTCGGCGAAGTTGCCGTCCAGCGAGAAGAACACCGGGGCGGTGGTGCCCGCCGTCGTCACCGGCACCGGGCCGATGTCCAGCCCATCGATGTTGTCACCGATGCGCGGGCCCGGGCCCACCATCGGCGGGCGCGGCTCGTGCAGGCCCAGTCCGGCGTAGATCGCTCCCGAGACGCTCGCCAGGCCGTCTCCGTCGATTCGGCCCTTGTTCCCGGCTGCCGCCGGAGCGCCCGGACCTGCCGGAACGAACGGGATCGCGAGGCTGTTGCTGAACACATCGGCCGCGTGGTCCTTCACGCCCGTCAGCACCCCTTCGCTCCACACATTGGGAGCGAAGGGGCCGCCGGCGATGCCAGTGGCAAACTCATCCACCGAGAAGAAGATGTTGGCGACCTGCAGACCGGTGCCTGCCGAATTCTGGATCGTGTCGCGACCGTAGGAGAGCGCGTCGAGCTCCGCCGGGCAGGGAGCGCCGCCGGGCACGCCCGTGCAGCCGGCGACTGAGGGAATGCCCAAGCCCATCGGTGCCGGCAGGCCGCCGGGGATCAGGATCGAAGGCGGCGGCAGACCGCCGATGACGGCCGAAGCAGGTTGGCACGGTGCGCCGGTGGCGGGCGTGAGGATGTCGCCGGCCGTGATCGGCAACCCCGGGCAAGTCGAGGGCAGGGAAACCGTCGAGCCGAGGTAGTCGACGCTGAAGGAGATCTGGGCCTGAGCCATGCCGGCGAGGCCGAGGAAGGGGATCAGTCGAAGGGAGTTTTGGATCTTCATGGAGGGATGTTGAGCGGCGGGGAAAATCCCGGCTCGGCTCATCCCTCCGTGATCAACAGCCGCCTTCGTGGAACGAAAACTGCCGGAAATCTGCTACGGAGTGAAGGGTACGGAGAGCAGGTTCGTGAGGTTCGTGTTCGCACCGCAGGGTCCGGTGACGTTGCGATACCAGCCCTGGAAGTGCCAGGTCTGCCCGACCTGGATGCAGGCCGCTGCGGGCAGTGAACCGTTGCAGCTGTTGTAGACGATCTCGGGTCCGTAGGTGGTCGTCCCTCCCGGACCGCTGTTGAACGCGCCGAGGCGATAGATCGTGCTGTTGACGCAGCGCAGACCCGCACCGAGCACAACCTGCGTCGTGTTCTGGCTCATCAGCCATAGTCCGTTGACATTGGCCGGCAGCTGCGTCGCCACAAGCACCAGATCATCGTTCGTGACGCTGTCGGATCCGAAGCTCGACAGCAGGGCTCCGACACCGGTGGAGTTCTCGCAGCCTGCCGCGGGATCATCGTTGCCGCACGGCGGCGGAGCCGTGATCGGACAGAAGCAGCTCTTCGTGCCGACTTCAGGCTCGCACTCATCCGGGATGCCGTTGTTGTTGAGATCCGCAGTCGCTCCCGTGGCGATGTCGACGGCGTCTTCGACCCCGTTGTTGTTGCAGTCCCACATCACGGGAGTCAGCGCGAGCATCGCATCGACATCGTCACCTTCGCCGACCTGTCCCGAGCGCTCCGTAGCCAGTCCCATGTTCTCCGCAGCGATCAGGATGCGCGGACGCTGACCCGCGCCCGGAGGGTTGAACAGAATGTCGCCCGGCTCGATCGGCAGACCGAGCAGCGAGTCGATCTGTCCCACGAGCGCCGAACCGCGCCGCACGGAGAACAGCACCATGTCGGCCGTTCCCTGGTTCCACTGGAACAGCGAAGCGGCCGGCTGGAACACGCCATCGCCGTTGTCCCACACCAGCAGCGCATCGAGGTCATCCGTGCCGGGACCGGCGAGGTCGAGACCGAGCAGAGCCGGAGAGGCGTAGACCGTCGGACTCACGCCGGTGGCCTGCTGCACCACCAGAACCGCACCCGGGAGGAATCCGGCAGCCTGAGCCGAGTTCGAGTTCGGAAGGCCCGTCAGCGGATCGGTGAACCCCGCATCCAGCGAGAAGTAGACGCGACCTCCTGGCTGCGGAACCGGACCAGCCGCCAGCGCATCGAGGTTGTCGCCCGTGAGTCCAAGCTGACCGCTGGGGGCCAGCGTCGGCTCAAACAGGCCCAGACCGGGATAGCGGAAGGGCGTGCCCGCGCTGCTGCCACCCTCGCCGTTGCCATCGACCACGCCGATGCTCTCGGGAGGAACCACCGGACTCGGTCCGCCCAGCGGCAGCGTGCCCTGCAGCACGCCGGCTGCGAAGAACACATCGCTGGCTGCGTCGAGGAACTGGGCTTCGCTGCGCACACTGGGCTGCAGCAGTCCCTGCGGTGCGATCGCGCGGCCGACCGCGTACGGATCTACCGAGAAGTACAGCCGCGCCTGACCGGGCCCGGGCAGCGCCTTGAAGCGCGCATCGTTGCCGTACGAGAGCGCATCGACATCGATCTGGCAGGGCTGGCCGGCGACCTGACTGCCGCAGCTGCCCGCGAGGCTGAGTCCCAAGCTCGCGGCATCGATCGCAACCAAAGGTGCGGGTTGCGGCCCCACCGTAGGCAGGAGCGTCGAGGCGCGCAGAATACGGCCTTCGTTGAGTGGCGCGCCCACGCCGCCGGCGGCCTCGGCCTTGGAGCGGCTGCGCCAGTCGAACGAGAAGGTGAGGTCCTGCGCAGCGAGAGGCGCGCACAGGCAGGACAAGGCAAGCAGTCGCAGGGAGATCGGGCCGAGCGTGCGCATGGAGTGACTCTGACGAGGCGGACTCGAGCGACGGAATCGACGACTGGAGTCCGCGGGTAGGGGCCTCCAACTGGCGATTCGGGGGCCGGGCTTGCGACGACGGGAGAGAGGACGATGGGCAGGACACTCCTGTTCCCACGGACCTCAGTCCACGCGTGGATTGTACCTCAAGGGCAGGGCCAGCCGCTGTTCATTGCCGATCTCCCAGGCCTCCAGCGGGCGTGGGAGCCGCCCCTGCAGCGCGGGCAGGGGGTCGATCGGGAAGCCGTGGACATTGCCCTCGGCAGTGCCCACCAGCACCCGCGCGCCGGCAGTGCCCTCTGCCTTCCCAAAACCCTGTGCCGACCCAAGCCCCTGTGCCTTCTCAAATCCCTGTGGCGATTCAAACCCCAGCGCGGTCGGGATGCCGGCGGCCTGGAACTGGGTGCGCGGCAGTCCACCCTTGGTTTCCCGCACGAAGACCACGCCATCGCGCGAAGCGGTGACGAACACCGTGCCATCGGGGCTGAATCCGCCCAGGCACAGATCCGCCGTGTGAATGATCTCGCTCGGCAGGATGCGGCTTTTCCCGCCGCCATCCAGCTGCAGCATGCGGAATGCGCCGCCGCCGTGCTCGCCGAGCAGCAGCAGGTGGCGCGAATCCGGCGAGTAGATCGCGCTGCGCGCAACGAAGGGCCGCAGTTCTTCCAGCACCGCCCCATCCGGCAGGCGCACACGCAGCACGCGCAGTGAATTCGTGACGAGAACGAACTCGCTGCCATCGGGTGCGAGCGCGACCTCGCGCACGCTGCACGGGTTGGGCTTCGACAGGTCGAGCTCGAAGCTCTTGCCGGCGACGCCGCCGCCGTTTTCGCCGCCGGATTCCTCGCGCGGTTCAAACACCACGCGGTGGTTCGCGAGCTGGCGCAGCGCTCCGCCGGGGAGCTCCCAAATCTGCTCATTGCGCTTGCGTGCCGGGGCCAGCTCGCTGAGCAGCGGCGTGTCCGACGCGAGATCGAATTCGTGGCGCAGGCCATCCTGCGTGAAGGCCTCGAAGCGCCCGCGCGCACCGTTCCAGCCGATGCGCTCGATCGCGCCGGGCACGCGGAAGCGCAGCAGATCCGGCCTCGTGCTCGCGTACCAGCACATCAGCGCGCCGCCGACATTGCGCGTGTACAGCCGCGAGCCGTCAGTGCTGTAGGCGAGATCCTGGGCGCGGAAGCGGCCGCGGAACTGCTGAACCAGCGCACCGCTCTCGCAGTCGAAGATGCGAACGCTCATGTCCGAGCACGCCAGCGCCACGCGTGCCCCGTCGCCGCGGAACGCGCCGCGCAGCGCAAAGCGCGAGTCCTCGGGCAGAAGCTCGGTGCGAGCGAGCGTACGAGGATCGAGCAGGAAGGCCGCTCCGCGCTCATCGCGCGCCAGCAGCACCAGAAGACGCTGCGAACGCGGATCCAGGCGCAGCTCCTCGATGCGCAGCGAGTTGTTGGCAAGCGCGATCGGCTCGAGCTCGCCGCTGCCCAGATCCAGCCGCAGCAACCGGTTGTCCGCGGTCGCCAGCATGAGCGCATCCGCGGTCACCTCGAAGCTGCGCACGCCCGCCTGCGGACCCGTGCGGACGCTGAGCTCGCGTGCCGCACGCAGATCCAGCTCCGCCAACTGCGCGCCGCCATCGGAGCAGATCCAGACGCTGTCCGTGCCAAGTCCCAGACGCGCAGCGTCGATCCCGCGCTCTCGCAGCACGCGCGGATTCGCAAGCTCAGGCAGTTTCAGCGTCGTCAGGCGACCCTCGCGCGTCAGTGCCAGCAGAGTGCCGCCATCGCGCGACACCAGCCACTGTCGCAGGGCGCCTCCCAGCTGCGCCTCCGCGAGCAGGCGGCGTTGCGCGGGATCGAAGGCCCGCACGCGCCCGTCCTGCTCCACGCTCAGCAGGGTCTGATGCGCTTCCACCCAGAGCAGCTTCTGGATCGCGCCGTGCGGACCGGGCAGCTCGACGCCGGGCGCGGATCCGTTCAGCGCGTGCAGCACCAGACGCGTCGATCCGTCCTCGTAGCCGCCGAGCGCGACCGCGATCCAGCGTCCCTGACCGTCCAGCGCGAAGTCTTCGCTCGTGCGCGCCTGCGGTACGCGCAGCTCGCGCTCGAGCGCGCAGGCGTCGAGCGCGCTCAGCAGCGCGGCGCGCGTGAGGTAATTGGGTGCCAGCTCGCAGGCCTGCACGCCCAGCGCCACCGCAGCGGAGGGATCCTCGTTGACCAGCGCGTTCGCGCGGCTGCCGAGGTGCCGCCCCAGCGCCACGCGCAGCGCCGCGCGCTCGGAGGCGAGCGTGTACAGGCTGAAGCCCAGCGCCACGGCCAGCACGAGAATCGTCGCCGCCAAGAGCGGATTGCGCTGCGTCCACAGCACAAGTCGCATGGCCGGCCCGGGCGGGCGCGCGCGAATCGGCTCGTAGACGCGAATGCGGCGCAGATCCTCGGCGAACTCCAGCGCGCTGGTGTAGCGCCGCGCGGGCTCCTTCGCGAGCGCTACCGCCAGCACCGCGGCGACTTCCGCTGGCAGGGCCGGATTGTGCTCGCGCGGATCGCGCGGTTCCTCGCGCTCGATGGCGCGAAACAGCTCGCTGCGGCCGGACTTCTCGAACACGCGGTGCAGCGTCAACGTCTCGTAGAGCGTCGCGCCCAGCGAGTAGATGTCCGTGCGCCGGTCCAGCGCCGCTCCGCCCTGCAGCTGCTCGGGCGACATGTAGGCCGGTGTGCCGAGCATCTCGCCCTCGAGTGTCAGCGCGGCGGCCTCCTCCTCGCGCTCCTCGCGGGCCAGTCCGAAGTCGAGCAGCACGGGCTCGCATTGCGTGCTGATCATCAGGTTGCCCGGCTTGATGTCGCGGTGGATCACGCCCGCTTCGTGCGCGGCGTGCAGCGCGCGCGCAGCCTTCTCGAAGCAGGCCAGCACTGCGTGCACGTCGAGCACATCGCGTGCCGGCCAGCGCGCGATGAGGCGAGGCAAACCGGACTCCGTCTCGGCAGGCCCGGCTGAAGCTGAACCACCGACGGCAGTGCGCTTCGCGGCCGCAAGCAGTGCCGCCAGCGTCGCACCTTCGATGTGGCGCATCGCCAGCCAGGGCGGATCCGTTTCGATCTCCGCATCGTGAATGGCGCAGATGCCGGGATGGTCGAGACGGGCGATGACCTCGGCTTCGCGACGCAGCCGTGCCCGCCGCTCTTCGCCGACGCTGCCGAAGAATCCGCTCAGCACCTTGAGAGCCACCGTGCGCTCGATGCGCGTGTCCTGCGCGAGATAGACGGAACCCTGACCTCCGCTGCCGAGTTCGCGCAGAATCAGGTAGGGACCGATCTGCCCCTGATCGGCGGTTGCGGCCGCCGCATCGGCCGGCGTTTCCAACTCGAGGAACTCGCGCGCGATGGCCTGTTCGTGCCCCGGAAAGCGCGCCAGCCAGTAACCCAGCTCGTGGCCGCGGCCTGCTTCGCGCTCCTCCCAGTACGCGCTCACGAAATCGAACACGGCGGCCAGAGTCGGGTCGTCTCGGCGCGCGGATCGGGGTTGGGAGCTCACGGCGGGAATTGTAATGCTAGGCTGGCCTGTCCCGATGCAGTGTGGCGACCCGATGCAGTCTGGCGATGCGATGTCCGGCGATGACGCTCAGGTCTTCCTCGATGGCGAGACCCAGCGTCTGGCAAGGCTGGCCAGCGGAGGGGAGAGCGAGCGCTTCAGCGAGCTGTACGCGCGCCTCGCCCCGGCGCTCTACGCATGGGCTGCCATGAAGATCCGACCCAGCCAGCGCGGCGCGCTCGATCCCGAGGATGTCGTGGCCGAGGTCTGGGTCCGTGCCTTCCGTGCGCTGCCTCAGTTCGACCCGCAGGCGAGCTTCCGCGCGTGGCTGTTTCGCATCGCGAAGAACGTGCTGCTGGAGTCGTTTCGCAAGCTGCGGCCGGACAGCAAGGCCCCCGCGGCCGGATCGAGCACCCGGGTGTTTCAGCTGCAGCACTATCCCGACAGCGCCACGGCCATCAGTCAGCGGGTGGCGCGCCTCGATGGCGTGCAGCACCTGTTGAGCTGGGTGCAGGAGCTCGACGAGGAGGACCGCCAGTTGTTCGTGCACTGCGGACTTGAAGGTCTCTCCTATGCGGAAGCTGCCGAGCGCACCGGGCTCGCGCGCGATGCGCTCGCCAAGCGCTGGCAGAAATTGCGCGAGCGGGCGCGGCAATTTGCGCTGCCGGCAGGGGAACCTTTCGTCGACTGAATTCGTCTCGGCCCCGCCCGTGTATGGGGCGTGTATTTCCGCGCAACGTGCCGAAACTTCGGCACATGTCGGTGTTAGATCCTGCTGTCCGGGAAGCCGCGGCGCGGGGAAGCGGGGGGGCCGCCGAACTGCGCTGCGTCCCGGGCTCCTGAAGAGACAGGTACTCCTCCAAGAGATAGGAAATTGTCGACCCGAGTCGCTGTCCTGACCATCCAGGTGGTCACGACTGTGGATCGGGTCGGCGCCTTTTTGCGGCCAACACTTGCAGGCTCATTGACTGTTCACGAGGTTCCCGCCGGGTCCGCGGGCTGACCCTCGCGCGGATCCTTGCGGTAGCTGCGCAGCTGCGGCTCGCGCCAGGCGATCCAGGCCGTGGAGAGCATGCACAACAGGCCGCCGCTGACGACGCTGAAGACCGCGCCGAAGCGGTCGGCTACCAGGCCTGCTTCCAGCTCGCCCAGCTGCGGACCGCCCATGAAGAACACCATGTTCACGGCGATCATGCGGCCGCGCATCTCATCGGGTGTGTGCAATTGCCGAATCAGATTGCGCAGCACGATGCTGACCGTGTCGGCGGCGCCCGTGATCGCCAGGCAGGCATAGGTCAGCCAGAAGTGCGTCGAGAAGCCGAAGCCGATCGTCGCCAGCCCGTACAGCAGCACCGCGAGCAGCAGGATGGGCCCGCGTCGCACGATGTGCGTCGCCATCGGCGCGAGGATGGCGCTCGTGACCAGCGCTCCCACCGCGGGCGCTGCGACGAGCAGGCCGTAGCCGCGCTCGTCGAGGAACAGGATGTCCTGCGCGAAGATCGGCAGCAGGGCCATCGCCGATGAGAAGAACGTCGCGAAGAAATCAAGCAGCATCGAGGAGCGGATCAGCGGCGATCCGAACACGAAACGCAGCCCTTCCAGCGCCGCCGAGAAACGCAGCGCGGGCCTTTTCTCACCTGCAGAGGCCGAGACACCGCGCATCCGCGCCAGTGCGATCAGCACCACCAGGAACGAGAGCGCGTTGAACAGGTACACATAGCCCAGTCCCAGCGATGCCATGGTCGGCCCCGCCAGCGCCGGGCCCACCACGGAGGCCAGCTGAAACAGGATCGTGTTGAGCGCAATCGCGTTGGGCAGCATGTGGCCGGGCACCAGCTTCGGAATCAGCGCCTGACGCGCGGTGCCGTCGAATGTTCCGACTGCTGAGGTCAGCGAGGTCAGCACGTAGATCGGCCAGAGTTCGCTGAGGCCCTCGAACGTGACCCAGGCGAGCGCGCCGGCGATCAGCGTCAGGAGGCTCGTCGTCAGCATCATCAGCTTGCGCCGATCGAAGGCGTCGGCGATCACGCCGGAGAACAATGCGCAGCCCAGGATCGAGAGGAACTTGAACAATCCCACGAGGCCCAGCGCGATCGGCTTGTCGGCCGGGTCTTTGACCAGCAGCGTCACGTGCCACAGCACCACGGCGTTCTGCATCAGCGAGCCGGCCGTGGAGACCAGCTGTCCGATCCAGAGCAGTCGGAAGTTGCGGTGCCGCAGCGCTTCGAGTGCGCCGCCGAGGGGAGCAGGGGCCATGCAGGGCCCCGCAAGCTAGCAGTTCGCGGCGGTGCTTGCGCGGCCCGGGCGGAACCGATTCCAGAGCGCGAGGGCTGCCAGCGACAGCAACGCCCCGGTCAGCGCCATGGCCATGTCCTTCTGCGCGTCCCATTCATCGCCCTGCGTTCCGAGATAGGCGGTGCCCAGCTCCGGGTTGGTGACTCTGGCCGCGATCCACTCGACGATCTCGTACAAACCGCTCAGCGCGCAGATCGCGTCGAAGGCCAGGTAGTACGACCAAAACCTGCGCACTCCCGCAAGATGCATCAGCAACTCCCGCGTCGGGATCGCGAGCAGGAGTCCGAAGCAGAAGTGCACGGCCCGGTCGTAATGGTTGCGTGACAGTCCCAGCCAGTCGCGCACCCAGAAGCCCAGCGGCACCTCGGAATAGGTGTAGTGCGCACCCACCGAGTGCAGCACCAGAAAGCTGAAGATCAGGATGTAGCTGAGCGGGCTGAAGCGGTGATGGCGCCAGGTGAGCACCAGCGGCGGCAGCACAACGGCCAGCAGCAGATTCTCCAGCCGCCAGTCGGCCGGGTGCAGGGGCTCGATGGCACTCCAGATCCAGACCAGCAGATACAGCGCCGCCAGCGTCAGGGGCAGGCGCAGGGCACGAGGGTCATGCGTCACGCATGGTCAGTCTAGGGACGCGAGGGATCGGGCTGGATACGCCTTTGGCCGCATTTTTCCGCGATTCCGGGCGCGCGGCACCGTCCAGACAGGTGCCGCGGCAGGGAATGCCCGGGCAGCAACATGCAAACGAGCCACACTGCAGCCACTCCCAAGCTCCTGAGAGCCGCCTTTTTTCTTGGAGACCACATATCCCTGAGAGACATCGTCCGGCGGTGGGGGGCCGGACTCCTGTGCATGCTGTCTCCCGCAGCCTTTGCTGCCGCGGCGCTGACGCCTCAAGGCCCCGGTGCATCCGCGCTGCCGGAGGCGCTCGAGGAAGGTTTGCGCTCGCCTCAGGCTGAGAAACGCCGAGTCTGCGTCAGCAGGCTCGCGTTGGAGGGCAGTCTGCCTGCATGGCGCCTGGTTCTGGGAGCGCTGCGCGATCGGGAACCGGAGGTGGCCGATGAGGCCGAACTGTCGCTCTCGCTCATCAGCGAAGAGCGGGCCTGGCGCGAGCTGATCGGCCGCAACGGACTGCAGCACGAGGATGAGTGGGTGCGCCTGCGCTGCGTCGGTGCGCTGGGCCGCGGCAGTCTGCCCGTGGATGCCGGTGTGCTGACCCGGGCGGTCGACCCGCGCGCCGTGGAGCTGTCGCGCGTGGCGCTGGCCATGCTGGAGCGCATTCAGGCCTCCGGTCGCCTGACGGGAGATCTTTCGGCGGCGGCGCGCGCGCTGGCGCGCTGGATCGATGCGCGCGGTCCGGGCGAACTGCGCGCGGGCGCTCTGCTGGCGCTGCAGCGTCTGGACTTCTTCGAAGCGCAGCCGCGCGCCGAGCGTGCTCTGATCGACCGCGATGCCGTGGTGCGGCTCGCCGCCGTGCTGTTCTTCGCCCGCACCACCGAGCAGGAGGGCCTCGACATCGCTCGGCGCATGCTGGCGGATCCGGACGGACGGGTGCGGGCCGCCTGCATCGACGTGCTGCGGACGATCGACTCGCGGGCCTCGATACTCGCTTTGATCGAGCACATGCAGAGTGAGCCGCGCTCGCGGTTGCGCTGGGAGATTCTAGGTTGGCTGCGGGCGCGCTCCGGACAGGAACACGGCTTTGATCCGCAGCCCTGGCGCGAGTGGGCGCAGACCGTGCAGGGTCGCTTGGTGACCGGCGTGGATGCGGCACGACGCGGTCCGCTGGGACAGAGCAGCGTGGCCTTCGCAGGGCTGACGGTCGTCTCGGATCGGATCGCCTTTCTGATCGATCTCTCGGGCTCGCTATGGCAGGCCAAGGTGGGGGACAAGACCCGCAAGCAGATCGTCGATGAGCAGCTGCGCGCCGTGCTCAAGGCGCTGCCGGAAGGTACGCGCTTCAACGTGATTCCGTACACGGGCACGCCGCTGCCCTGGGAACGGCAGCTCGTCGCGAGCACTCCTGCCAACATCACGCGCGCCATCACCGACTTCGAGCGCTGTCACCAGAGCGGTCGCGGGAACTTCTACGATGCAGCTCGGCTCGCGATGGAGGATCCGGAGGTGGACACGATCTGCGTGCTGACCGATGGAGTGCCCACCGGAGGCCGGCGCTGGAACATGGACCTGATGGTCGAAGTGCTCGAGGAGCACCATCGGCTGCGACGGGTGGCGATCGACTCGGTGCTGGTGGACTCCCCGCGCCGCCAGCGGGCGGCATGGGCGCGACTGGCCGAGCGCACGGGAGGCCGCTGCATCCAGGTGGAAACGGCCGCACCACCGCGCGATCCTTCGCAGGCCGCCGACAAGGACTCTCCCGGGCCAAGGGCAGGCAGAGGCGGAGCCTGAGGTGCGGCATCCCTCGGGCCCGATGGGAACGCCGGAGAACCGCCAGCGCCGAGCACACGGGCCAGCCCCGAGCACAGAGCCAGCGCCGAGCACAGAGCCAGCCCCGAGCACACGGGCCCCGGCGCGGACTTGAGGCAGTCTCGCGCGTCGGACGATATCGTCTCTCTCGCATGCAGGCTGAGGATCCCCGCGCCGCAGGTAACGAAGGCATCCCCGAGGAGCCCTCGGGCACTCGTGCGCAGGCGGACACCGACGAGGGGCGTCCGGTGGGGCCGACGCCGGCCTGCGATTTCTGGGATGCGATCTATCAGCGGCGCTCGATTCGTCGGTTCAAGCCCGATCCTGTTCCGCGCGAGCTCGTCGAGCAGGTGCTTCACGCCGGCATCTGGGCGCCTTCCTCCTGCAACTACCAGATGTGGGACTTCGTCGCAGTCGATGATCCTGCCATCAACCAGCGACTGGCTGCGCTCTCGTCGCAGATGGGCAACGCGCCCGTCAACATCATCATCTCGTACGGTCGCGACTTCTCCGAGGAGGCCTGGGCCAACATTCAATCGGCCAGCGCGGCGATCGAGAACATGAGCCTTGCCGCGCATGTGCTGGGGCTGGGAACCTTCTGGATCACGCAGACCGGCGATCGCGAGCGCGTGCGCGAAACGGTAGGCCTGCCGGAAGACAGGCTGGTGATCGCCGTGCTGGCGCTGGGCTATCCCAAGCTGGTGCCCCGCAAGGGTCCCAAGCGGCGGCCGCTGCGTGAAGTTGCGCACTGGAATCACTATGCCGGCCGCGCGATTCCCTCTTCGGTGCGTCCGCAGGACTGGGCCCCGGATCTGCTGCGCACGTACCAGCGCGCCCGGGTGCTCAATGGTCTGCGCCACAACAAGCCGCGCGCCTGGGAACAGAGCGCGCTGGGCGAGGCGCTGGCGCGACTGCTGCCCGAACAGACGCCGTCGGAGGCGACGCCGGGTGCGGGATCCGGCGGGGCGACGCGTCCCGTGTGGCTCGATGTGCTGCCTTGCACGGGCATCCTGACCGAGCGCCTGGCGCGAGAGCGTCAGAGTCATGCCTTCGAAGTGCTCGAGCGCAGTCCGGAGGTCGCCGAGTTCTGCGCGGCACGCGCCATTCCCCGCGCGCAGGTCCGCCTATGGGATCCCGACCAGCCGCAGCTGCCCTCCGGCCGCTACGCACGCATCACGTGCCTCTATCGACTGGAGAATCTGGCGGAAGCGGAGCGTACGGCCCTGCTGACAAGGCTTGGCGAGGCGCTGGCTCCCGACGGCGAGCTCCTGCTGGGCTTCGTCAATGCGCGCTCATTCCATAATCCGATGGAGTGGCTGCGCAGCCGTCGTGGCGGACCGCGCGGGGTTGAGTACGTGCTGTCGCCCGACCCGAACATCGGCCCTTTCGAGGCCCTGCGCTCCGGGCAGATCGAGTCGCTGGCCCGCGCAGCGGGTCTGCGTGTGGTCGGGGCCTTCGGCGCTCAGGCGGCACCACCGCGCGAAGAGCTGGAATTCCGCACGCGCAACTTCGGCCCGCGTGCACGAGTGCTCGCGCGCGGCATCGCCGCCGCCTTGCGGGTGCTCGACTTCGTGCCGGGCGTGCCCGGTCGCTGGGGGCGCTTTCAGTACCGCCTGCTGCGCAAGGCCTGAGCGCCTGAACAGCGAGTGCTGTCGTGCACGTCTCCCGGCACGATTCCCTGCTTGCTTGAGTGCTCGCTTCAGTGCTCGCTTCAGTGCGCGCTTCAGTGCGCGCTTCAGTGCGCGCCCGTGGTCGGCAGCGGCCTGCCGAGCGTGTCCAGTTCGATCGGCTCGCCCAGCCCCAGCTGGCGCAGGGAGTCGCGCACCTTGGCCTTGTCGCCGACCACGAGCACGATCATGCGCTCGGGATGCAGCGTGGCCTGCGCCAGCCGGGCGAGATCTTCACGGCGCAATGCCTGGAGTTCCGCCAGGCGGCGTGCCGCGAAGTCATCGGGATAGCCGAAGGACGAGATGCCGGCGGCATAACGCGAAAGCGCGACGATCGACTCGTACTGCCGCAGCGCGCCCTGAATCAGCGCATCCTTCGTGAAGGCCAGCTCGGCATCGCTGGGTCCTTCGCGGTACCTGCGGATCTCCTTGAGGAACTCATCGACCGACTCGTACGTCGAGGGGATCACTCGCGTCTTCTGATCTTCGCCGAGCTCGAGTTTTTCCGTCTGTACGGCGGCGGAGGCGAGGAACCACCCGTAAGTGCGTCCGGACTCGAAGCTCGTGCGCGCACCGTAGGTGTAGCCCTTCTCTTCGCGCAGGTTGAGGTTGACTCGGCTGGAGAACTGTCCGCCGAGCGGTTGATTCAGCACCTGCAGCGCGTAGCTGCGCGGCGACAGCGCGGTGTCGGCGACATGACCCAGACGCAGCTCGGACTGAGCCGCGCCCGGCTTGTCGACCAGATAGACGCGCGTCGGCTGCAGTGCGGCCGATTCGCGGGCCTGACCGCCCTCGCGCAGCGCCGTCTGGCTGCCGAAAGGCTGCAGCAATTCCGCGAAGCACTTGCGCAGACCCGATGCATCGCGGCTGCCGACATAGGTCACGCGTGTCGTACTGGAATTGGCATGGGCAGCCCAGAAGGCGGCGACATCCCCGACGCGCATTGCCTGCAGCGCTTCCTGCGTGCCGATGCCGGGCGAGGCCAGCGGTCCGTCTCCGTGCAGCAGCCTGCGGAAGACATCGTCGGCGATCAGCCGGATCTGATCGGAGCGCGCACCCAGTGCCACCAGCTGCTCGCTGCGCAGACGCTCGAAGTCCTCCGTACCCAAGCGCGGGCGGCGTACCAGCTCCGCGAGCAGCACGGCAGCCTCCTCGAGATTGCGCTCCGGAACGTTGAGGGAGAGCGTCAGCTCCTCTTCGCTTGCCGCGGCGGTCAATGTGGCACCGAGGCGGTCGAGCTCGCACTGCACCTGCTGTGCGGTGCGGGTCTGTGTGCCCTGAGTCAGCAGTCCGGCCGTCAGCATGCTGATTCCGCGCTGCGCATCCGGCTCCGCGATCTGCCCTGCGGCAAACGAAACCGTGACGACGGCAAGCGGCAGTTCCTTGTAGGGCACCGCCGTGACGCAGATGCCGTTGGGCCAGGTGTCGTGCCACACGGCGGGAGAGCGGAACGGCTTGGCGGCGGCGGCGGCGGGCTTGATCGAGCGATCGAAGCCGTCGGGCGCGGGCGTGCGCAGTAGGACCTCCGCGGCCGCGAGCTTCGCACCCGGGCGCGCGGTGGAGCCGATCCGCGGGGCCGGCACGGAGTTCTTGAGAGCCAACGCCAGCTGTTTCTTCGGCACGATCGAAAGCGCGAGTTCCGGCTGACCCACGATCCAGCGCTTCAGCGCGGCCCTGATCTGCTCCGGCGTGACGGAGAGATGCGCATCGAGATCCTGCTTCCAGCTGTTCGGGTCGCGCGTGAAGCAATTGAGATTGGCCAGCATGCCTGTGCGCATGCTGACCGACTCCTGACGGCGCAGGAACTCGGCTTCGTAGCGGCCCTTGACACCCTCCAGCGCGTCCGCATCGATGCCTTCCTCCGCCAGCCGCGCCAGCAGCGCGAGCACCCGTAGGTGCAGCTCATCCAGCGCCACTCCAGGGTTGGCGCGCACACTGATCAGGAATTCGCCCGCGAGTTCATCCGAATTGTTGCTGGCCTGCACATCCGCGCACAGCGGTGCGTCGATGCGCAGCGCGCGGTCGAGCACGGAGGTGTCGTTCATGGCGAGGATCCGGCCGAGCATGTCGAGTGCGGCCTCATCGGCGTGTCCCATCGGGACTGAAGGCCAGGTCAGCGAAAGCTGGGGCAGCTTGACGCTGTCCTCGGCGGCGATGCGCAGCGGCGAGGCGAGACGAATCGGTGCGGGTTCGGGCTTGGAGACCTCGGGCCCGCGCGGGATGCTGCCGAAATAACGCCGCACGAGCTCCAGCGTCGCAGTCTTGTCGATGTCGCCGCCGATGGCAAGCGTCGCGTTGTTGGGGCCGTACCAGCGACCGAAGAACGCCAGCACATCATCCAGGCTGGCTGCGTTGAGATCCTCCTGCGAGCCGATCGTCAGCCAGTGATACGGGTGCTCGGGCGGGTAGAGCGCCGCGGCAATGTACGCGCGCGACATGCCGTAGGGGCGATTCTCGTAGTTCTGGCGGCGCTCGTTCTTGACCACATCGCGCTGGTTGTCGAGCTTGGCCTGCGTCACGGAAGGCGTGAACCAGCCCATGCGGTCCGCCTCCAGCCAGAGCGCCAGCTCCAGCTGGTTGCTGGGGAGCACCTCGAAGTAGTTCGTGCGGTCGCGCGTCGTCGAACCGTTGAGCGTGCCGCCAGCCTCCTGAACCAGCTTGAAGTGCATGTCGTCACCGACGTGCTGACTCCCTTGGAAGAGCATATGTTCAAACAGGTGGGCGAAACCCGAGCGGCCGGCCTCCTCGCGCGCGCTCCCCACGTGGTACTGCACGTAGACCGCCACGACGGGATCGGAGCGGTCCTCGTGCAGGATCACCTCCAGTCCATTGTCGAGAACGTGCTTCTCGCAGGCGATTTCCAGTTCATCGCGTCCCGTCAGCGAAGAGCAGGCCGAAAGCAGCAGCAGCAGGGTGGCAAGGTACGCTCGCATGGGGCGCATCTTAGCAGCCGGAACGCTACGATCCGCACATGATCGCAGCCCTCCTCACGCTGTTCCTCCAAGGCACGCTTCCGTCTCCCCAGCAGCATCTGGGCCGGCCTGTGGGCGCGGACTTTCAGCTGCCCGACTGGAAGGAGGTCTCGAGCTACTTTCTGGAGCTGGACAAGGCCAGTCAGCGCGTGATCACGCGCGAGGTGGGTCGCAGCGAAGAAGGCCGACCCTGGCTGCTGTCGATCATCTCGAGCGAGGCGAATCTCGCGCGACTCGATGAGCTGCGCGCGCTCAACCGCCGCATCGCGGATCCCCGCGGTGCCGGCGAGCAGGAGTTGAGTGACGCGCTCGCCAAGGCGCGGCCCTTCGTGTTCATCTCCTGCGCGATGCACGCCACCGAGTGCGCGAGCCCGCAGTTCGCCATGGAGTTCGCGCATCAGCTGGCGTCCTCGGAAGCCGAACCGTGGAAGAGCGCGCGGGAGAACAGCGTCGTGCTGCTGGCGCCCAGCCTCAATCCCGATGGGCTCGACCATGTGGTCAGCTGGTACCGGCGCGTGGTCGGCACGCCGCACGAGACCAGCGAGCTCGACAAGCTCTACCAGTACTACGCCGGCCACGACAACAACCGCGACTGGTTCGCGTTGGCGCTGGCGGAGACGCGCATCGTCACGCAGCTGCTCTACAAGGAGTGGTTCCCGCAGATCTACTGGGATGTGCACCAGCAGGGCTCCAAGGGCGAGCGCATGTTCGTGCCGCCCTTCCGCGACCCGCTCTCGCCGAATCTGGATGCCGGCGTGATCAACACGATCAACCTTTTTGGGATGCGCGCCATCCACGACATGACATCCGCTGGCCTCAGCGGGATTTCATGGGGTGTCACCTACGACATGTGGTGGAACGGCGGCAATCGCAATGTGCCCGTGCGTCACAACATCACAGGCCTGCTGACGGAGGCTGCCAGCGCCCGCCTGGCGAGCCCGATCTTCCTCGCGCCTTCGGATCTCGAGGCTCCGGATGGTCTGGGAGCGTACGCGCCCTCGAATCGTTTCCCTGCGCCGTGGCCGGGAGGCTGGTGGCGTGTGCGCGACATCATCGACTACGAGCTGGCGTTCGGCCGGTCTCTGCTGGGTAGCGTTTCGCGCGAGCCACGCTGGGTGCTGTCCAATGCGCTCGCCGCGTCGCAGCGTGCACTCAGGAGACCGGAGGAGCTGGGCGTGCGCGGATGGCTGATCCCGGCCTGGACCGCCAACGTCGGAGCCAGCGAGCGGCTGTGCTCGCTGCTGCTGCAGACGGGCGTCGAGCTGGAGCGCTGCGAGAGCGAAGTGCGCGCAGACGGTCGCAGCTATCCGGCGGGTTCGATCCTGATTCGCGTGCCGCAGCCTTATGCGATGCACGTCAAGGATCTTTTCGACATCCAGCGCTATCCCGCCGGTGATCCGCCCTATGACATCGCAGGCTGGACGCTGCCGGAGCTGTTCGGCGTGGAGACGCTGGCCGTCGTGCGCGAGCTCGAAGTGGAACGTGCGGTTCCGCTGCGCGAAGCGCGCGACTGCTTCGGTCCGGGGCGCACGGATTGGAGCAGTGCCGATTCCAACGGCTGGCGGCGAGCCATCGCGGAGCTGAAGGCCGCGCGTCCGGTCGCTCTGGAGCCGGATGGACGCTTCACGCAGGCCGCGACGTCGCAGGCGCAGCACATCGCCGCGCTGCCGCGCATCGGTCTGTACGCGCCGCACAACGGCAACATGGACGAAGGCTGGATGCGCTGGGTGCTGGATCACTTCGATCTTCCGCATGTGCGCATTCGCAACGAAGAGCTGCGTGCAGGAGCCTTGAGTCGGCACGTCGATGTGCTGCTGCTGCCGGGGGTGGCGGCGCGCGAGCTGGAGCGCGGCCGGGCACCGGGCAGCGCACCGGCGGAACTGACCGGCGGACTCGATCCCGAGGGCTCACAGGCCATTGGCGAGTTCGTGCGCTCCGGAGGCAAGCTGGTGGCCGTCGGCTCCTCCTGCGCCTACGCCATCGATCTGCTGCAGCTGCCGCTCGCCGATGTCACGACCGGTGAGACGGCCAGGGACTTTTCATGTCCGGGCAGCGTCGTTCGCACGCGCACACAGGAAGACCCGCTGACGGTCGGCATGGCGCGCGAACCCGCCGTGTTCTTCTCGCGTTCCTCCGCGTTCCGTCCGCTCGGCGAAAAGGAACGCGGCTCGCGTTCCGGTGTCGTCAACACGCTGCTCAGCTATGCGCCCAATCGGGTGCTGGTCTCCGGCTGGATTCAGAAGCCGGAGGTGATCGAGGGGCAGGGCGCATGGGTCAGCGTCAGCAGCGGCCGGGGAAGCGTGCACCTGTTCGGCTTCCGTCCCCAGTATCGCTCGTGGTCGGAAGCTAGCTTCCCGATGCTGCTGCGCGCCCTGCTGTTGGAGGAACGGCTGCGTTGAGAGTGTGGTGTCTGGCCGTGCTGGCTGCAGCGCTCGCCTGCAGGACCGAGGCACCGCGAGTGCGGGCCGTATCGGTTCCGCCGACGGCGCTGGCGCGCTATGGCGAGCCGGTCGCAAGCGAGGAGACGAGCACGCGCAGGACGTTGGACCGCGAGAGCGGACGGGTGCTGCGCGAGTGGAGCCTGCTGCCGGATGGATCCAAGCACGGCCCGGAGCGCGTCTGGCGCCGTGACGGGACGCGCGAGTGGGAGAAGCAGTGGGATCACGGCAAGCCCGCAGGCGCCTGGCGCAGCTGGTATGCCAACGGCCGCATGCGCAGCGAGTGCTTTCATTCCGGCCCGGGCGTCGAGCGCACCATGAGCTTCTGGCATGAAAACGGCGCGCGGCGCATGCAGGGCCCCGCGGTCGACGGTGTGCGCACGGGGCGCTGGCGCGTGTGGTTCGCCGACGGTGCGCTTGCCGAAGAGGGCGATTACGCCGGTGGACTGCGGACGGGATCCTGGCAGGTGCGGGACAACGCCGATCAGCCGTTCCGCAGCCTCGATTTCACGCCTTGATGCGGCCGAGCGCGAGCAGGACCTCGCGTTCCTTGTCGGCGCTCAGGCCCGCTCGCAGCTGCGCCTGACGTTCCGCCGGCAGCGTCGTGAACCACTGCAGCGTGTCTCGCACCGTGTCACCGATCGGCCGGAAGCCGAGGCCCAAGGCGATCGCGGCGCGGTTGCTCGCCGTGTGGAATCCCTTGGTTTCGCCGGTGTAGGGCACCCAGATCGGCAGGTTGAGCGGTCCGAAGGCCTGCAGTTCCTCCATGGAAGCCCAGTGCAGGACGGCAGGCTTGGGCGCCGCTGCGTTGCAGTCGGCCAGCAACCGGCCCCATTCCAGCCGCTCCGCAGGTCCGCAGGCATTGAAGCGTCCGAGCGTCTTGCGCTCCGCGCAGCGCACCATGAACTCGGCCAGATCCCGCACATCGATCACCTGAATCGGGTCGGTGGCTGTGCCGGGCACCAGCACATCGCCACCCCGCGCGATGCGCACAGGCCAGTAGGTGAATCGATCCGTGGGGTCTCCGGGACCGACGATGAAGCCGGGCCGGATTACGGTGACGCGTCCGGGCAACGCGGCTTCGGCGGCCTGTTCACACAGCGCCTTGAGCGCGCCGTAGTTCTCATACTGCGCGCCCATCGTCTCCACGGTGGGATCCGGAATGCGCGCAAGTTCGGCGCTCTCGTCGGCGTTCTCGATGTCGGTGCGCGCGTAGCAAGAGATGCTCGAGACGTAGATGTAGTGGCCGATATTGGGTGCCATCAACTCGGCTGAGGCGCGCACATGTCGCGGGTAGTAGCCGCAGTCGTCGAAGACCACATCGAACTTGCGGCCGGCGAGCGCTCGGATGCCTTCGCCCTTGTCGGGATCGCGGTCGCCCTGCAGTTTTTCAAGTTCAGGGAACAGCCCCGGGCGCGTCTTGCCGCGATTGAAGAGCGTGACGGTGTGTCCCTGTGCACGGCAGACCTCGACCAGCGCAGGGCCGAGGAAGCCTGTGCCTCCCAGGATCAGGACGCTGAGGCGGCGCGGTGCCTCTTCCCGTCTCGTGCCTTTCGCGTGGCAGGAGAGAGCCAATGCCGCCGTGGCGGCCAGAAAGTCGCGGCGATGAAGCTGCATATGATTCAGTCCTTGAGTTTGCTGCCGAAGACCTGACGGAACTTCTCCACCTTGGGCGCGATCACGTAACGGCAGTATGGTTCACGGCCGTTGGCGCGGAAGTAGCCTTGGTGATAGTCCTCGGCTGGGTAGAACTTTGCTGCAGGGGAGATCTCGGTCACGATCGGGTCCGAGAAGGCCCCCGAGGCATCGAGCTTGGACTTGTACTCCCGTGCCAGCCGCTCCTGCTCCGCGTCATGGAAGAAGATCACGGAGCGGTACTGCGTGCCGACGTCATTCCCCTGACGGTTGAGCGTGTTCGGATCGTGCGTCTTCCAGAACACTTCCAGCAGCGTCTTGAAGTCGATTTCACCGGGGTTGTATTCGATCTGCAGCACCTCGGCGTGGCCGGTGTCTCCGGTGCAGACCTGCTTGTAGGTCGGGTTCTCGATCTGCCCGCCGGAATAGCCGCTGACCACGCGCGTCACTCCGCGCAGCTGCTCGAACACAGCCTCGGTGCACCAGAAGCATCCGTTTCCGAAAGTCGCGATGGCCATCGTGTTGGTTGGAGTGGGTTGGGAGGGCTCTTGTGGTTGGGCGACGCGAGGGTCCGTGGCGGCCGCGGGCTGTGGAGCAGACGCGGGCTGTGGGCTGACTTCGTACTGGCAGCCGAGTACCGAGCAGAACAGCAGCAGGATCAGCAGGAGTCGCATGACGGGGCAGCATAAACGCCATGCGGCGACTTGGTACAAGGAAGCTGTGCAAGGCTACTGTCAACCCGATCCCGATCT
The DNA here is from genome assembly GCA_005799545.1 of Planctomycetia bacterium. Classification (GTDB taxonomy): domain Bacteria; phylum Planctomycetota; class UBA1135; order UBA1135; genus SYGM01. Next base: position 3,697 of record SYGM01000182.1, on the reverse strand, counting down.
CGTCGCCATCCTCGATGCCCCGCCGACGCCCTGGCTGTTCCTCTCGCCGGACGGCGGCGCGTGGCTGTCCGTCGAGCATCGCTCGATGCCCACGCTGGCGGATGTTGCGCAGAAGGAACTCCGGCTGGCAGGTCTGCGCATCGATACGGTGCACGAAGCCCAGCACCAGCTGGTGTTCGGACATGCCTTGGCCGTGGAGGAACTCGAAACCGGCGCGCGCATCGAGTTCAGGCTGCCGTCAGGGCTGCAGCTGCGGTCCATCGGCTGGTCGCATGACTCGCAGCGTTTTGCTGTGACGCTCAGCGGCGAAGGCGGAACAGAACTGTGGTGCGGTCTGCGCTCAGGCGGACCGCTGCGGCGGCTGCTCGGTGGCATCAGCGCCATCTTCAGTCACGGCTTTCAATGGTTCTCGGACAGCCGGACGCTGCTTGTCACCTGCATTCCGGACGCGCGCGGCCCTGCCCCGCAGCGCCCTGCCGTGGCGCCAGCACCGCGCATTCTTGAGGCACACGGCGAGAGCACGCCGATGCGCACGTGGCCGGATCTCATCAAGGACAAACATGATGAGAACGTGTTGGCGTACCACGCACGCCTGCAGTTGTGTCTTGTGGACTGCGAGAGCGGCGTTTCGCGCGGCATCGGCGCGCCGGATTTCATCACGGAGTGCGACGTGTCTCCCGATGGCCGTCACATCCTGATCGAACGGCTGCTGCAACCGTTTCCTCACACGCATCTGATCCACGCGTTTGCGCACCGCATCGAGGTGCTCGATTCCATGGGCCGCTGCGTGCACACCGTCGCCGATGTGCCGGTGGCCGAGAACATTCCCATTGAGGGTGTGCGCTGCGGTCCGCGGGCCGTGCAGTGGGCGCCGCACGGGGATGCCGTGCTGCAGTGGGTGGAAGCGCTTGATGGAGGAGATCCGCGCCGGGCGGCACCCCACCGTGATCGCTGGATGCTGCAGGAGGCGCCTTTCTCACGGTCTGCGCGCGAACTGCTGCGCCTCGAGCACCGTACATCGTCGCTGGCTTGGCTGCCCGATGGTCGCCGTTTCGTCGCGCGCCAGTACGATCGTGACCGTCGCTGGACGCGGCTTGCCCTGCACGATGGTGCCGATGGCCGCGAGCTCTCCGTACTGGATGATCGCAGCGTCAAGGAGCTCTACCGCGACCCGGGTGCGCTGCTGATGCGACCGGACGGTCGCGGGCGTCGCGTCGTCCGCGTGCACGAGGACTGCGTGCTGCGCGTCGGCGCCGGCCAATCCGAGTCCGATCAGCGTCCGTTTCTGGCGCGCGAGCATCTGCTGACGCGCGAGCGCACGGAACTGTGGCGCGCGGAGGAGCGCGTGCATGAGCGGCTGGTGGCGCCCCTCGATGATCAGGGCGGGCGCTTTCTCACGCTGCGCGAGAGCCGCAGCGAAGTTCCCAACCTGTTCCTGTTCGATCGGGCCGGCCACACGCGCCGCGCCCTGACGCGCTACGAGGATCCCGCGCCGATCCTGCGCCGCATGGAGCCACGGATTGAGCGTTACACCCGCTCCGATGGCGTGGCCTTGAGCGGCAAGCTGTACCTGCCGCCGGACTGGGATGGTCGCCCGCTGCCGCTCGTGCTGTGGGCGTATCCCGAAGACTACGCGGATGGCGACATCGCGGGCCAGACGCGCGCATCGCCGCATCAGTTCGTGCGCATCGGCGGCGCCTCGCCGCTGTTCTTTGCGCTGCGCGGTTACGCAGTGCTGGATGAGACCTCCATTCCCGTGGTGGGGCATCCCGAGACGATGAACGACACATTCATCGAGCAGGCCGTCGCCTCCGCGCGCGCCGCCATCGAGCATCTGGCCAGGCTCGGCGTTGCCGATCCGGCGCGTGTCGGAGTCGGCGGTCACAGCTACGGCGCCTTCATGACCGCCGTGCTGCTGGCGCACAGTGAGCTTTTCCGCGCAGGGATCGCCCGCAGCGGAGCCTACAACCGCACCCTGACGCCGTTCGGATTCCAGCATGAGCGCCGCACGCTGTGGGAAGCCAAGGACACCTATGTGAAGCTCTCACCGCTGCTCGACGCACAGAACATCCGTGCGCCGCTGCTTCTGATTCACGGCGAAGAGGATCCCAACCCTGGCACGAGCCCGTTGCAGTCCGAGCGCCTGTTTCAGGCGCTTAAGGGCACGGGTGGTCGCGCGCGGCAGGTGGTTCTGCCGCATGAGTCACACGGCTATCGCGCCCGGGAGAGCGTGCTGCATGTGCTCTGGGAGATGTTGAACTGGTTCGACGAGCATGTGAAGCGCTGAAGCGCGTTCACTGCTCAGGAATCAGCACCAGCACGAACTTCTCGCGCAGCGCCTCCTCGTAGAAGGGCTGTTCGTCGGCGTCCTCGGGTGCCTGCAGCGCCCGGCGCGCACTGACGCGCTCGTGGATGCAGAGGCCGTCGGCCCGCAGCTCCAGTTCCACTGCCTCCCAGGCCCTTTCGGCATTGCCGGCCTCCACGAACGCCAGTCCGACGACGCGCTCCTGCTCGTCGACGGATTCGTCGTCGGACTCGGCGATCAGCAGGACGCGCCACAGGCTCAGTCCCTGCGCGGAGCCATGGCGTGCCCAGTTGGCGCGCGCCTGAGTCAGCGACAGTTCCGCATTGGGGCCTCCGCGAACGGCGTCGGCATCGGCATCGCCCTGCCCGTCATCTTCCCAGCCGCAGCGCGTGCAGATCTCGAAGGCGGCAGCGCGTGCAAGGGTCTGCTCGCGGCAGCAAGGGCAGGAGTGCGGCAGTTGGTTCATGCGGAGAGAAATATTCGCATGGCGGATAGTGAATCCGGAAGAGATCAAGAAGCAGATAGAGTCCAGAAATGCAAGCCAGTGCCCCGGATCGACTGCGTGCGTGTGGTCTGCACGTCACGGCACAGCGCCTCGCCGTGCTGCGCGCCGTGGAGCACCTGCCGCACGCCTCGGCGGACAGGATCATGCAGCATGTGCGCGGAGAGCTGGGCACCGTGTCGACGCAGGCGGTCTACGACGCACTGGCAGCGCTCTGCGAGCACGGCCTGGTGCGGCGCCTGCAGCCTGCCGGATTCCCCGCCCTGTTTGATCCGCGTGCGGGCGATGGACATCACCACGCCGTCTGCAGGCGGTGCGGCGCGATCCACGACATCGACTGCGGCGCACAGACCGCACCTTGTCTCACCCCGTCTACGGACTGCGGCTATCGAATCGAGACGGCGGAAATCGTGTACTGGGGGCTCTGCGCACACTGCCAGACCCCCTCGAGCTCACCCCGGGGACGCTGACGGGCGTGCCCATGGAAACCAGAGAAACCATGCAAACTGAATCCTCTCCCCAATCGTGCTCCGCGGAACGCGGGGCTTTCTCCGCCTCCTCCTTCGTCGGCGCGCTCGCGCTCGCCGCTGTGGTCAGCGGCTGTGCGGCCACGCAGTCGACCCAGAACCCGGACGCGCAGGCCGACTCCGGCAAGTGCCCCGTGATGAACGAGGCGGGCGTCGCCGAAGCGAGCTACAAGGACAGCGCGACCAGCGCGATGAGCAACCGCGAGTGGTGGCCCAACCAACTCGATCTCACGATTCTGCGCCAGAACCCGGCTGCGGGAAATCCGATGGGTGCGGACTTCGACTACGCGGCCGAATTCGCCAAGCTCGACATGGCGGCGCTCAAGGCGGATCTCGCCAAGACGCTCACGACCTCGCAGGACT
>SYGM01000181.1 GCA_005799545.1 Planctomycetia bacterium | reverse complement strand
CTGCTGGTGGACGCGGCCGAGGGCCCGATGCCGCAGACGCGCTTCGTGCTCAAGAAGGCCTTTGAGAACGGACTCAAGGCCATGGTGATGATCAACAAGATCGATCGCCCCGACGCGCGCGCGCCGCAGGTTCTCGACATGGTCTTCGACCTGTTCCTTGAGCTGGGCGCGCACGATGACCAGCTCGACTTCCCGGTGGTGTACGGCTCGGGCCGCGCCGGATGGGCCGTTGAGAACCCCGAGAACGAGCCGGCGGACCTCGAGCCGCTGTTCCGCATGATCCTCGATCACGCGCCGCAGCCCGAGCTCGACTACGACGCACCCGCGCAGTTCCAGGCCGCGACGCTGGATCACGACGACTTCCTCGGCCGTATCGCGATCGGCCGCGTGGCTCGCGGCGTGATCAGGAATGGCGGCCGCTATGCGCTGTGCCACCCTGGACGCGAGAAGACGCCGGTCTTCCCCATCAAGGGCCTGCTGCGCTACGAGGGTCTCAACCGCGTGGCCGTCGATGAGGTGCGCGCGGGCGATATCGCCGTCGTCGCCGGCATCGACGAGATCATGATCGGCGACACGCTCTGCCCGCTGGAGCATCCCGATCCGCTGCCGACCATCAAGCTGGACGAGCCGACGATCTCGATGGAGTTCTTCGTTTCGAACTCACCCTTCGCCGGCATGGAGGGCCAGTTCGTGACCAGCCGCCAGGTGCTCTCGCGCATCGAGAAGGCCTGCCTGCGCGATGTCGCGCTGCAGCTTGCCAACCCCAACGCCGCCGACGGCTTCGACCTCAAGGGTCGCGGCGTGATGCACTTGGGTGTGCTGATCGAAAACATGCGCCGTGAAGGCTACGAGTTCTCCGTGGGCAAGCCGCGCGTGATCCTGAAAGAGGTCGACGGCGTGACCTGCGAACCGTTCGAGCGCGCCGTGATCGACGTGCCGACCGAGCATGCCGGAAAGGTGATCGAGTACTTCGGCCGCCGCCGCGGCGAGATGACGCAAATGGAGCCGGTGGGTCTCCAGACGCGCCTTGAGTTCCTCGTGCCTTCCCGCGGCCTGATCGGCGCGCGCACCGCCCTGCTCACCATGACTCAGGGCATGGCCGTGTTGAGCCACGTGTTCGATCAATGGCGCCCCGACGGCGGTGTGATCCCCACGCGCATCAACGGCGTGCTGGTGGCCGACCGCTCCGGCGAGTCGGTGCCCTACGCCATGTTCGGCCTGCTCGACCGCGGCACCTTCTTCGTGGATCCTGGCACGCCCGTCTACGAAGGCATGATCATCGGCGAAAACAACAAGGACAACGACCTTGATGTCAACGTCTGCCGCGAGAAGAGGCTGACCAACATCCGTTCCGCTGGCAAGGACGAGAACGTCAAGCTCCCGCCGGCGCACATCATGTCGCTGGAAGAGTCGCTCGAGTACATCGAAGACGACGAGCTGCTGGAAGTGACGCCCAAGTCAATGCGTCTGCGCAAGCGCCACCTCTCGATCATCGAACGCAAGAAGCACGCGCGCAAGGAAGCGCGCGCCGCCCAGGCTCAGGACTGATGCCGCTCCGGGGGCAAGGACCGTGCGCAGGGCCGTGCTGATCGCGCTCGGCGCACTGCTGGCCCTGCTGCTCATCCTGCTGCTGGCCGGATGGATCCGCACCCGCCGGGGCATCGAGCGGGCGCTGGAGCGCTTCCCCGCGCGCGGCATGTTCGCGGAAGCGACCATGCCCGATGGCAGCCCCGTTCGGCTGCGACTGATCGCAGCAGGGCAGGGTGAACCCGTCGTGCTGCTGCACGGCGCCTTCGGCGGCGTCGAGGACTTCGAGGCGACGCTGCTGCCGCTGCTGGCGCGCACACGGCGCGTACTGGCCTACGATCGACCCGGGCACGGATGGAGTGACCGCGTTCCCGGTGCGCTCAACGATCCGGGCGTGCAGGCCGAGGCCATCGTGGCGACTTTGCGCAACTCACGGATCGAACAGATCGATCTGGTGGGCTTCAGCTACGGCGGCTCGGTGGCCCTGACGCTGGCACTGCGTCATCCACAGCTCGTGCGCCGGCTCGTGTTGATCAACACGCCGAGCCACGGCTGGGGCACTGGCACCAGCCCCGTGTATCACATGGCGCGTTGGCCGCTGGTCGGGACGCTGTTCCGCCATACGCTCGCTTTGCCGCTGGGCAGTTGGGTCCAAGAAGCCTCCATCGAGAAGGTCTTCGCGCCGGCTGCACCCAATGAGCGCTTCGCCTCCTCGCCTGCGGCGCTGGCGCTGACGCCGGAGCGTTTTCTGGCCAATGCCGAGGATTTCTGCGTGCTCGATGAGTTCCTGCAGCAGCAGGAGAACGCCTACCCGACGCTGCGTACGCCCACGCTGCTGCTGGCGGCGCCCGAGGACCGCATCGTGGGCTACCACATTCACAGCAGGCGATTGGAGTCCGAGGCCCCGAATGCGAAGCTGATCGCACTGGAGGGGAACGGACATGCACTGTTGTTCACGGAGACGGAGCGTCTGGCGCGCGAAATCGATCTTTTTCTGTCTGCTGACACTGTGCCTCGCGCTCGCTGAGAGCACGGCGCAAGCCGAAGTGCGCCTGCATCCGCTGTTTTCCGATCATGCCGTGCTGCAGCGCGACAAGGAGCTACGCGTGTTCGGAACCGCGCAGCCCGGGGAGCGGGTCGAGGTTTCGCTCGGCAGTCAGCGTGCCAGCGCGACCGCGGACAGCTTCGGACGCTTCCTTGCGCGCCTGCCCGCGCAGCCGATGAGCACGCAACCGATGCAGCTCCTCGCCAGCGCGCCCTCCGGGAGCGCAAGAGCCGACGACATCCTGCTGGGCGATGTGTGGCTGGCGGGCGGCCAGTCGAACATGGAGTTTCCGCTCGGCGCATGCGATGCGGCGCAGGACATCGCCGCGGCCAAATACGCGCACATTCGCCACTTTGCGGTCGATTACCGCTTTGCGATCACTCCGCAGGCGGATGTTCGCGGCCAGTGGAGCGTTTGTTCGCCGACGACGGCGGGAGCGTTCAGCGCCGTCGGATTCGCCTTCGCGCGGCGGATACAGGAGGAAACCGGCATTCCCGTCGGAATCCTGCGCTCGTGCGTCGGCGGAACCAACATCGAGCTGTGGATGGCGCAGGACACATTGCTGGAAGCGCCCGAGCTAAAACCCTTCGCAGACCGCATGCGCGCCTCCCTTCAGCGGCACGAGGCCGCCCTGCAGGCCGCGCTGCCGGCCATCGAAGCGTGGACGCAGGCCTCGCGCATCGCCATGCGCGAAGGGCGCCCGCTGCCGATCGAGCCGGAATGGCCCGAGCATCCCTTCGGCGAACGACGCCACGATCCGCGCTGCGTCACGCTCTACAACGGCATGATCCATCCGCTGCTGCCTTTCTCACTGGCGGGGATTCTCTGGTACCAGGGCGAAAACAACACGGGCTCCGCTTTCGATGCGGAACAGTACACGCACAAGGTGCGCATCATGGTCGAGGACTGGCGCAGACGCTTCGAGCAGCCGGAACTGCCTTTTTATTTCGTGCAGCTTGCGGCATGGCAGCCCGCTACGAACGACCCGGGCCAGACTGACGGCTGGGCGTTCCTGCGCGAAGGCCAGCGTCGCACGCTGAATGTGCTCGAACGCTGCGGCATGGCCGTGGCGATCGATATCGGCGATGCTCTCGACATCCACCCGAAGAACAAGTTCGATGTCGGCGAGCGATTGGCGCTGTGGGCGCTGCGGGACCGCCATGGCAAATCGCTGGAAGTCAGCGGCCCCTTGCTCCGCGAGCAGATCCTCGATGGCAATCGCCTGCGGCTGCGCTTTGCGCACGCCGATTCGGGACTCATGATCGGGCTCAAGCTGGGCCGGCTGCCTGTGCAGGAACAGGCCCAGGGCACGCTGCGCGGATTCGCGATCGCAGGCGAGGATCGCGTCTGGAAGTGGGCCGAGGCACGCATCGAACAGCAGGAAGTCGTGCTGTCTCATCCCGACATCGCGCGGCCCGTCGCCGCCCGCTACGCGTTCTCCAGCAATCCTGCCGGCGCGAACCTCTATAACCGGGCCGGTTTGCCGGCCGCTCCGTTCCGGACAGACGACGGGTAGCCCCGGAAAGGAGAGGGCTGGCGTATCATTCAGGCATGATGCGCACCCTCGTCCTCACCTGCCTGCTGAGTGCCCCCGCGCTCGCTGCGGACCCGATCTTCGTTACCGACAACGCCACCTCGGCCAACGAGGCAGTCTGGAAGCTCGAGGACATCAACGGCGATGGCGACTACAACGACGCCGGCGAAGCGCTCAAGTTCTACGACGACACACTGGCGGGCGCGATTGATCTGTCAAACAACTCCGGTGTCAAGGTCGCTTCAGACGGCTCGCTGTTCGTGTGTGACAGCACGATCGACATCGTGCTTCGCATCCGCGATCTCAACAGTGACGGGGACGGCAACGACGCCGGCGAGGCGAATGTCTGGTTCAACGGCGCACCCGGCGGCAACGCCTCCGGCGTCGTGATGGCCTCGTCGAACAATCTCTGCGTCGACGCAGCCGGTCTCGTCTGGGTGGCGACGGCAGGCGCGAGCGGCGGCGGCAACGATGCGATCCTCCGCCTGCAGGATCTCAACAACGACGGCGATGCGAACGATTTGGGCGAAGCGTCCGAGTACTACAACATCAATCCTGGCGCCTCGACCGGTGCCTGGATCCCCACGGCAGTCGCCGTCGGCCCGGATGGCAAGGTCTACTACACCGAGAACGGCAACGATGCCGCGCTCGTCAAGGGTGTCTATCGCCTGAACGACATCAACAACAACGGCGTGATCGATTCCGCAGCTGAAGCGCTCGCGTACTTCCTCCCCACGCCCGGACCGACCAACAACAACTTTCACTGGAACCTCGGCGTGGACGCTGCAGGCTTCTTCTACCTCGGAGATGTCACCTTCGAGCAGATCTGGAAGTTCAAGGACCAGAACGGTGACGGCGACGCAATGGACGCGGGCGAGAGCCTCGTGTGGTGGCAGGGTGCCGCCAACTCCAGCCTGATCTGGGACTTCTGCTTCGCTGCGGATGGCTCCATGCTGGCCTGCGAAACGCAGACTCCCGACCGCATCCTGCGGCTGTTCGACGAGGACTGCGACGGCCTGATCTCCGCGACGGAGGTGAGCGCGCTGTACGACGAGACCCTGCAGACGGCGATCGGCGATGTGCGCGGGATCTGCCGCACGGGCGCTCATGGTCGCGGCGCGAGCGAGTTCTGCTTCGGCGACGGAATCCTGAGCACGCTGTGCCCCTGCGGCAACTTCGGCACCTGCCGCCGCGGCTGCGAGAACTCCGGCAGCACCGGCGGAGCCAAACTGCGCTTCAGCGGCGCGCTGTTCCCCGACAGCGCCGTGCTGACCTGTGACGGGACGCTGCCCACGGCGCTCTCGATCGTGCTGCAGGGCAACAGCCTGCTCGCCAATCCGGTCGTCTTCGGCGACGGCGTGCGCTGCGTGGGCGGTTCGCTCAAGCGCCTGTACGTCAAGAATGCCGTCGGAGGCATCGTCTCGGCCCCGGCAGCCGGCGACAACTCGATCAGCGCGCAGTCAGCACTGCTCGGCGACGTGATCACTCCGGGTTCGACGCGCGGCTACCAGATCTACTACCGCGATCCCAACCTTGCGTTCTGCGCGTCGCCGACCGGCAACAGCTGGAATGTTTCGAACGGCGTGATCCTGACCTGGTGAGGCAAGCGATTTTTTTCTGAGATCGGGCCGCGAGCGGCGCGGCGGGAGAGCGTCTGTCTGGGTGAAAGGGCCTGCGGCCCTTGCGACTCCAGCCACGAAAGCCTCCCATGCCCCGAATCCGGAAGACCGTCCGCAACCGAACCGAACCCACTCCCTGCCCGCTCGAGCCGTTTTCCGTTCTCTGGGACCGCTTGGGCGCGCTGGCCGAAGAACTGCGCCAGTTCGCGCCCTGGTCCTCGATCCCTCCGGAACAGCTGTTCGGTGTGCAGGAGCCGCGCACGGGTCTGCACCTGTGGGTTCATCTCGTGGGCGGGGAACTCCCGCGCGTCTGCGTGCTGGTGGGTGATCGCAGCCTCGAGGTTCACTCCCGCCGCCACACCGGACGGCATCTGCACGAGGACGAGCTGCACGACACCGACCAGCTGATCCTGCTTTTCCAGACGGATCCGAGCGTGCCGATGCCCGGCCGAGTGCCCCCCCGCGGGCCTGGTTCGCGCAACCCCAATGCGGCCATCCACGCCGTCCTGATGCACCAGCGCCCCGGTTGTCCCCTTGGCCCGGCGCTCGACGACGATCCCGCGCAGATGGCCCTCGTGCTCGAGCAGCTCAAGGAGCTCCACGAAAGGCTGAAGGCCGATCCCACGCTGCTCGACCCGCATGTCCACGGCGGCCTGCTGGTGCGCACGATCGATCCGGCAACGGCCGGTGATGCACAGCGCTGGATCGACACGCGCGTGACCAGATTGCATCGCAAGCCGCCGGCCGTGCAGCCCGTCGATGCCGACCAGATGGAGTACCTGCGGCAGTACTGCACACCCATTCCCGCCACGCTGGACTGCGATGTGGTCTTCGTGCCGTTCCCATCGCGGGAGCGCGGCTGCCTTTACGAACACTACACCGCCGCGTTCGTCATGCTCGATTCAGAGGATGGCATGGTGATCCATTTCAGCCTGCTCGCCTGCCCTGATCGCTGGAGCGCTGCTCAGGCCGATCTGCAGGACTGGATCGAGAACATGCAGCGCATTCCGCAGGCACTGCGCGTGCGTCGTTCGGAGCTGCATGCGCAGCTCGAACCGCTAACGAGCGCCCTGGGAATCCCGTTGAGTCTGGAGCCCGATTTGCCCGGCTGCGATGTGCTGGCCAACGATCTGGCGCTGCACTTCCAGACACTCGGTCCGCGGCACCCGCTGCGAAACATGGTTCCCGGCCAGCAACGCAACGCGCCGCGCAGAAAGGGAGGTCGATCGATGAAGACGAGCTGAAAATCTCTTCGCGGAATATTCACGGGCATGCGAAAGCTTCGCATGGGCCTTGATGCACTTTTCACCGCCCATTGTGGGCAGTACTTGCAAAGCACGGTGATCCTTCCGCGCGCAGGTTCGCGACCTGTCCTCGCTTGCGATCGCAGCGAGGCTCAACCAAGGACTCACCGCCATGATTCTCGACGAGAACCCGAACGGTTCGAACACCTCTTCCAATCCCTCTCTCCCGGAAATGATCGAGCAGCAAATGAGCCGCCGCAGCGTGCTTGTGGGCGCGCTCGGCACCGGCGCTGTCACCTTCCTGGGTGGCACGCTGCTCTCCCGTCAGGCCAAGGCCTCGAGTGCAAGCTCCAGCTCCGGTCCGGGAGCATTCCTTTCCTTCCCGGAAGTTCCGCCCAGCAGCGCCGACACGATCGTCGTTCCGGCCGGGTACACGTACAAGGTCATCCTGCCCTGGGGTACCCCTCTGTCATCCACCGGCCCGGCGTTCCAGGAAGACGCGTCCAACACGGCTGCCGATCAGGCTCAGCAGGTTGGCTTCAACCACGACGGAATCCACTATTTCGGGTTCCCTGGCTTTGAAAACCGTCGCGCCCTGCTCGTCATGAACCACGAGTACACCGACGCTTCCCAGATCTACACCGCAGCGCAAGGCCCCTCGATCACCAACAACTCGAGCGGCAAGGAGAAGGTGAACAAGGCCCTGGAAGGCCATGGCGTGACCGTGTTCGAGCTGCGCCGCGACAACAACAGCAGCTACCGCGGACTGCAGGGTTCGGCGTTCAACCGCCGCATCACGGGCAATACCCCTGTGACCTTCTCGGGTCCCATCACCAGCAGCCACCCGCTGCTGCAGTCGACCGTGACCCCCACCCCGCTGGGCACGCTCAACAACTGCGGCAGTGGCTACACCCCGTGGAACACCTACCTCGCCTGCGAAGAGAACTTCAACGGCTACTTCGGTGCCAACGGAGCCTTCACCGCCCAACCGATCGAGAGCCGCTACGGTCTGACCGCCTCGGGCTTCGGCTACGGCTGGCATATCGCCGAGCCGCGCTTCGACCTCAACGCCAACCGCAACGAGCCCTACCGCTTCGGCTGGGTGGTTGAGATCGACCCGTTCAGCCCGCAGTCGGTGCCCGTCAAGCGCACCGCGCTGGGCCGCTTCAAGCACGAGGGCGCCACCTGCACTGAATCGGGCGGCCATGTCTGCGTCTACTCAGGCGACGATGAGAACGGCGACTACCTCTACAAGTATGTCAGCAACGGCCCGTGGGCTCAGATGTTTGCCAACGGCCAGCACCCGCTGGACTTCGGCAAGCTCTATGTCGCCAAGTTCAACGCCAACGGCACGGGTGAGTGGCTGCTCGTGGAGCACGGCAATGGTCCGCTGACCGTTGCCAACGGCTGGGCCGACCAGGCGGATGTGCTCTTCCGCACCCGTCAGGCCGCCGACGCCCTCGGCGCCACCAAGTGCCACCGCCCCGAGTGGGTGGCGGAGAACAAGAACACCCAGGACGTGTTCGTCTCCTTCACGAACGGAACCGGCAACAACTCGCCGGTCAATTCCAACCGCGATCCCAACCCCTACGGCCACATCGTGCGCGTGCGGGAACCCAACGGCGACCACCGCCTGACGACGTTTGACTGGAGCGTGTACCTGCTGGCCGGCGACAACTTCTACGACCCGACCGTGCCTGCCACGCAGGCGATCTTCGGCTCGCCGGATGGGCTGTGGTGCGACGACGATGGCCTGCTCTGGATCCAGACGGACATCTCCAACTCCTCGCAGATGCGCGCCGACCGCGGCTACGACCGCATCGCCAACAACCAGATGCTGGTGGCGGACACCAACACCGGGACGCTGAAGCGCTTCCTCACCGGTCCGCGCGGCTGCGAAATCACAGGCGTGATCCTCACCCCGGACAAGAAGACGATGTTCATCAATGTCCAACACCCCGGTGAGTCGACGACCTACTGGAACGGTCTCAACGGCGCACCCACGAACGCCAACCCCTCCACGGTCAGCAGCTGGCCCTACGGCGGGCGTCCGCGTCCGGCAACCGTCGTGATCCGCCGGATCGACGGCGGCCGCATCGGCACCTGAGCCAACTCGAGGCAGGACCGGCGCAGAGGATCCTCTGCGCCATCCGGTCGGCACCTGATGTCGGAATCAGGTGATCCAAAGGGGGCGTCCCACCGGGGGGTGGGACGCCCCCAGCTTGTTAGGCTCTTGCACATGTCTCTGCCCATCCCCCTCTGCTGCTTGCTGCACGCAATGCCGATCTGGTCCGTCCCGGTTTCCGCCGAGGACCCCAAAGCCACCGCAGCCTCCAAGGCCGCCATCACCATCGTCGACGGCGAAGCACAGGTCGTCGAAGCCTTCAAGGATCAGAAGGAGTGGATCCGCGAGTTCCTGTGGGTCGAGACCAGCTTCGACTCCGACGGCGACGGCAAGCTCGACCGCATGCACGTCGATGTCACGCGACCGAAGCAGACCGCCACGGAAGGGCTCAAGGTGCCCGTGATCTACGAGACGAGCCCGTACTTCTCCGGTACGGGTCCGAATGGTCTGGAGTTCTTCTGGGATGCGAAGCAGGAAGTCGGCGCTCACCCGCCCGTGCGCAAGCCGATGCCGGATGTGAAGCGCCCGGACAAGCCCGGCATGATCGCCCAGTCCGAGGTCCGCACCTGGGTGCCGCGCGGCTTTGCGGTGGTGCACTCCTGCTCGCCGGGCACCGGCTACTCCGATGGCTGCCCCACGGTCGGCGCGGACAACGAATCGCTGGCGCCCAAGGCCGTGATCGACTGGCTGTGCGGTCGCGCCAAGGGCTACACTACGCAGCGCGGCACGGAGGAGATCAAGGCCGATTGGTGCACCGGCAAGGTCGGGATGATCGGAACTTCCTACAACGGCACGCTGCCGCTGGCCGCCGCCACGACGGGCGTGGAGGGGCTTGAGGCGATTGTTCCGATCGCTCCCAACACCTCCTACTACCACTACTACCGCTCGCATGGCCTTGTGCGCCATCCCGGCGGTTACCTCGGGGAGGACATCGATGTGCTGTACGACTTCATCCACTCCGGCGACCCGGAGAAGCGCGAGTACTGCAACGAGACGGTGCGCGAAAAGGAGCTGAAGCAGCTCTTTGACCGCCAGCACGGCGACTGGAACGAGTTCTGGGCCGGCCGCGATTACCTGCTCGATCTCAAGCCGATGAAGGCCGCGACGCTGATGTCGCACGGCTTCAACGACTGGAATGTGATGCCGGAGCACTCCAATCGCATCTATCAGGCACTGAAGCAGCAGGGCGTTCCGAGCATCATCTACTACCACCAGGGCGGACACGGCGGACCGCCGCCGCTGTCGCTGGTCAACCGCTGGTTCACGCGCTTCCTGCTCGGCGTGGAGAACGGCGTCGAGAAGGGTCCGCGCTCGTACATCGTGCGCGAACAGGACAAGTCCAAGGACCCCACCGCCTATCCCGACTACCCGCACCCCGATGCCCGGATGGTCGTGCTCAACCCGACTCCTGGCGGCAACGGATCCGGCGGGAACAAACTCGGCGGCCTCAACCTCAAGGGCGTCTCCAAGTCCACCAAGGAGCGGCTCGTCGACGATGTGGCCCAATCCGGCGAGCAGCTCGCCATGGCCGAGGAGTCACCCCACCGCCTGCTCTACGCCACCGAGCCGCTCAGCGCCCCTCTGCACATCTCGGGAACCGCGCGGCTTTCGATCCGCATCGCGAGCAGCAAGCCCGCCGCCAACCTCTCGGTCTGGCTGGTCTCGCTGCCCTGGACCGAGAAGGCGAAGATCACCGACAATGTGATCACGCGCGGCTGGGCCGATCCCCAGAACCACGCGAGCCTCGAGAAGGGTGTGCCGCTCAAGCCCGGCGCCTTCGTCGATCTCAGCTTCGACCTGCAGCCGGACGATCAGATCATCGCGGCGGGCGAGCGCATCGGCCTGATGATCTTCTCCAGCGACCGCGACTTCACGCTCTGGCCCGCGGCGGGTACGGAGCTCACCATCGATCTCGACGCAACGCTGCTCGAGCTGCCGGTGGTCGGCGGCAGCGAAGCCTTCCAGAAGGCAACCGCAAAGTAGCTCACCCGCGGCCGTCATGCCCCACGAAACCGCACTGCTCGCGCTGCTCGCCGGCGGACTCGGCCTCGCCTTCGTCTTTGGACTGCTGGCCGCGCGCATCGGGCTGCCGCCGCTCGTAGGCTACCTCGTGGCGGGCATCGCGATCGGCCCCTTCACGCCCGGAATCGTCGCCGACTCCGGCCTGGCGGCGCAGTTCGCCGAAGTCGGCGTGATCCTGCTGATGGTCGGCGTGGGCATCCACTTCTCACCGAAGGATCTGCTGGCCGTCCGCAGGATCGCACTGCCCGGTGCGCTGCTGCAGATCGCCGGCTCCACGCTGCTGGGAACCTTGCTCGCGCACTGGTGGGGCTGGTCATGGACCGCCGGCGTGATCTTCGGCATGTGCCTTGCCGTGGCGAGCACCGTGGTGCTGCTGCGCGCCCTCGAGGACCAGAACCGCCTCGACAGCACCGAGGGCCGCATCGCCGTCGGCTGGCTGATCATCGCGGACCTGTTCGTCGTGCTGGTGCTCGTGCTCCTCCCGCTGCTGGCGACGCCCGAAGACACGGACAGCCCGGCCTCCGCGAGCTGGACCGGCATAGCGCTGCAGATCGGCCAGACGCTGCTCAAAGTGGCCGGATTCGGCCTGCTGATGTACTTCGCCGGACGCCGACTCGTCCCCTGGCTGCTCCAGCAGGTCGTGCAGAGCGGCTCGCGCGAGCTCTTCACGCTCGCCATTCTCGCCGTGTCGCTGGGCATCGCCTTCGGCGCCGCGGCCCTCTTCGATGTTTCGATGGCGCTGGGCGCCTTCGCGGCCGGCATCGTCGTCGGCGAAACCGAACTCAGCCAGCGCGCCGCCGAGGACGCCCTGCCGCTGCAGGAAGCATTCGGCGTGCTGTTCTTCGTGGCCGTGGGAATGCTCTTCGATCCGCGCGTGCTGATCGAGGATCCGCTGCATGTGATCGCCGTGCTGCTGACGATCCTCGTCGGCAAGTCCCTCTTCGCCTTCCTGATCGTCGCCCTGTTCCGCTACCCCCTCTCGGTGGCGCTGACCGTCCCCGCGGCACTGGCACAGGTCGGCGAGCTCTCCTTCATTCTGATCGGCGTCGGCATCGAGCTTCAGCTCGTGCCCCAGGAAGCCCAGAACCTGATCGTCGCCGGCGCGCTGCTCTCGATCACGCTCAACACCTTCGTCTTCAAGAGCATTCCCAAGGTCGAGCGCGCACTCCTGAGTCTTCCGGCCATCGCACGCCTGTTCCCGCCTGCCGAAGCCGAACCCGTGGCCGAGCACACGCGGCCGCCGGTACTGCTCGTCGGCCACGGCCGCATCGGCAAGCCGCTCGTCGATGCCCTGCACGCGGCCGCCGTGCCGCTGATCGTGGTCGATGCGCAGCGCGAAGAAATCGAACGCCTGCGCGCGCGCGGCATCAAGGCGCACTACGGCGACGCCACGCGCCCGGGTACGCTGCGACAGGCGGGGCTGGATCAGGCGAGCCTGCTGATCCTCTCGATGTCGGACCCGCTGACCACCCGGCTCGTGCTGGAGATCGCCAACGAAGCGGCCCCCGAGCTGCCCAAGATCGTCCGCACGCAAAGCGAAAGGGAGCGCGGGCACATGGCCGCACAGCCGAGCACCATGGTGCTGCTCAACGACGAGGAGCTGGCACGGGCGCTGGTGCGCGAAGCGCTGGCGCGCACGGCGCAGATGCAGACCACACGAGTGCCGGCAGGCTGAACCGGGAGCGGCGGCGGAAGGTCGGTCGGAAGTCGCGGGAATTGGACGGCCGGGTGGAGTGTGCTAAGATCCCCTTCGAGCGTGCGGGCGTAACTCAGTTGGTAGAGTGTCAGCTTCCCAAGCTGAATGTCGCGGGTTCGAACCCCGTCGCCCGCTCCATATACAACCCTTGCCCTGAGCGAAGGGTTCGGTGGCGGCTGCGATCACGCTGCGTCTCCAACAGACACCGCCAACGGACACCGCCAACAGACATCAGGTGCCAAATCAGTGCCACCCTCCAGCTCCCCCGTCGAGACCACCATTTTCGGCTCGGGTTGGCGCGCTGGTTCGGATTCCGCTCAGAGCCAGCTTTCTCAACAAGACGCCCAGCCGGCCCTTCACCAGACTCTCCCCACCCCACGGACAGTTGTAGAGTGGGCGGCATGCCCCCTGCCCCGAATGCCGCAGGCGACGAGCAGCAGCTGAAGGCTTGCTTGGCGCGTTTCCCCGCTCCGCTCGCGAGGCTTGCCGGGACGCTGCGATCCCGACTGCGCACACGCTTGCCAGGTCTGTTTGAGCTCGTCTATTCGTACGAGAACCAAGGTTCGCTGGTGATTTCCTATTCCCCCACCGACCGGGGCATCAATGGCGTATGCGCCATCGCCGTCCATCCGGGTGAACTGCGGTTGTGCTTGGGCAGGGGTGCCGAACTCACGAAGAGCGATCCTCTCAAGCTGCTCAAGGGCAGCGGCAAGACAGTCCGCCATGTCATGCTGACGAAGATCTCCGAGTTCGAGCGCCCGGAGGTACAAGCCCTGCTCGCGGCTGCAATCCAGCTTGCCAAGCTGCCGCCGGAGTCCGAGCGAAAGGGAGTTCTGGTCGTGAAAACGGCGTCCCGCAAACAGCGCGTCCGCCGCCGCAAGGCATGAAGATCGCACGGGGAGCACTGGGCCGCGAAGGCCGCATCGGTTCCTCGCGGTCATCACGAGCCCCCACGTGATTCCGGACCCTGCTCGTCATGGCGCATGCGGGCAGCGCAGTCACCGAACGCGACCAGAGTACATCCACCCGGGCGCGGACGCTCTGAAGCTCAAGGCCACTCCACCACAGCTGTGGATCCAGGACTCAGATGCAGGAGGTGTTCCCGCCGTACGTCTTCGCCGAGATCGCATTCGAAAGAGAACCTTCCCGAGCATGATGTCGCTCCATCACCGCCTTATTCCCTCCCGAGCACGCTCCACTCCGCAATCACGGGCGTGTCACTGGCCTTCCGGATGCTGAGCCTCACTCTCCGTGCCCGCACCGGCTCGAGTACGATTCGCAGATCACTGCCGATCGAAGTCCCCGCGTGGACGCTTCTCCACTCGCCTTCGACTTCCACCTCCACGGCGAATTCCTGCGCGCGCGTGTAGGGCGCCTCGCTCAGTCGCAGCGCGCTGATCTCGCGCTCTGCTCCCAGATCCAAGCTCACCCACGCGCGGCGCGCCGGCTCTTCCGCCGCCCAGAGCGTATCGAGTTTGCCGTCCGTGATGTGCGCGGGGTTGAGCTGCTGCTCGCGGCCCGGCCAGATGCTGGACACCTCGACCGCCCGCCCGCTGGAAAGATCCTGCGGCGGCGGCAGTGCTTGGGTTGCGCCTTTGATCTCGAGCACAACCACCGAATCGATGCTGTCCGGCGCACGCGCGGGCAATTCGATGCGAATGCCGCCGGCGCTGCGGCTCGACGGCAGCTCGCGACGCTCCGGATCCGCAAGCAGATACGCGCGGCGGACCTCATTGGTCGCGGGCACGAAGAGCTGACCCGATTGCGGCCAGCGGAAGACATGCAGGAAGAGCTTGCCCGGCTTTTGCGTGCAACGGCCTTCGAATGGCAGATAGGCAAAGGGCGAAGCCTGCGTGCCGTGGATCGATTCGCTGTTGTGCGCCATCCAATCGCCGAACAGCTCCAGACAGCGCCGCGCCTGCGGCAGGATCATCCCGTCGGCGTCCGGACCGATGTTGAGCAGCATGTTGCCGCCCTTGCTGGCGACATCGACGAGCTGGTGCAGCAGGTCGCCGAAGGGACGGAAGCCCACAAGCCGGTTGTAGCCCCAGTTGTTGGGCAGCTGCATGGTCTGGCAGGTCTCCCAGTCGATGCCGGGCAGGCCGGTGGGCGGGACTTCGCCCTCGGGCGAGATGTAGTCGCCGGAGAAGACATAGCCGTACGCGTTGGCGACTTCGAAATCGAGCTTGCGCTGCGGCGGCAGATAGCCGGAGCGGTTGTTGAGGATCACCTGCGGCTGGAGCGAACGCGCGAAGCGCTCGAGCTCCAGACCGTCCTCCGATGTCCAGGCATCGCGATCCCAAGTGCCGTCGAACCAGATCAGGCTCACCGGCCCGTACTGCGTCAACAGTTCGCGGAGCTGCTCGTGGAGATAGCTGCGAAAGCGGGTCTTGTCCGGAGTGCCGCCGGCGATGTCGTTGTAGGCAGGTCGCTTGGGCCAATCGGGATGCTGCCAGTCGAGCACCGAGTGGTAGATGCCGAAGCGCACGCCGTGCCGCGCGCACGCCTCCGAGAGCTCGCGCATGGGATCGCGGCCGAAGGGCGTCGCGCGGATGTTCCAGTCGCTGTTCTGCTGCGTGGGCCACAGGCAGAATCCGTCATGGTGCTTCGTGGTGACGGCGATGTAGCGCACCCCCGCACGCTGCATCAGCGCCAGCCACTGGTCGGCATCGAACTTCGTCGGTCGGAAGCTCTGCGCCAGAGGACGGTACTGCGAACTCGGGATGGCGAGGTAGTTCTGGATCCACTCCGCACCGCCCATCACCGTCTTGTCGCGCCACTCGCCCGCGAGCTGTGAATACAGGCCCCAGTGGATGAACATTCCGAAACGAGCCTCGCGGAACCACTGCATGCGCGCGTCGCGGTCCGCGGGGCTCTCGTGGATGGAGTCGGAGGCCTGCGCGGCGGTAGAGGTGAAGGTGGCGGGCGCAGAGGCAGGGGCCTGCGGCGGGCAGATCAGGGCAAGGAGCAGGGCGGCGGTGATCATGGCTGGATGGTGTACGTGCACCTTACAGCACCCCGCAGCGCCGGGAGAGCGCTTGTCGCCAGGCGGCGCGCAGGAGCGTCAGGTCGGGCCGCGCACGGCCCCAAGCTCGGGATCACGCATCTGGCACCGCACGACCTACGCATTGTTGCGCATCCTCGAAACCGCGGCGACGGCCGTAGGTTGTAGTGCGATCCAAGGGACCGCTGCGGCAGACAGCCGTGCGGCCTTTCTTCGTACCAGCCTTCGTACCAGCCTTCGTACCAGCCTCTGACCGCCTGACCTTTTACTCGGAACCCTTGGATACCCACGGCAGCCCTGATGACTTTCTGGCACTCCTGCCACCTGAGCAGGTGCGAGAGCTGCACGAGCGGCGCGATTCGGCCTGCGGCCTGTGGCCCGACCTGACGATCGCCTACGTGAATCCGGCCTGGGCGCGCTTTGCCAAGGACAACGGGGCCTCGAACGGATTCCCTGCACGCTGGCGCGAGGGCGCCCCGTTCCTCGACGGGGTCGGCAAGCCGCTGCGCGAGTACTATCGTTCGCACCTGCTCGCGGCGCTGCGTTCCTCACAGATCTGGAGCAGCGAGTACGAGTGCTCCAGCCCCAAGCTCTTCCGTCTCTACCGCATGGATGTGACGCCGGTCGGTCAGGGACGCGGCCTGCTCGTGACTCACACGCGACTGGCACAACTGCCCCACACGCCCAGCCTCACACGCGGCCCCGTCGACCCTGCGCCGTATCTCGATGAGCACGGGCACATTCCGCAGTGCATGCACTGCCGCCGTGTGCAGCGCGCCGATGCCAAGCACCAATGGGACTGGGTTCCGCTTTGGGTGGAGCAGGTTCCCGATGCGGCCACGGGCAGCCTCTGCACGGAGTGCATCGCCGCGCGCTATCCGGAGCTCGCCAAGGAACTCGGCGAGTCGCTTGAGCCCGAAGGCCACGCGCCGTCGAATCAACCGACACCGCAGCCTCGCAGCGCCTGACCTGGGCGCCTTGCCCTTCGCGGGCCCCTCTGCGTCACTCCAGCGAATTGATGGCCCGCACGACATGCGGCCACAACATGATCGACCCATCGTCATTGCTGGACGTGTCGGACAGCGCCCGCTCGCCCAGCAGCACCACGCCGAACAGAGCGTGGTAGGCCAGCACCGCGCTCGCCACCCAGCGCACACCGAGTGAGGACACGCGCTCCCACACCCGCCGCGCGCACCAGCCGAGCAGCAGCGAAACGCTGGCCAAGCCGATCCCGATCACCGTGTAAGGAAACCAGTTGTGCGGATCCCGCGCCACCGAACGCACCAGCGCCCCTGCCAGGCACAGCACGGTCAGAGTCACGAACACGCGCCACACGAGTCGGATTCCGCTCGACATTCGGCGCAGAGCTTACCTTCAGCGTTGCTCCCCCGCCTGGAGATCAGGATGGAGCACAGCGACGTGTCTACGCGCTACCCTGTGCTGGACAATCCGCGGACTCTCCCTTCCAGATCACTGCCGACCGCGCCCTTCTGCTCACCTCACACCCCCTCCGCCGCATGCCCAACACCATCCGCCTGCATCGCGTCCTGCGCGCACCACCCGAGCGCGTCTACCGCGCCTTCCTCAACCCTGAAGCGCTCGTCAAATGGATCCCGCCCCACGGATTCACGGGCAAGGTCGACTTTCTCGACGCGCAGGTGGGCGGCGGCTACCGCATGTCGTTCACCAACTTCTCCTCAGGCAAGTCCCACTCCTTCGGGGGCATCTACCGCGAGCTCGTCCCCAGCACCCTGATCCGCTACACCGATCGCTTCGATGATCCGACGCTAGCCGGTGAAATGTGCGTCACGATCCGGCTGAAGCCGGTGCAGGTCGGAACCGAGCTGGAGATCACACAGGAGGGCGTCACGGAGCTGATCCCGCCCGAGTACTGTTACCTCGGCTGGCAGGAATCGCTCGAGCTGCTCGCGAAGCTCGTCGAGCCGGAGATTCCCGACTGAGTCAAGCTCAGCAGCCGCGCACGGTCGCCAGCAGTCTGGCGACATCCGTGCTGCGCGCGCTCGGAAGTGCAGCAGCACTCCGCGCTGGCAATAAGGATCAAATACTCTGGCCTGGGGGCATTCATGCTGCTCCGGATTTCTTGAGTTGCTGTTGCAGCACGCGTGAATCGATGCTGTGCGCGGTCGTATTGGCGAGGTCGCAATGCTGGTGTTTTCGCCATCTTTTGGGAAAAGCGAACGGACCGCGCCGCTTGCTCGCACGGAGTTCGGTTGGGGCAGCTTGACAGAACACTCGTTGAATGGAATGCTCTGTTCAGCGCTCTCGCATGGCGCTTCCGCATTACACCCCCGGTTCAGAGGTGTCTAGCAGCTTCCCCAGGCAAGTCAGCCTTTCATGACACACTTTCCAGATCGTTCCCCGCAACGCAGTCTGTTGCTGATCGCTGGGCTCGCACTCGTGCTCGGGTTAGGCGCGGGTTGGTTCCTGTTTCGCACGCCTACAGCCACGACCCCGCCGGCGCCGGAGCGGACGGTGAGCGGCGACGTACCACAATCCATAAGATCGGCAATGGAGGTTTCTGCTGCGGATCGAGAGACCGTTCCAAGCTCCACGCCCGCCACTACGGCGGATCCCGCGCCGACGCCAACCGCGAACCAAGCACAGGAGGAGTTGATCCGAACTGCACGCATTCGCTTGGCGCCGTTGCAGGGACAACTCGAG
>SYGM01000180.1 GCA_005799545.1 Planctomycetia bacterium | reverse complement strand
CGCAGCAGGTGGCTCAGTCCGGCGCCGAGGATCTGCGCCGCGTGGTTGAGACGGTCCGGCGAGCCGGAGTCCCGCTGGATGAATTCGTGAAGACCGACCCGCGCGGCAAGCATCTGGATCCGCTGCTGGAGCAGATCGCCGAACAGCTGATTCGCGAGCGCGAACTGGCTCGGCGCGAGCTGGGTTCGCTGCAGACTGGCCTGGAGCACATCCAGAAGCTGATCGCCTCGCAACAGTCCGTCGCAGGTCGCAGCGGCGTTCTCGAGGTTGTGGATCTGCGAGCTGAATGCCAGCGCGCGATCGAGCTGACGCAGCCGGCGAGCGGCGTGCAGAACCCGCAGATCGACTTGCAGGTCGAGGAAGCCTGTCTGGTACGCATCGATCGGCATCGCGTGATGCAGATCCTCGTCAATCTGGTGCAGAACGCCCGTCAGGCGCTGCTGGCGGCCGAATCCGCCGCTCCGCGCGTCTCCGTGCGGGTCGAATGGCCGGCGGAGGACCGCCTGACGCTTTGCGTCGAGGACAACGGCGTCGGCATCGCGAAGGACAACCTGAAGCGCATTTTCACGCACGGGTTCACGACCCGTCGCGACGGCCATGGCTTCGGGCTGCATTCCTGCGCCAACGCCGCCGCTGAGATGGGCGGCCAGCTCAGCGCCGACAGCGCTGGGCTTGGCGAGGGAGCCCGTTTCGTGCTCGAAATTCCCGCGCTGCGCTCTGCTCCTCAACCCAAGGAGGCTGCTGTATGAACCGTCGTATTCTGATCGTTGACGACCAACCGAGTCTGCACGAGGACTACGCCAAGGCTCTCACCCCGCGTCCGCCCGCAGCGCATGCTCTGGCCGACGCCAAGGCCGCCTTCTTCGGCGAAGCGGCCGCCACTGCGCCCGCGCCCCTCGAGGCCGGCTGGGAGCTGGTCTTCGCTAGTCAGGGTCAGGAAGCACTCGCCCTGCTCGAGACGGCTCAGCGTGAAAAACGCCCCTTCGCGATGGCTTTCGTCGACATGCGCATGCCGCCGGGCTGGGATGGCGTGGAGACGATCGAGCGGCTGTGGGCTGCGGATGCGAATCTCGAAGTGGTGATCTGCACGGCCTATGCGGACTACTCACTCGACGAAATCACCACCCGTCTCAAGCGCAGCAGCCAACTGCTCGTGCTGAAGAAGCCTTTCGATCTGGTCGAGGTGCAGCAGCTCGCGAACGCGCTGTGCGCCAAGTGGGATCTGGTCCAGACCGAGCGCGCACAGCTGGAAGCCGTGCGTCAGGCGGAGGCCAAGGCGCGCGCGTACGCAGCATCGCTGACGACGATCAACACCGCGCTGACTCAGGCCAAGGCGGGAGCGGAGTCCAAGCTTCAGGCGAAGAACGAGCTTCTTGAGGAAATCGCCGGTCAGGTGCTGGCGAGCGCCGAAGGCCTGCTGGACACGCTGGAGCGTGCGCGCGATGGCGCCCTCCGCTCCGGCTCGGCGGACTGGATCGAGGAATGCGCCGGTCTGGGCGAGGAACTGCAGCTCATCGCGCGGCTCTCGCGGCACGCCACCGGAACCGTGGCCACTGCGCATGAAGACTGCGCGCTGCCTGCGCTGCTGGACAGCCTGCGGGCGGTCGCCCACGGACCGATCCCTGCCCGGATCCACGCGGATCCGCTGCTGCTGACGCAGACTCTCGAGCTGCTCTGCCGCTCCGGCGGCGCACTGGAGCTGGAGTACCTGCAAGGGGACTCCACCCTGCGCTGGCGCTGGAAAGGGGATCCCAGTGCGCTTAGCGCCACGCGGCTGCAGCTCTTGGAGCAGCTTTGCCGCGCACAGTCGATCGAGCGCGAAGTACTGCCTGGCGGCTTCGAACTGGTGCAGTCGCTCGGTCACGTCGATCAGGCCCTGCTGACGCTGCATCCGCAGAGTCCGCTGCCCTCGGGTTCCGCGAACCGCTCCGAAACGGTACGCTTGCCCGAGTGATCGCACTGCTTGCGCTTCTGCTGACACCCGAGAACCTGACGCCGGCCGCCTGCTCGCAGGGTGCGGCGCTTGTGATCCACAAGGACGGCAAACCGGCTCGCATCGTGCAGTCCTTCGAGTGCGACACGACGCGCGACAAGGCGCGGCTGATCGCCTGGACGCTGCATGATGGAACGCGCGTGTGGAACACGGCAGCGGATGCACAGACGCTCTCCTTCGGCCGCAAGCTGCATGGCCTGGGCGATCTGGATGCCGACGGCTGGCAGGATCTGGCCGTGATCAGCCTTGACGCGGGCTCTCAGGAGCGCGTCGTAGCCCTGCGCGATGGCGCACGCGGCGAAACCATGCGCATGGTGCGCGGCGAGCCGGACGAGCGCGAATTCGCGGGATCGGTGCTGCCGATCCGCGATCGCGACGGCGATGGCGTGGCGGACTGGGTTGCTTCGGTGTGCGTGCAGGATCCGACGCAGCGCGCGCAATACGCGGCTCTGATCGTCTATTCCGGCAAGAGTGGCGAGCGGCTGGGGCGATTGATCAGCTCGCAACGCGCCAACTCGCTGCAGGGTTTCGCCGTCAGTGACGGTGCGCGCTGGGTCTGGCTGCTGGCGGGCAAGTCCGTGCAGGCCTTCGATCTGGACAGCGGCGTTGTCGCGAAATCCTGGCAGAGCGAAGATGCCGCCGTGCCGGTGCGTCTCGTTCGTGCTGCCAGCGGTGCACTGGCACTGATCGAGAGTCCGCCGTCAGGCGGATTGCGGCTGCGTGAGCTGGGTGCGACGAGCCTCAAGAGCGACCGCACGCTGGAACTGGCGGGCGTGCGTCCGGTTCAGGATCTCGTGCAGGTCGTCGATCGCAATGCCGATGGCGTGGAGGACTGGCTCGCGCTGCACAATGGCAGCGCGGAGGGTCTGGGTACATGGCTGAGCGGCAAGGACTGGAGCGTGCTGGGTCAACTGCGCCCCGACGGCATTGCCACGCACTTCCAGACCCGCGAAGTGCACCGGATCGCAGGAGATGGATTCCTCATCACGAACCACAACTCGCGTCCGCAGGAGAAGGAGCGCGGGGCCTACTGGTTCGGCGCCGACGGTGCACTGCGGCGCGTCTTCGCCGGCTCCTAGGCCGCGCCGAACAGGATCTGCTTCTCGACCAGCGCGCGCGCTTCCTCGGCGGGCATCGGCCGTCCGAAGAAGTAGCCTTGGCCCTCGTCGCAGTCTAGCGCCTTGAGGAAGTCGAGCTGGGCCTGCGTCTCGAGGCCTTCCGCCACGACCTTGAGGTTGAGGCTCTTCCCCATCAGGAGAATCGAGGTCGTGATCGCGGAGTCTTCCGGATCCTGCGTCAGATCGCGCACGAAAGACTGATCGATCTTGAGCGAGTCGACCGGGAAGCGCTTGAGGTACGCCAGCGAGGAGTACCCCGTGCCGAAATCGTCGATCGACAGACGCACGCCCATGCTCTTGAGCTGGCGCAGGCGCGCCATGGTGGAATCGCCGTGCTGCAGCAGCGTGCTTTCGGTCAGCTCGATTTCGAGCAGCTCAGCCGGGAAGCCGGTCGCGCGCAGCACGTATTCGACCTTGCCCACGAGATCGGGCGAGCGGAAGTGGAGCCCGGAGAGGTTCACCGCCATGCGCACGGGCATCAGGCCCTCGCGACGCCAGGCCTCGCCCTGTTGGCATGCTTCCTCCAGCACCAGCTCGCCCAGCGGCAGGATCAGTCCGGTGTCCTCCGCGATCGGAATGAACTGACCGGGCGAGATCATGCCCATGCTCGGGTGCTTCCAGCGCGCGAGCGCTTCGAAGCCCGACAGCCGTCCTGTGCGCAGGTCCACCTTGGGCTGGTAGTAGACGCACAGCTCGCGGTGTTCGATGGCGCGCTTGAGGCTCGACTCGATCGTCAGGCGTTCAAACACGGCCGAATTGAGCGCCGCGGAGCGGAAGCGAATGCTGCCGCCCTGCTCGTCGCGGGCCTCGTGCTCGGCCTCGCGCGCTTCGTGAAGCAAGGCGGCGGGGTTGGCGGCGTCGGCGCCCGCCAGCGCGATTCCGATCGTGACCTCGACCAGATGCGAGTGACCGGCGTGCACGATCGGCTTGTGCAGGTCCTCCTGCAGCCGGCGTGCCACCTTGTAGGCATCGTGCGGTCGCGAGAGCTCCGGCAACAGAATCGCGACGTTCTCCGCCTGCGAGTCCGCGAGGCAGTCGCCGAACAGATCGCGATCGCGGGTCTGTTCCGCCAGACGGGCTTCGGTCCGCTCGCGGACATGCTCCAGAGCCTCCGCGCTCAGCGCACCGAGCCGCTCGAACGAGATGTGCAGGCTGAGCACCGCAACATGCTCTTCGCCGGCCTTGCTGCGACTCAGAAGCAGCGCCAGACGCTCCAGAAAGCGCTCGCGATCGGCGGCGTCATGGTTGCGGCGCTGCTCGCGCGCTCGACGTTGCTCCGGCTTGTTCTCAAGGAACCCGTACACGATCTCGCGCCCGCCGCGCGGCTCCAGTCCGCCGCAGCATAGGCGCAGTGCCTGGCCGCTGCCGTTCGTGCCGCGCCACAGCAATTCCAGCGGAGCGGGGTGCGTTCCGCCCGCGCAGGCGTGCATCCAGTTGCGCACGCTGTCGCGATTCTCGCCAGGCAGCCGCAGTGCGAATTGCGCCAGGCTGGCGGGCGCATGGGCTGCATCCAGTCCCAGCAGGCGCAGGCCCTCGTCCGAAAACTGCAGTGCTTCAGAGAGCGGATCGAAGCGGAAGCAGCCGGTGGCTGCCTGCCTCTGCGTGCGCGCGTGATCGCGGCGCTCGCGTTCCAGATCCTGGATGGCCTGCGCAGAGCGGAGGTTGCCGCGCAGGCGCATCGTCAACTCGGCCGTGCTGATGTCGGGCGGCAGGCACTCGCTGGCGCCCGCCAGAATGGCGCGCTCGCGCAAAGTGGAATCGCACACCGCAAGCAGCGGCAGTCCGTGTTCGGTGACAAGCTGCCGGGCGGCCTGCAGCCATTCGAGCTCCGACTCCGCACCGAGCAGGACGATGAGCAGCGCATGGTCATCATGCTGCAGTCCGTAGAGCAGCGCGGAGCGATCGCGCGCCGTGAGCGGCTCATGCCCGCACTCGCGCAGCCGCGCCGTCCACTCCGTAAGTGTGGCGGCATCGGAGCCCGCGAGCAGCAGCGTACGAGCCTGCATGCTGGCCTGAGTGTTGGGGTGAGCGGGGAACGCCATGGAGGATCCGTAGGAAGATCGACCGATGCAGGCTCCGCACTTGACCGCCTTCGGCGGGCAGCGGGAAGAAAATTCCGGGTCCCGAGCGAAGCTCAGCCGAGTTCCGCGCGAACCAGCTCTGCGATCCGGGCCGTGAACGCGCTGGTGGAGAGCGTGCCGCCGACATCGCGCGTGCACTGCTGCTTCGCAATGCACTCCAACAGCGCCTTGCGCAGCGCGGCGCAGGCGCGTTCCTCGCCGACGAACCCAAGCAGGTTGGCGAGCGCCAGCAGCGCAGCCGTGGGATTGCACAGATCCTTGCCGGCAATGTCCGGAGCGGTTCCGCCGGCGGGGTCGAACATGGCGATCTTCACCCTGCCCGACTCGCCGAAGGAGTAGGAAGCGCTGTCGCCCAGGCCGATCGAGCCGATCAGGCCGCAGGCGGAATCCGAGAGGAAGTCCCCGTACTCGTTGGGCGTCACGATGACCGAATAACGCTCCGGCTTCATGATGATGCCGGCCAGCAGCGAATCGAACAGCTCACGGCGGTGCTGAATGGCGGGGAACTGCGCCCGCACCTCGTCGACCGCCTCCTCGAACAGGCCGTCGGTGGCGCGCTGGATGGTCCACTTGCTCGTGGAAACCACGTGGCCGCCCCGCCGCTGCGCCAGTTCGAACGCGAAGCGGGCCGCATGCCGGGAGGGGGTCTTCTCGATCTTCCGGATCGAAACCGCCGCCTCATCGCAGATGCGCATGCCCGGATCGTCGTAGGTGCCGCCCGTGGCGACCCGAATGACCTCGATGTCGATTGTTCGCTTGAAGTTGTTCTGGATTCCGGGGATCGTGGCGACCGGACGATGGATCACCGAGAAGTCACAGCGGTCGCGCAGGATCTGGTTGGGGCTCTCCGTCGTCGTGGTGGTGGGGTATTTGAGCGCCAGCCCGACGCGCTGCATGGCCTCGACGCAGCGGTCGTACACCGCGCTGCCACCGCGCTGACGCGACTCCAGCGAGAGGTCCATGGGCACGAACTCGATGCGGCAGGGCAGGGCCTGCGCCACAGCGTGGACGCTGCGCGAAAGCTCGGCGGAGATACCATCTCCGAGGATCTCGACAACGGAATAGGTCTTCATGGCGTTGGGCTGGCCTTCTATCGGGCGCTCAGGCTGTCGCGCGTGAGGGCCGAAAAGAATACCTGCTGCCGCCCATGCTGACTTCCATCCTGTGCCTGATCGCAGCCGCGGGCTCGCATTCGCCCGCCGCCAGTCCCGTTTTCGGGGCGCAGGAGCGCGTCGTTTCCGTGCAGCTGCTCGACAACGGTTTCTTCACACAGACCGATGTGCAGGTCACGGACGCGGAAGGTCTGCGTCCGGTGCCCTGGTGGCGCACCTCCCGCGGCCTGGAGCAGATCGAAACAAGGGACGGGCGCTCCTGCCTGCGCACGGCTCCGGGTGAGTGGGCCGAGCAACCGCTGCCCGCCTACGCTCCGCTGACAGGCGGCAGCAGCATTCAAGGCGAAGTGCTGGGCGCGGGTCGTCTTGTGCTGATCGACGGCCGCGGACAGCGCCATGAACAGCGCTTCGAGGCGGCGCAGTGGGAGTCCCTGCGCGTTCCGTTGCCCGAGGGATTCCTGCCGCGCCTGACGCTGCGTCTGGAACCCGACGCGGAGCAGACGGCGCACTGGCGCGGCCTCGAAGCTCAGATTGCCCTGCCATGCCCGAACGAAGAGGCGCTGACCCGCGAGATCGCCGAGCTGATCGATGTCACGGTCACGCCCTGGCTGGAGCGCGCACTCGATGATTCCGGGCCGCGCAGCACCGGTTTCGTCGCGCATGTGATCGACGCGCGCGACGGATCGCGTCTGATGAACATCCCCGGCGGTTTCCATCCGCTGTGGGAGCAATTGCTGCAGGCGGCGCGCGTGCACGAGAATCCGCGCTGGAATGCCGCACTGCAGCGTTTTCTCGAGGACTGGCTGACGCTGGGCCTCGATTCCGAAACGGGTTTGCCGCGCGCCTGGGATCCCGAACGGGATCAGCCGATCCTCGACCGTCCCGTTGAGATCGCGCTGCCGCTGTCCTTCCTGATCGATGTGGCACGCACGGGTGCGAGCGCGAAACCGGATCCGTTCAGCGCCCGCGCGCGTGCGGCCGCGATCCGGATCGGCGACACGGTGCTGCGCCACGGTCTGCTGCCCGACGGCAGCATCGCGGCGAGTTACTTCCCATCCGATGCGCGCGTGAACACCGGTGTCGTGAGCTTGCGGGCCTTTGATGTTCCCGCGCAGCTCGCGCGCCTGACCGAGCTCACCGGTGATCCGCGCTATGCGCAGGCGGCCGGAGAGGCGCTGGCGAGCTTCGAGTTCGCGCACTCGTGGGCCGGAACCTGGGACAAGATCGATCCCGCCTTCGACGACGAGTACGGCCACTTCGGCGCACGCGCAGTGACGATCGCGCTCGCCGTGCCGGATGACCCGCTCTACCGTCGCTTCGGCACCGAGGCCTTCGCCCACTTCGCACCGCTGTGGCGTGACGCTCTGCGTCTGGGGGGCAATGTGGCGGCCGACCAGGTGCGCTGTTGGGTTCTGCTCGCCGACCAGCAGCGTCAGGACAGCGCGAACCGCGCCGCGATTCTGGAACTTTTGAACATGGCGCTGCGCTCGCACTTCAAGGGCGAGCAGTACGGCGACGGTGCGTGGGGGGATGTCACGATCTTCCGATTCGACCCCAACAGCAACCTGCAGGTGGGGGACTACTCAGGTGCGCCGATGAACCTCCTGCACGGACTCTCTGCGCTCTATGCGCTGCCCGAGTTCCGCACGGATGCCGTGCGCGGCATGTACACCGCCGTGCTGCGCAGCTCGCAGACCGCCTACCAGCGTCCGTACGGTTTCCTGATGGAGCGGCGCGAACGCGAGGGCGCCAACCCGGCTGCGGGAACGCTGCGCATGCTGCTCGGCCTCTCGAAGATGCTGCGCGCGCTGCGCACGCCCTGATTCCGCCCGCCGTCTGCGGATCTCAGCGGAACGACACCACCGAGAGATCGTCGCTGAAGGCGTTGGTCGTGATCAGCTCCGCGACGCCATCGCCGTCGAGATCGCAGAACATGCAATCGAGCGGACCCGTGCCCACACCCAGATCGGGGGCCGCGCTGAAGCCCGGCTCCGCTCCCGCGCGTCCGATCCAGAGGTTCATCTGGTGGCTGTTCTGCGAGCTGACCGTCAGCTCCGCGCGTCCGTCACCGTTGAGATCGGCTGCCTGGATCGCGTACGGACGCGCGCCGGTGCGAAGCTGCGGGCCGACGCTCGCAAAGCCGCTTTCGCGCTGCTGCACCACCTGCACAACCCCGGGCTTGTCGGTGCCCGCTTCGACACACAACGCCGCGAGATCGATGCGGCCATCGCCGTCGAGATCCTGCGCGCACAGGGCGCGCACGCTGCCGGGCGTCTCGATCCGCGCAAGCGGCGTCCACGGCGCGGAGGCTTCGGCGCCGATCGCGCGGCGCTGCACGCTCAGCACGCCCTCGGCTCCACCCAGCGCCGCATGCAGCTCGCCCGCCTGCATCCAGGCGCGCACGGACTGCACAGCGAAGTCGAGTTCTTGTTCTGCGCGGAGGCTCCAGCTGCCGTTGGCAGGGCTGAGCAGCAGCAGGCGGCGGCGCTGCGGATCCGCGAGCAGCAGCGTGTTCGCTTCCGCCACCCACGCGGCATCCATGGGCGCGCCCTGCAGTCGCAGCGGCGGCCGGTCTCCGCGCTCGAAAACCTGTCCCGTGCCATCGCCGTAGGCCGTGTTCAGCTCGGCCTCAGCGCCGGCGCGGCTGATCCAGACCGCATCCGCACGGCCATCGCCATCCACATCGAACAGCTGGAGGCGGTCACCACCCGCTGCACGCTGTCGCTGCTGTCTGCGCTCCAGCCTGCCCGCGCGATTGAGCAGCGTGCCCAGCGTGCCTTCCAGTGCGTGAATCACGCCGACATCGAGGCGGCCATCGCCGTCGAGATCCGCGCTCGCCACCGAGTGCGGCGAGCGTCCGGTCTCGACACGCCCGGCTTCGAGGAAGCGGCCGTCGGCTCCGGCGAACAGCACGCTCCAGCGCTCGGCGCCGGTGTTGGCGCTGATCAGGTCGGGACCATCGCGCCCGTCGAGATCCGCCAGCGCCATGTGCACCGGATGCTGACCGGCGTAGCCGCGCTGCACGCACTCGAACTCGCCCTGCTTCCAGACCAGGCGGGCGTATTCCTGACCTGCCAGCGACAGCACTGCCAGCTCGCAGCCCCGCGCCGTCACCGTGCTGTCGAGCGCGATCGGCACGCGCGCCACTTCGATCGTGCGCGGCGTGCGGGTCAGCGACTCCGTCAGCGTCTGCTTGTCGCCCAGTCCGAAGACGGCAAGCGAGCGCTCGCCGTACGCACAGGCCAATTCCGCATCGCCGTCGCCATCCAGATCGCAACCGTGCAGCGCGCGCGGCAGACCTGCCAGCTGCACCGGCTCTGTCACGGTGAACTCACCCTGCGCGGAGCGAGCATATGCCCGCAATG
Organism: Planctomycetia bacterium; assembly: GCA_005799545.1. Lineage (GTDB taxonomy): Bacteria > Planctomycetota > UBA1135 > UBA1135 > SYGM01. The sequence goes on along the minus strand of SYGM01000180.1, from coordinate 6,481 downwards.
TGCGCGAGCCCTGAAATCCGACCACGAAACCGCTGCCGTCGGGATGGAAGTGCAGCGCGCAGGCGTGCGGGTCGGCCAGCGGCGTCTGGGCGATGCGCTGCAGCTTTTCGTCGTACAGCGAAAGCGTGTCATCGACATGCACCACGCCGATCACGCGCTGTCCACCCAAGGAACCCGCCGCGATCACGCGCGCTCTGCGCTCCAGCGAGACGCGCGCGAGCACGCTCGATGCATCCTGCTGCAGCAGCAGTCGCTGCGCGTCCAGAACCACCAGCTCATCCGGAGCGCGCGTGGCGAAGGCCAGCTGCGCATCCTTGCCGATCCACACCGGCGGCAGCGGCCAGTCGCCAAAGCCCATCGTCACGACGCGCGGCAGGCTTGCGCTGCGGGGACTGACGCCGGCGCCGATCTGCACCGAGCCGGGCTCGCGCGTCACGCCGATCCACTCCGCGGCGCCATCGCCGTCGAGATCGCGGGCCAGCACGCCCACCGGCTTCGCGCCAGCATCGAGCGGATACTCCAGGCGGGCTCGCAGCATCGGCTGGTTGCCTTGTGCGGGAGTCCCGGCCGCCGGTGACGACTCCACCGGCGAAGTGCGCGCTGCCTGCGGTGCTTCGACACTCGGTGCGGAAGATTCTCCACCCGGGCTGCACGCGCACAGGCCTGTCGCCAGCAGAGGAAGCAGGAAGGAGGGAGCGGTCGCCGACACAGGTGCAAGTATGCAGAGCGCGCCGCGGGACTGCACGCGCCAGCCCTTCGCAACAGAGATGGCGCCGGGCGGGCTGCCGATGACGCCCCGGAAACCTCAGAATATGCCCACAACCGCGCCCGGCAGCGGCACTACTGCTGCCGCGGACGTTATCCTCTGCACCCTTCATGAAGTCCGGTTCCCGCCTGCTGCTCGGCCTGCTGATGGCGCTGATCCTCGGTGGTCTGGCCTGGGTCGGCTGGTGGGCCTTGGGCTCGCGTCCGGCGCGTTCCGGCTCAAACGCGGTCGAGCTGGAGCCGTTGAGCTCGCCCGTTCTGGCCCAGGATCCCGCGCCGACCCCGCGCGTGGAGCTGCAGGCCGAAGAGCCGGTTGAGTCACAGGCCTCGACCTCGGTGGCCTGGCCGCTGGAGCTCGAGCTGGAGCTCGTCGAGGCCCGCGATCGCCTGCAGGCCGAGGGCATGCCCGCGCAGGGCTCCTCCGCCACCGCGCGCATCAAGGGCTCGGTGTTGTTCACGATCGACCGGCCCGTCGCGGCGCGCATTCGCTTCGAGAAGGGCCCCAATGAGGGCCGCGTGCTCACCTGCGATGCCAGCGGCCGCTTCGGCGCCACGGATCTCTATCCCGGCCTCGCGCTGGTGCGCGTCGAGGGTCCCGGGATTCCCGGTGCGCTGCGTCAGGTGCGCCTGCGGCAGAACAACGAAGAGCAGTTGCACATTTCCTATGCCCGGCTGACACCGGTCGATGGCCGTGTCGTGACGCGCGAAGACCTGCCGATCGCGGGTGCCGAGGTCAGCTTCGACGGACAGGCGACGCAGACCGACGAAAACGGCTGGTTCCGGTACGAGGGCATCGCGCCCGGCAAGGCGCTGCTGATCATCAAGAAGCCGGGATTCGCATCCGTGCTGGAGGAGTTCAGCGTGCCCGCGATGGGCAAGCTCGATCCCGCGCGCCTCAAGTTCGCGCTCGACAAGGGAGCGCGCCTCACGATCGAGCTTCCCGACCGCGTGCGCACCGATCTCAAGGCGCAAATCGTGATCGTGCCCGGCTCCGCGACCGCCGCCAGCGGTGCGCGCTCACGTGGTTATCCCTGGTTCCTCGTCAATCCGATCGAGTGCTATCCCGGCGGCACGGTCAGCGTGGAGGATCTGCCGCCCGGCGATCTGGCGCTGCGCTGCTTCCATGTCGGCGCCCGCGCCAAGCCCACGCAGCGTGCCGTGCGACTCGATCCCGGCGGCGAGCACACGGCCAGCTTCACGCTCGAACCGGCGCCGGTGATTCAGGGCACCGTGACGCTCGGCGGCCAGCCCGTGCAGAACGCGCAGGTGACCATCGAGGCTGCGGATCGTCTGGCGGCGAGCCTCGCCGCCCTGGGCGAGCCGATGAACCTGCTCTATCTGGAGAGCGACATCTTCCCGGCGCTCGCGCCCGCTCTGCAGACGATCTACACGGATGCTCAGGGCCGCTTCGAGCTCACCAACTGGGAATCCGCCATCAAGGAGCGCTACCTGATCGCGCGCTACGACAGCGGCCGCAAGCTGGCCTTCCGCGCCCTGCGCGGCGGCGAGACGAAGGTCGATCTGGCGCTCGAAGCCAGTGGCGGGGGACAAGGTGCCCTGCGCCTGCGACTGCCGGAGCGCACTCAGGGCCTGCCCTGGCGCGTCACCGTCAGCGGCGAACCGCGCGGTCTCAGCCAACTGGCTCCGGGCCGAGACCTGGTGATCGGCAACCTCGCCGAGGGAACCTGGAAGCTCAGCGCGCGCTGGAACGGTGAAGTGCTGGCGAACGGGGAGATGATCGAGGTCCGCGGTGAATCCGAGCGCCCTCTGCACCTGCCGACCGGCGCGATCGAGGGGCAAGACGAAGACACGCGCCGACGCGCCGGCCCGCAGCGCTGAGGGATACTGCTCCCCGTCTCGGGACTCAAAGTCAGGGAAAATGCGCGAGTTTTGTCGCGCGCTGCCGTCTGTACCTTGCCGGGACACCCTTGACCAGCCCGGCGAGGAGACCGATGGAGCACTGAGAACCGCCTGAATGCACGAAGTGCCGCGCTCCTTCGACGCTAGAGCGTTGGAGAGGCTTCAGCCCATGCATCGGCTGCGCAGCCGGTGGAAGCCTGGCATCGCGGCTCTCGAGCCCTGTAGCTTGGGAAGCCCCAGGGCCGGCTCGGAAACCACGGCGTGAGCGAGTCCCGGGAAAGGGAGCAGTATCCTGAGGTTTTCCGGCAACGCCCGTCCTCAGGCAGGCGCTGCGGTCCTTATCCTCTGCGCTGCGCATGGCCACCACGATCGTTCTCGACGGAACCTCCCTCACACTCGCCCAACTCGCGCCGGTCTTCGCGGAAGGCGGCATCGGCATCCGCGTCCGCATCGCACCGAGCGCCAAGGCGCGCGTGCGCCGTTCCCGCGCCGTGGTCGAGCGCGCCATCGCCAGCGGCAAGCCGATCTACGGCATCACGACCGGCTTCGGCAAGCTCAAGAACCAGTTCATTCCCGAGGCGGATCTCGCCGAGCTGCAGGAGAACCTGATCCTCTCGCACTGCTGCGGCGTGGGCGAGTACATGGACAACGAGGAGGTCACCTGCGCCCAGATCCTGCGCCTCAACGGCCTCCTGCGCGGTCACTCCGGCATCAGCCTCGAGCTCGCCGAGAACCTCGTGAAGCTCATCAATGCGGGATTCCGCCCGCTCGTGCCCAAGAAGGGTTCGGTCGGCGCCAGCGGCGACCTCGCACCGCTGTCGCACATGGCGGCGGCCTATCTCGGCCACGGCGATGTGCTGCTCTACGACGGCGAGAATACCGGCGCCTACACCGCCCGCGAAGCACTCGAGATCATCGGCATGCAGCCACTGCGCCTGCGTGCCAAGGAAGGTCTCGCGCTGATCAACGGCACGGAGATCATCAAGTCGATCGCCGTCGGCGCACTTCTGCGCGCCGAGAATGTCTCGAAGGCCGCTGACGTCCTCGCCGCGCTCTCGATCGAGGCCCTGCTCGGCAGCTCGCGTCCCTTTGACGAGCGCTTCGCCGCGCTCAAGGGTCAGCCCGGCCACGCGCGGGCGGCGGCCAATGTGCGCGCGTGCCTACGGAACTCAAAAGTACTGCAGAGCCACGCCGACTGCGACCGCGTTCAGGATCCCTACTCCCTGCGCTGCGTGCCGCAGATCCACGGCGCCTTCAAGGCCGCCTACGCCCACGTGCGCGAGATCGTCGAGAACGAGCTGAACGCCGTGACCGACAACCCGATCGTCTTCCCCGACACGGGCGAAGTGCATTCCGCCGGTCAGTTCCACGGCCAGCCGCTCTCCGTCGCGCTGGACTACCTCGGACTCGCGCTGGCAACCCTCGCCAACGTCAGCGAGCGGCGCATCGAGCAGCTCGTCAATCCCGATCTCTCGCGCCTGCCCGCCTTTCTCACGCCCAAGCCCGGACTCAACTCCGGCGTCATGATCGCGCAGGTCGCCGCCGCCGCGCTGGCGAGCGAAAACAAGATCCTCGCCCATCCCGCCAGCGTCGACACCATCCCGACCAGCGCCAACCAGGTAGACCATGTCTCCATGGGCGTCACCGCCGCGCGCAAGGCCATGGAGATCCTCGAGAACACCGAGCGCGTGCTGGCGCTGGAGTGGCTCGCAGCAGCCCAGGCGCGCGAATTCCACGCCGACCTCAAGGCGGGCAAGGGCGTCGAGGCCGCGCACAAGCTGCTGCGCAAGTCGGTGCCTGCATTGGAGCGCGATCGTTATCTCGCGGATGACATCGCCACGGCCCATTGGCTGCTCTGCGGGGGTGCGCTGGTGAGCGCGGTGGAAAAGGCCTGCGGCAAGCTCGCCAGCTGATCCAACCGATGTCAGGCATGTGATTCCTTCTTTGGACGGACCATGCATCAGGTACCTGACACCGTACGCGCTCCGCTAGGAGCGAAGCCGTCGCACTCTCTGCAGCAGTGAGCGCGCTTCGCCCACCTCCAGCATCGCCGCCGCGATGAGGAATCCGACCGCCGCGCTCCCGCAGGCAAGTCCCGCGCGCAGGCCCGTCATCAGCAGCGACGGATCGTCCGGCAAGACCCACGCCACCGCGCGACCCAGACCGATCGCAAGGCCCAGCGCGACGAGCGTGCGCACGAAGAAGGGATTCCAGTGGGCGTCGACGCGCTCTCCGCGGCGGGCAAGCTCGCGATCGAGCAGGATGTTGAGGGCGAAGGTGTAGAGCAGGATTGCGAGCGAGCTGGCGATGGCGAGGCCGAAGAGGCCGTAGTGCTCGCGCAGGAGGCCGTAGAGGGGAAAGAAGAGCAGGGCCACGAAGGTGCCGAGGACGGCCGGAATCCAGGTGTTGCCGAGCGCGTAGAAACCGCGCGCGAGCAGCGTCTGGGCGGACCAGGCGGCCAGCGCGATGGAGACGAGCGTCGTGAGCGCGCCGATGGTCTGGAGCGCCTCGGCGTCGATGCGCGTGCGGCCGTAGATCAGGGCGGCGAGGTCGGTGGCGTTGGCGCTGAGGGCGGCCTGAGCGGCAAAGGAGAGCACGAAGAGCGTGCGCAGGGTGCCGAGCAGCGTGTAGTGCATCCTGGCGACCTGACCTTCGGCGACGAGGCGCGCGAGGGTGGGGAAGGAAGCAACGCCGAGCGCGAGGCCGAAGACGCCCATCGGCACCTTCATGAGGTTCTTGGCGTAGGTGATCGTGCTGGCGGCGCCCGAGTCGATCAGCGTCGCTTCGCGGCGCAGGATCCAGTCATCGACGGCGATGATGGAGAAGCCGAGCATGATCGGGAGCGAGCGCGCCAGATAGTCGGAGAGATCGGGGTGGCGGAAGTTCCAGCGCGGGCGGGGCAAGAGGCCGCGGCGCGCGCAGGCGAGCAGCGGAAGGAGGAAGGGCCCCGCGATGCTGCCCGCGAGCACTCCCCAGGCAAAGCCCTCGGCGCTGGAGCTCAGCAGGCCGCCCGCGATGATGCCGAGCGTGTAGATCAGCGGCGCGAAGGCGGGCACGGTGTGCGAGTCGCGCGCCTGAAGTGCGGCGGAGAAGAGTCCGCCCAGGATGTGGAAGATCTGGGCGGGCAGGATGATGCGTGTCAGGGCCGTCAGTTGCTCGAGCTGGGCGGGGGAGAAGCCCGGAGCGACCAGCGCAACGAGTGCGGGGGCGGCGAAGTGCAGCGCGAGCGTCGCGAGAAGCAGCAGCAGCGTGAGGAAGCTGAAGAGCGTCGAAAAAGTCTCGCGGGCCTGTTGCTCGCCGTGGCGGCTCAGCTGGCGCTGGAAGATCGGGATGAAGACGATCGAGAGCGCGCCGCCCGCCAGGAGGTAGTTGAGGAAGTCGGGCAGGACGAAGGCGGTCCAGTAGACGTCGGCATCCGGGCCCGCACCGAGCGTGCGTCCGATCACGGCCTCGCGCACAAGGCCGATGATGCGGCTGAGGAAAATGCTCGTGCCCCAGATCAGGGCGGCGATGGAGATGGCGCGGTTGGACACGGGCGGTGCGGGGCGGCGGTGTGGCGCCGGCTTCGCGAGTGGGGCTCGCGATAGCGGTTCAGTCTGCGCTGCAGCCGGGTGCGGGGCAATGCTGAGGAGCGTGCTGGGCGGGGCAATGCTGAGGAGCGTGCTGGGCACGGTGCGGCGGGTGGGGCTAGGATGAAGAGAACGCCATGAGCCAGCAGATAGCCTCCAAAAGCTCTACCTCAGCCTCCTCCACGCCGGAGAGTTCCGCCTCCTCCGTCCCGACCGGGCCGCAGCGCGCACCGCGCGGTCTGGAGCGCAGTTGCAAGAGCTGGGCGGCCGAAGCGGCGCTGCGCATG
>SYGM01000179.1 GCA_005799545.1 Planctomycetia bacterium | reverse complement strand
CCTCAAGGAGTACCAGGCCCAGCACGCCTGGCTGGTGCCCGTCGAGCCTGCGCTGCGCATGATCACGGATGTGATGGGCTACTGCGCGCGGCGCGCGCCGCAGTTCAACACGATCTCGATCTCGGGCTACCACATCCGCGAGGCGGGCTCGACCGCAGCGCAGGAGCTCGCCTTCACGCTCGCCAACGGCATGGAGTATGTGCGGCGCGGCATGGCGGCGGGTCTGGATGTCGACGACTTCGCCCCGCGTCTGTCGTTCTTCTTCGACAGTCACCTCGACTTCTTCGAGGAGATCGCCAAGTTCCGTGCGGCGCGCCGCATCTGGGCGCGGCACATGAAGGAGCGCGTGGGCGCGCGCGATCCGCGCTCCTGGATGCTGCGCTTCCACACGCAGACCGCCGGCGTCTCACTGACGGCGCAGCAACCCGAGAACAACATCGTGCGCACGGCCTTCGAAGCGCTGGCGGCGGTGCTTGGCGGAACTCAGTCGCTGCACACCAACTCGATGGACGAGACGCTCTCGCTGCCGACCGAGAAGGCCGTGAAGATCGCGCTGCGCACGCAGCAGATCATCGCCGAGGAGATCGAGGTGGCGCATGTCATCGACCCGCTGGCGGGCAGCTACTTCGTCGAGGCGCAGACCAACCGCCTCGAGGAAGAGGCCATGAAGTACTTCGCCGAGATCGAGCGCCGCGGCGGCGTGGTCGCGGCCACGGAAGATGGCTGGATCCAGCGCGAAATCCACCGCTCGGCGGTGCTCTACCAGCGCGCGATCGAGCAGCAGGAGAAGCAGATCGTCGGCGTCAACTGCTACCGCGAGGACGAGAACGGCCCGACCATCGAGCTGCACCGCATCGACCCTGCCGTCGAGCGCGAGCAGCACGCGCGGCTGGCGGACCTGCGCAAGCGGCGTGATGCCAAGCGCGCCAAGGTGGCGCTCGACGATGTGCGCGATGCGGCGCGCGGCAGCGACAACCTGCTGGAGCGCTTCGTGGCGGCGGCGCACGCCGACTGCACGCTCGGCGAGATCGCGGACTGCCTGCGCGAGGTCTACGGCGAGTACAAGGAACCCAAGATCCTCTAGGAAGGACCCCACAAAGATGAGCCAGAAGAAGATCCGCGTCCTCGTGGCCAAGCCGGGCCTCGACGGGCATGACCGCGGCGCCAAGACGGTCGCTTCCGTGCTGCGCGACCATGGCATGGAGGTGATCTACACGGGCCTGCACCAGACGCCCGAGATGATCGCCGAGACCGCCATGCAGGAGGATGTCGACGTGGTCGGGCTCTCGATCCTGTCGGGCGCGCACATGTCGCTGTTCCCGCGCGTGCGCTCCGAGCTGGAAAAGCGCGGGTTGGGCAATGTCCTGCTGGTCGGCGGCGGCATCATCCCCGGCGACGACATGAAGTCGCTCGAGGCGCAGGGCTACGCCAAGCTCTTCGGCCCGGGCACGAACACCGACGAGATCGCGCGCTACATCCAGGCCGAGATGGAGCGCCGCTGGAAGCTGGAGGGCGCATGAGCACGCAGAAGAATCCTGAGTCGCTGCCCGAGATCCTCGACATCGAGCAGGCCGCGGCGCTGCTGGGAGTTTCTCTCAAGACCTTCAACAAGGTTTTGCACACCGAAGCCGTTCCCGCGCGCAAAATAGGGCGCGAGTGGAAGTTCTCGAAGGCCGCGCTGATCGAATGGGTCGGCAGCGGTCGCTCGACGGAGTTCTACCGCGAGTATCGCGATAACAAGGACGATGGCGACGCGGATGGCGGCGACGGTCGCCGCACGGCAGGCTGGAAGATCGAACAGGACTGATTCATGGCAAGCACGACGACCGGAAGCTACACGCTCCCCGAGATCAGACACTCCTTCGACCTGACGCAGGATCAGCGCATGATCCGCGACATGGTGCGCGAATTCGCGCTCGCCGAGGTTCAGCCGCTGGCGCACGAGATCGACGAGGAGCACCGTTTCCCGCACGAGACCTGGAAGAAGATCGTGGGCTTGGGTCTGCCGGGCATTCCGTTCCCCGAGGAGTACGGCGGTTCCAACGGCGGCACGCTGGCCTATTGCCTCGCAGTGGAGGAGCTGTCGCGCGTGTGCGCTTCGACGGGTCTCACGCTGGCGGCGCATGTGTCGCTGGGCACCTACCCGATCTACAAGTGGGGCTCGGAGCGGCTGCGCAATCTGTATGTCCCCAAGCTGATCGCGGGCGAGTTCATGGGTGCCTACGGGCTCACGGAGCCCAACGCGGGCTCGGACTCGGGCGGCACGCAGACCACGGCGCTGCGCCAAGGCAATGAGTACGTGCTCAACGGCGCCAAGTGCTTCATCACCAACGCCAACTACGCCGGCACCTTCATCTGCACGGCGGTCACGGATCCCAAGCTCGGACCCAAGGGCATCAGCGCCTTCGTGGTCCCGCGCGAGACGCCGGGCTTCTCGGTGGAGCCGGGCGAGCACAAGCTCGGCATGCGCGGCTCGGACTGGGCCAGCCTCGTGTTCCAGGATGCGCGCATTCCCTCCGACAACCTGCTCGGACCCGAGGGCGAGGGCTTCAAGACCTTCATGAAGACGCTTGAGGGCGGCCGCATCTCGATCGCGGCGCTCTCGCTGGGCATCGCTCAGGGTGCTTACGACGTCGCCATGAAGTATGCGCAGGATCGCGAAGCCTTCGGCAAGAAGCTCTCCGACCAGCAGGCGGTGCAGTTCAAGCTCGCCAACATGGCTCTGGAGATCGAAGCCAGCCGGCATCTGGTGTACCACGCGGCGCGCCTCAAGGACGCCGATCAGGTCTACGGCAAGGAGGCCGCGATGGCGAAGCTGTTCGCCTCCGAGACCGCCATGCGCGTCACCTACGAAGCGATCCAGATCCACGGCGGCTACGGCTACTCACGCGAGTATCCCGTCGAGCGCATGTGGCGCGACGCCAAGCTGTGCGTGATCGGGGAGGGCACCAGCGAGATCCAGAGACTGATCATCTCGCGCTCGATCCTGAAGGGCGCCAAGGCGGTCTGAGCCGTGCCGGCTTCCAGTTCGCCGGTTGCCTACCAGGCTCGCTCCGTGCGCGTCGGGCGCTGGACCATCACCAACCTTTCCGATGGTTTCCTGCGCCTCGACGGCGGCAGCATGTGGGGTGTCGTGCCTGCCAACCTGTGGCGGCAATGGACGCCACCGATCGAAGACAACACCATCCTGCTGGCATTGAGGCCTTTTCTCGCCACCGATGGCGAACATGTGGTGATCCTCGAACCGGGCGTGGGCCAACGCTGGGAAGAGAAGTGGAAGCAGATCTACCACCTCCTGCCGACCGAGACTTTGGTGCAAACCCTGGCGCAGGCAGGATTTGCGCCGGAACAAGTGACGCATGTGCTTGCGTCCCATTGCCATTGGGATCATTGCGGCGCTCAGGTGATCGAGCGCGAGGGGCGCCTGCTGCCGCTATTCCCGAAAGCGCAGCACTACGCGCCCGCGGTGGAGATTGCCATGGCGAAGCACCCCGGTCATGCTCGCTCGGGCTCGTACCGCGCCGAAGATGTCGAGCCCATCGAAGCACTGGGCCGACTCCAGGGAGTGGAAGGCAGTCGCGAGCTGCTGCCTGGTTTGTGGATGCATGTGCTCGGCGGGCACTCCGATGGAGTCGCGGTGATCGAGTTCCGCGGTGGGGCGGGTGAGACAGCGATCTTCTGGTCCGATGTGGTGCCGACGACCCATCACATCCAGCCGCCCTACATCATGGCGTATGACCTGGATGTGGTGCGCTCCTTTGAGCAGCGTTCGTATTGGTTGGAAAAGGCCGCGCGCGAAGCGGCGATCGGACTTTTTTATCACGATCCCGACCATGCTTTCGGTCGGATTGTGAAGGCTGGCAAGCGCTACGCGTTCGAGCCTCGGTTCCCCGTCGACGCTCGGGGATCCTGAGCCCACGATTCGCGCCGATGTGCTGAAATCGCTGTCCGATCGAGGGCAGCTTGCTGCATGGCAGTCACGCCTTGCGGAAGCCGCGGGGTGGGGTACACTACAGCAGTGAAGCTTTTCCCGAGCTTACTACTGGCGATTGGAGTCTTGATCTCGCTTCTGCTGTTTCTGCAACAGGAAGCTCCGAAGCCAATCGAAACTACGCTCGCCCCACAGAACTCCGTGTTCGCCGAAACCCATCATGCAAGCATCGCCCTGGAATCCTCGGAGCCAGCTTTGGCATCCACGTCCACGACGAGTGTGGCAGCACCAGCTGATGGCGAAAACACGAGTCCCTGGAAGAAGTCTGGTCGCCTGACTCAGGCCGAGATCGATTACAGGCTCACGGAACTGCAGAAGATGCAGGCAGTTTTTGAGCATGCGCTCTTGGAGCCGGGGCAATATCAAATCGGTCGTGGCCATATGTTCTTCGGGATGTGCATGGCATACACACTTGACGCTCGCGGTGAAGCAATCGTGGTTCCAGAGGGGGTGAGCTATACCTACCCGCCGGAGGTACCTGGAGTGTTGCACTGTTCCTTTGACGGGCGCTTCTACCGCTTCCTTGCATCGGAGTTCCCCGAAGAAGGCCGATTCAAAGCACTTCGCGCCGAGCATAGGGCTTGGCTGGAGGGCAATCAGAAAGGCGACGCGATCGGTCCTGAGCCAACCGTGCCTCCCGAGCTGATTGCATCCCTGTTGGAAAAGGCTAGCAAGGCCTCTATGGAGCTCAAAGCAGCAAGACCCCAATGAACATACCTCGTCTCCAATCCACAATCGCAACATGTGCGCTTTTGGCGCTTTGTGTAGGAACGTCTGTCCTTGCCCAATCGGGAGGGGTCAACTGCACAACTGTCTGCACCGCTACTTTCACAGATAGCGCTACCGGACAGATACCATCGGGAGTTCACTTCTTCGTGAGTACGGCCACCCAGACTTCTACCCAAGGGCAGTCCCCTTGCCAGCCCTGCCCTGTCAATCCGCTGCCTTGTCGTTACGAGACTTTTGATGTCGAGTGGACGGGAAACTCAGACCACGACTTGGAGGTTGGGCGGCCCGGAGGTTCGGTCATCGTCCCCGATGAGTACGAGCGGCCCGGGAGACTCGCCACCCATTGTGGCGCAACTCCTGACTTCGTGAACTTTACGATCTGGTATACGCAGTCCTCGCCTCACACGAACGTGTTCACGCGTTCGCTTTCCCTTGCCTGCGGCTGCTAGCCCGAGCGAACCCCGAGACAATTGCGGATCCACGACGGCACACCGCCACCCGCCTTCACGACCGGATGCCGGGAATTCACCCGCACGCGTCGTGCCTAGCGATCCTCGCAACTGCTTTGTTTTTGATTCTAGCCTGCCAATGCCCACCCCTCGCATCTCGGTTCTTTGGATGACACTCACCCGGACGTGGACATGAGTATGTGTAGATATCGGTGGTGGGTTCTCCTTCCCTGCGCGGCGGCAGCAGTAATCATCGCCATTGTGTGGCAGCGTGAGAGCCCCAACATGCATGCCCCAGCGCCGATCGCGTCTGAGCCAAAGGCGGAGGATCCAGCCCACCCGAAGGCAGCTCTCGAAGCCGCACAGCCGGATCCACTCACCACACAAGGATCACAGCGAGAAGCCGTTCCCACTCAACCCCTGCCCTTGTTTTCCCGCCAAGAAGTGGAGGCGAAGGTCACGCAATTGGCAAACCTCCAGATCCTCCTCGAACGAGTGGTGACGGAGCCAGGCCACAGCAAGTTTCGCAGGGCGTTGATCTACAGCGAAATGACGATCGGTCACATGCTTGATATTCGCGGAGCGGCGATCGTCCCCGTCCTGGGCGTTCGCACGGCCCTGCCGGACAAGGTCCCCGGCAAGTCCTTCGCTGTTGTCGATGGCAAGATCTACCACTACGACGATGCCGAGTTTCCTGAGCATGCCCAGATCTCCGCGCTCTATGCGCAGCACCGCGAGTGGTCCGCGGCGAGTCGTGCAGGGACCACTTCCGGTCCTGAGCCCACGATTTCCGCCGATTTGCTGAAGTCGCTGTTCGATCGAGGGCATCTGGCAGCGGATGCCCTTCGCAAAGCCAGTCCGCCTTGAGGAGCAGCCTACAAGGTGCTGTCAGCCGCTGCCCAGCATGCGCTTGAGCGGCGCCGTCCAGCGCCGCAGCCTTCCGAGCACCCCGCGCCCGAGCGCCTTTTCCAGGGCCGCCTTCTCGGCCTCGAGGTTCGCCGCATGCTTTGCCAGCGCATCGCGCTCGGTGGCAAGAGTCTGAGCGTGTTTGCGCAGCGTGGCGAGTTCCGCCTCCAGCGTGGCTGCATGAGGCAGCAGTGCCGCCAGCTCCAGAGCCAGCGTCCGGTTGTGCAGCTGCTGCTGTTCGAGATCGGCGGCGAGCACGGCGGCATGGGGACGCAGGCTTGCGAGTTCCTGCGCCAGCGTCGCGTTGTGGAGCTTCTGCTGCGCGAGGTCGGCATCGACCGTCGCGTTGTGGAGCTTCTGCTGCGTCAGGTCGGCGTTCACGGTGGCGTTGTGCAGCTTCTGCTGCTCGAGATCGGCGGCGAGCACGCCAGCATGGGGACGCAGGCTTGCGAGCTCTCGCGCCAGCGTTGCGTTGTGAAGCCTCTGCTGCTTGAGATCGGCGTCGACGGTCGCGTTGTGGAGCTTCTGATGCGTCAGGTCGGCATCAATGGTCGCGTTGTGCCGCTTTTCCTGCGCGAGATCTGATTCCAGCAGCTCGGCGTGGGGCCTCAGAGCCGCCAGTTCCCGGCTCAATGTCGCGTTGTGGAGCTTCTGCTGCGTCAGGTCGGCGTGGACGGTGGCGTTGTGGAGCTTCTGCTGCTCGAGATCTGCTCCTATGGTCGCGTTGTGTCTGCGCTGCTCGATGAGGTCCGCCTCGAGAACCTGCGCGTGCGTGCGCCAGCGGCGCAGCTCTGCGCGCTGCAGAGCCTCCTGAGCGAGTTCCTCGACCTTGACCTTGAGCGCTCCGCGGCTGACGAGGCCGCGCGCGGGACAGTTGCGGCAATCATCGATCAGCTCGCCGGAGAGCAGCGTGCGGCGCAGCTCTCTCGCCTTCTCGCCGCGCAGCACCTCGGAAAGGCTGGATCCATGCAGATTGCCGACCGCCTTGGACCAGCAGCACAGCGCGACATCGCCATTGGCCTGCAGCAGCATCGTGTTCCACGGATCGAGGCAGTCGCGGGTTTCGCCTGCTTGGGGGATCGAGCTCAGGCGGCGGGCCATCGTGCACTCGCCTCCACCAGCAGTTCCTGCAAGCCGTCCATGGCGTGGAAGTCCAGACCCTGGCGTGTTGCTCGCTCGCGAGCTTCCCGGACCAGCGCCAGCGCGCGCACGGGATCGACTTCCGCGGGATGGCGCACGATCATCTCCGGATCCACCTGGGGGTACTCGACGAGGTTCGTCAGAGCGACACATTGCAGGTCATGCGCCGCTGCCCAGTCCACCAGCGCAGGAAGTCCTTCCATCACCTTGTCCGTGAAGGTGCAGTTGATCGCGACATATGGGCCGCTGCCGCCGGCTCGGATGCGCTTCAGATTGGCTTCGATCTTCTCGAGCCGTGAGCCGCGCCGCAGGCGTGCCAGCAGCTCAGGATCGCACGTGTCGAGGCTGACGGTGACGCGGCTCATGCGGCGAATCACGCTCAGTTCCTCATCGCGCAGCGGGATCGCAAGATTGGAAGTGAGCGAGAGGCGATGACCGTCGTCCATCAGCTCCCGCGCGAGCACATCCCAGTTGCGCACGATCGTCGTCTCGCCGTGACCATTCATCTGGATTTCGATTCCGCCCTCGGATCCGAGCTCGGCGCGCAGACGGTCGAACCCCAGAGTGATGTCGAGTCCGTGAAAGTCCGGCTGGCTCACCGCGCAATAAACGCAGCGCAGGTTGCAGCGGGAGGTCAGCTCCAGCATCACGTACTTGAGAGCGGGCTCAAGGAGGTGCTCGTCGTGGTTCACGGTAAGGTCCAGTGCTGCTGGTTCACGGCTGCTTCCGGCGGGATCCTAGCACCGCGGGTTCCTTTCTTCGGCTGGGGCCGTGGCGGACCTCAGGCGGAAACGTGGCCGACCTCCTGCGGAATCATGGGGTAGGTTTCATCGAGATCCTCCTATCCCCCGGAAATTCCTTCCATGCAGTTCCCCGACTCCCGTCCGGCTCAGGCCAGCTGCCTGACCACGCTGATGCTGGTCTGCGCCCCCCTGGCGCCAGCCCAAGACCCTTACTTCGTCGCGGATGTGCGCCCCGGCGCGGCGGACAGTGCCATGGGCACCGCCACGGGCGTGGGTTCGTTGGCCTTTTTCGTGGCGGGTGACGGCGTGCATGGACGCGAGCTGTGGCGCAGCGACGGCACGCCATCAGGCACCTACCTGCTCCTGGATCTGGCGCCGGGAGCCGCCAGCAGCGAACCTCAGGGCCTGACTCAGGTCGGTGGTCAGCTGTTCTTCACGGCGAGCACGCCGGGCAACGGCCGTGAGCTGTGGGTCAGTGACGGCAGCGCGGCTGGAACCTACATGGTCAGCGATCTGCGCCCCGGCATCGAAGACGGCGCGGTCGGGCTGCTTGCTGGACTGGGTGGACGGGTCTATTTCCCGGGCAGCGACGGGGCGGCCAACGGCTACGAGCTGTGGTCCAGCGATGGCACGGCAGGGGGCACCGTGCTCGTGCGCGACATCGCGGCGGGAGCGTCTTCTTCAACCTGCACAGGGTTCACGGTGGTGGGCACCGAGCTGTTCTTCAGCGCCAACGACGGCATCAACGGGTTCGAACTGTGGAAAACCGACGGCTCGAATGTCGGCACGGTGCTGGTACGTGATGTGCGCACGGGCCCCGCCAGCTCGAGCGCCTCGCAGCTGACGCGCGTGGGTGCCACGCTGTACTTCACGGCCAACGACGGCATCAGCGGATTCGAGCTGTGGAAATCGGACGGTACCGGCGCCGGCACAGTGCTGGTCAAGGACATCCTGCCCGGCATCAGCTCGCCATCGCCGGCGCAGCTGACGAGCGCGATGGGACAGTTGTTCTTCACGGCGACCATCAATGCGTCGGGAACCGAGCTGTGGACCAGCGACGGCAGCGCGGCAGGCACGCTGCTGCTGCGCGACATCGTCGTCGGAGCCGGCTCGTCGAACGTGGGCAACCTCGCCGACGGCGGCGGGTTCCTCTGCTTCACCGCCAATGACGGCACCAACGGCACCGAGCTGTGGCGCAGCGACGGCAGCCAGGCGGGCACCACCCTCCTCAAGGACATCAACCCCGGTGCCGCGGCTTCGAATCCGAATCAGATCAAGCTCGTCGGCGGCACGCTCTACTTCGCGGCCAATGACGGCGTCAACGGCATCGAGCTTTGGAAGAGCAACGGCACCGCTGCCGGCACCGTGCTGGCGAAGGACATTCGCGTCGGAGCGCTCGACTCGGTCCCGCAGTCGCTCAGCGATGCCAACGGCCGGCTGTTCTTCGCCGCCAACGATGGCGTGCACGGCTCGGAGCCGTGGGTCATCTCGATCGACACCGACGGCGACGGCTGGAATGATCTGGTCGACAACTGTCCGCAGTACGCCAACCCCGATCAGGCCGACTGCGATCTGAACAGCATCGGCGACATCTGCCAGATCCAGAACGGCGGCAATGACATCAACCAGAACGGTGTGCTGGACAGCTGCGAGAGCAACGGCGGCATCCCGGTGTGCTTCGGTGACGGCAGCGGTGCTGCCTGTCCGTGCGGCAACGAGAGCCCCGTCGGCCAGCAGGCCGGCTGCCGCAGTTCCTTCGGCGTGGGCGTTCGTCTCATGGGCAGCGGTCAGGCTTCCGTGGGCCAGGACAGTCTCGTGCTGCTGGCGATGCAACTGCCGGCCAACGCCCCGACCCTGATCTTCCAGGGCACCAGCGCGCAGTCCAACGGACTGGGTCTGGCGCTCGGTGACGGTCTGCGCTGCGTCGGCGGCAGCATCGTGCGACTGGGCGCGCGCAATGCGAGCCTCGCGGGTATCCTCGCGTGGCCGAGCCCTTCGGATGCTCCCATCTCAACCAGCGGCGCGCCCGCGCCGGGTGACACGCGCTACTATCAGGCGTGGTACCGCAATCCGGTCGCCTTCTGCGCGCCGGAGGGCTTCAACTTCTCCAACGCGGTGCGCGTGCTCTGGGTGCCCTGAGCGCGCTCAGGCCGGCAGCGTCGGCAGGTCGGTCGCGCCCAGCGCGGCGAGGATTTCACAGGCAATGCCGAGATGGTGCCGCGTATGCACGGCGGCAAAGCGCAGCCACTCAGGCGCATCCAGCGGCCCGAGCACCTGGTGCGGAATCTTGAGGCCTGAACTCGCGATGCGGGCGGGATCGAGCGCGGCGAAACCGGCGCGGCCTTCCCGCAGCCAATCGAGCAGCATCGGAACATCCACAGGTGCAGGCGGGCGGACCATGCGGGGCGACTGGGCCTGACCGCGCGGGAGCGATCCTGCTTGCAGCAGCTCCAACGCTCCCGGCGTGGCATCACCGCCCTGCATGACGAGCAGACCGGATCCCTTGAGCAGGTTGCCCAGATTCCGCAGTACCAGCTCGTTGGCCAGAGTCACGTGCGCGATGTGCTCTTCGGTACTCCAGCCGGAGAGGTGCGAGCGGCGGGAACGCAGTTGCGGATGAGCTTCCAGCAGCGCGCGCAGGGTGTCGTACTGTTGCAGGACTCTGGGCAGCTCGCGGGCGGGATCGAAGCTCATCCGGCCTAGGCTAGAGATCGGTTTTGCTATCGTCGAGGCCGCCATGCGCATCGTTTCCCTCTGTCCCAGCCTCACGGAGCTGGTCTACGACCTCGGCTGCGGCGCGGAGCTGGTCGGCATCACTGAATACTGTGTCCATCCCGCGCAGGCCCTGCAGACCGTGGAGGCGGTGGGAGGGACCAAGACGCCCGACGTGCGCCGCATCGTGGCGCTGGCTCCGGATCTGGTGCTGCTCAACGAAGAGGAGAACCGCCGCGAGGACGCCGCAGCGCTCGTTGCAGCGGGCGTGCGCTGCCACACCAGCATGCCCCGCGACTGCGCGGAGACGGCGGACATGGTGCGCAGCATCGCATCCGCGCTTCAACGGCCGCAGGAAGGACAGCGCATCGCGAATGCCATCGAGCGCCGAGCGGGACGCGTGCAGGCGCGCGCACGCAGCGCGCGCGCGGTCCGCTTCGCGTACCTGATCTGGCGCAAGCCCTGGATGAGCGTCAACCGCGACACGTTCGCCTCCAACCTGCTGTGTCAGGCCGGTGGCATCAATGTCTTCGCGGATTGCCCGGAGCGTTATCCCGAGATCAGCGCGGATCAGCTGCGCACTGCGCACCCGGAGCGCGTATTCCTCTGCAGCGAACCCTTTCCGTTCCAGAATAGGCACGGCGATGAGCTGGCGGCGCTGACAGGTCTGGCGCGCAGCGCATTCGTGCTCGCGGACGGCGAGTACCTGTCGTGGCACGGCTCGCGCACGCCGGACGGCATCGACTACGCGGAGTCGCTGATCGACGACGCGCGCTAGTCGTCCTCGGTGCCATTGGGATGGCACTGGTAACAGGCGTTGCTGTTGTAGACGTACCCGTTGACTCGGTCGTGGTCGTTGTTGGTGGGACCCGCGGCGTGGCAGACCGTGCAGCTGAAGCTCGTGTACACACCGGGCACGGTGTGGCACTGGTTGCAGTCGAAGCTGGCGTGCGGACCGGAATTGATCGGGAAGTCGGGATGACTGAAGTTCGCGCCGGACCAAGTGCTCGTGTTGTGGCACGATTGGCAGGTGGTGGGGAATCCGGAGGCCGAGTGGGGCGGCTGCGCCGTGCGGTAATCGCCCTGGTGACAGCCGTAGCAGGTGGTCGGCGTTCCGTCATACACGCCGCCCGCGTGGCATTGCACACAGGCCAGTGCCGTGTGGGCGCCGGTCAGCGGGTAGAAGCGGTTGTGGTTGAAGTTCGCGGGCACCCAGCCGTTCGCCGAGTGACAGCTCTGGCAGTCCGTGCCGAAGCCCGCGGTCTGGTGGTTGGGATTCGCCGTCGAGTTGTAGTCCGATTGGTGGCAATCGATGCACTGATTCGGCGTGCCGGCGAAGACGCCGTTCTGGTGGCACTGAGCGCAGTCGATCTGCCGGTGGACGCCCTGCAGCGGCCAGGTGGAGTGGTTGAAGCCCGCGCCGGTCCAGGTGGTCGGAATGTGGCAGCGCTGGCAGTCCGTCACCCAGCCCTGCGTGCGGTGATTGGGTGATTGTCCTGGCTCGTGGCACGCCTCGCAGCGGATGTCCGCATGGTCGAAGCGTCCGACGGGCGCGCCCTTGTGGCAGGCCGCGCAGTCCGCCGAAGCATGGGCGCCCACCAGCGGGAAGCGCGTGCGATTGTGGTCTGCAATCGCCGTGCGCACCTCCCAGTTGCTCTGGTTGTGGCAGTCGGCGCAGCTCTTGCCCTGATGACCCTGGTGGACATCCTCGTGGCATCCGGCGCAGCCCCGCTGCGCAAAACGCTCAACGGGGCCGCGGTCGTTGTGGCAACGCAGGCACTCGGCCTGCGCGTGCGCTCCCTCGAGCTTGAGACCGGCCTCCTTCTCGTGATCGAAGCGGAAATCCGCGCGGATCCGGTTCCAGCTGCCGCCCTCATGGCACAGCGAGCAATCCTTGGGGAAGTTCTCGTGCGGCACGACGGGACCGCGGCGCTTGTCCCACTTCTGCGGAGGAACGTCCTCGCCGAGGCCGCTGCCAACGAGGGCGCAGGCGAACAGCAGCAGCGAAGGGAGCAGTGCAAAGAGGATCGTGCGTGTGCGTTGCATGACAGGCTCCTAGAAGCGCCACTGCAGGTTGAGTCCCAGTGTCCACGAGTCGAGCTCGTCGCCGAAGCGATCCTCTGCGTAGAGGCCCAGATCCCACTCGTTGGCAATCGTCCAGTCGAGGCTGCCGAACAGCGAGTGGTGCGCGAGCGTCGCTTGCTCGCCCACGAAGCCCTTCTGATCGTAGCTCGTCCAGCTGTAAGCGAAGTTGGCGAAGGCCGCCCCCCAGTTGCGGGAGACCGCCAGCCGCGCGCCCGGGCCGGAAGAGTAGCTGCCGTCGACATGGAATGCGCTGAGGGACAGATCGCCGTTGCTCCACGGCAGATCGCGCCAGCTGGCGCCGGCCTCGAACGAGAGTCCGTCATCGTCCTGATCGCGCCACATGTCGGCGCGCGCCGTGACGCGCGTGATCGCGCCCAGCTGCTTCCACCAGCTCGCGCCCAGCCGATCGCGATAACCGTCCGCCAGCAGTTCCGGATCGCTGACGCTGTATTCCTCGCGCAGGAGCTGCGGATAGGTCTGATGACTGCCGCGCAGCGTGAAGCCGCTCTTGTTGTCGCTGCGCCACGTGGCGGAGGCGTACAGTTCGCTGATCTCGAAGCCGGAGTCCTTGAATGTGTCGGCGGAGTCGTACAGGTCGATCCACAGCCGGCCGCGCAGCGAGAAATCGCGCGAGGGATCCCAGTCGAGCGAGCCGAGGAACAGATTGCGGTCCTGTTCGCCGTCATGCCAGGTGTTCTGGTACGCAATGCCGTAGAGCAGCCGCTGGTCCTCGCCGGAAGCGCCGCGCCAATACAGGGCGGCCTGCCAGTCCTCGAAGCTCGAGAGCCCCGCCACCGGCAGCGGCATCGCGCCCGCGCTCGCGCCGAAGCTGGCGCCGTCGGCGAGTGCCTGCGTCCACTCAGCCCCGTCAAGCCGGCCCAGTTCCGGGAAGGCGTGCTGCTGGAAGCGGCCGAATTCCCAGCGCGTCGGTTCGCCGTCGACGCCGCCGCTCCGATAGGACAGGCGGCGCAGGTTGAGCTCGCTGTCATCGCTGGTGTAGCCGACGGAATCCGCCGAGCGCGTGTACCACTCGGCTTCGAGCTGCAGATCACCGCCCTTGCCGAAAGGATTGGTCGTGAGCGTGTCGATCCCCAGCGTGCCGTAGTGATAGCTGCGACTGCCGTTGAGGTTGTCGAACGTGCCGTTCCAGCGCAGATAGGCGCGACCGGAAGTGCGGCTCTCGCGTTCCGCTTCGCCGCGACCGAACGCCGGAGCGAGCAGCGGCTTTTCGGGATCCCAGGCCTGCGGTTCCCTGGGTGTGCTGAGGCGCTCGCGTGGCACTTCCGACCAGGCGCGTTCACCGACGGAAGGCAGCGGAGCCCCGGGGAGCATTTCGACGCGGGCGGAGTTCTTCGCCACGGCACGCACGCGGCCCTCCGCACCCGTGCCGTTGGCGAGCTCGAAGAACACGGCGTCCTCCGCGCGCAGTCCGGCGGCCTGACCCGCATCGATGAAGACCGTGTTGCCCAGCAGCGAGCTGACCTTGGCATCGACGCGCACGCGTTCCTGCGCGTGGAGCGGAGCCGTGACGGCCAACAACGGAATCAAGGCAAGGGTGCGGATGCTCATCGGCGCGGGTCGTGGCAGTCCCCGCAGTTCGTGCCCAGAGGTTTGAATCGTACGCTGGAGGTGCCGTCCTGTGCAGTGACTGTGCGGTGGCAGGCCGAACAGGCGAGCTTCTCGTGCGTCGTGTCGAGCGGGAAGCGGCTCATCGTCTGGTGATCGAAGCGTGTGATGCGGAAGTCGCTCTCGTCCTGGTGGCACTGTGCGCAACCGGTCTCGCCGCGCGCATCGCGGAACTGCCCTGCGTGCGGGTCGACGTGGCAGTCCTGGCACTGATTGCCCTTGGCCCGGGCCTTGCGGCGCAGCTCCGTGTTCGCTCCGCCTGCTTGGACGCCCGCTTCCGCCGGCGTCAGCGTGCGATGGCAGGCCTCGCAGGGAATCGCGAAGTGCGCGCCATGCAAAGCAAACCCTGTCCAGCGCGCGTGGTCGAAGCTCGCGGCGGCCAGCGCGAAGCTCTCATCTGTGTGGCACTCCGCACACCCCTTGGCGGCGGCGAAGGCCCCGTCATGCGGATCGCGGTGGCAGTCGGCGCACGCGCTCTTCAGGCCGCGGAACTGCTGCGCGGAGCCTTCCTTGCGGTGGCACTGCGCACAGCCTGCGCTCGCGTGCGCGCCTCGCAGCGCGAAGCCAGCCGCTGCGTGGCGTGCCGCATCGAACAGCGATGGGGCGAAGTGCTGCTCGCCATGGCAGTCCGCGCAGCCCGTTGCGCCGAACTGCCCCTGATGCGGGTCCTCGTGGCAGCTCGCGCAATCACGGGGCGTGCCGTGGAACCGGCGCGAGCCGTCGGCCTGCTCCTGATGGCAGGCCTTGCAGTCGAGCGCGGCATGGCTGCCCTGCAGCGGGAAGCCCGCGGCCGCATGCTGCTCCGCCGTGTAGAGCGCGGGCACGAAGGCCCGCTCGTCATGGCATTGTGCGCAGGAGCGGTCCTGGAATTGACCGCGATGCACGTCCTCGTGGCAATCGGCACAGGCCTTGGCGAGGCCCCGGAACTGCTGCAATCCTGCGACGGTCCTGTGGCAGGCCTTGCACTCCAGTGCTGAGTGCGAGTCACGCAGGGCGAAACCCGCGGCGGCGTGGCGCGCCGCATCGAACAGCGAGGGCGCGAAGTGCTCACCGCCATGGCACTGCGCGCACGTGAGCTCCTTGAACTGGCCGCCGTGGGGATCGGCATGGCACGCGACGCAGTCCTGCGGTTTGCGCGCGGGTCGCGAACTCTCGAGTCCCTGTTGGTGGCATTGGCTGCACTGCTGCTTGTCGTGCGGTGCGACAAGCGCAAAGCCGCTCAAGGCGTGCTGTTCCGGCGTGAGGCTGGCCTTCGCGGCCGTGAAACCCTGCGCCTGCGCGTTGTGGCAGCCGTCGCAATCGAGCGCAACTGCGCGCAGGAACTCGCTGCGGTGCGGCGATTCGTGGCAATCCATGCACTTGCGCAGGGCCGGCTTCGCGCCTGCGGTCGCATAGGCTTCGAAGGCTCGCGCCGAGCCGGGTTCGTGGCACTGTGCGCAGCCGAGCCCGGCATGTGCGCCGCTCAGCGGAAAGGCGCTCGTGTGCTCGAACAGCGCGGCCGTCGCGAAGGGCGCATTCTGGTCGTGGCAGCTCGCGCAGTCCGGGAGCTTGCCCGAGTGCGGATCCTTGTGGCAGCTCGCGCAGGATTGGTCGAGACCGAGGAAGCGCCGTTTGCCTTTGGCGAGCAGCGCATCGTCGGCATGGGCGTGGCACTGCTTGCAGGTGAGCTTTTCATGCGCTCCCTGCAGTCGGAAGTCGAGTCCATCGTGCGCATAGGCGCTGCGCTCGGCGATGCCTGAGCGGGCAAAGGTGGCCGCGCTGACCAGCTGATATTCCTCGCCATGGTGCTCGGAGTGGCAGGTGCCGCAGCGCTCTACACCCGGCAGCTGTCCGTGCAGTCCAGACTTGCCCGCGATCCCGTCGAGGATCTCGCGATGGCATGTTCCGCACGCGCTCGCCATCGACTGCGGTGCTTCCCCGTGGCATTCCTCGCAGCGCTGCTCCAATCCGCGCTCCTGGGCATGCGTGGCGCTCAGGGGACCAGGGGAAAGCCGCTCAGAGTCCTGCCACACGAACCAGACCACCAGCGTCAGGGACGCGAGCGCCGCAAGCACAGCCGGCAGCCGACGGTTCACTGCCAGACTCCTCCGTAGCGCGTTGCGGACCAGATGTGGAGGATCACGAGCAGCACCATACCAAGGGCCACCCAGCGGTGGATGTAGCGCCAGCTTGAAAGCACGGCGCGCAGATCCTCGAAGTGAGCCGTCAGCAGCGCGGCTTCCTCCGCCTCGCGCGTCAGCTTGACCAGCGCCTCGACCTGATTCGCGCTGAGCCGCTCGGCCAGCGCGCGCCGCCGCAGCGCCACGAGCTGCTGCGCGATCGATTGCCTTGCCGTCAGAAGCGTGCGGATGCGCATGAACAGATTGCCCTGCCAGCGCTGTTCCACGAGGCGCTGACGAACGCGCTCACGCACCTCGTCGGCGAAGGCGGGATTCTGCCGGTCCCAATCGCTCAGGGCACGCTCCAGGCGAGCCTCGACCTCCTCCAGCTCCAGCTCGCGGCCATTGGCCGCGCGTGGCACGAACGAATACAGATATCGGCCGACCGCGCCGCTCAACACGAGGATTGCCAGCCCGTAAAGCGCGTGTGCGCCCGGCGTGTTGCCGATCTCCATTCCGCCGTGCAGCAGCACGAGCAGAAAGGCGGTGATGCCGGTGGCGACATGCGCGCTCATCCAGCGCTGCAGCGAGCCGGGCAGCCATGCCAGGCGTCCGGAGCGCCGCAGCAGGTACGCCAGATTCGCCAGCATCAGCACGCAGGAGGCCACCGCGAGCGACAGTCCAAGCGTTCCCGTGGGCCTGAGCCACGCGTGCTCCGGAGCATCGAAGCGCCGGCTGTCCTCGAGCGTGTAGTAGTCGCGGAACCAGACCGCGAATCCGAGTACCGCCACCGCCATCAGCAGTGCGATGCACAGCGCGCGCAATAGCCCCGTGCCCTGCTCGGCGAGCGGTGCAGCCGCATCGCGCTCCGCGGGATCGAAGGAGATGCCGCAGCGTTCCAGCAACTCAAAGGGCGGCTTGCCTCCGGCCAGAATGAAGACCTCATCATTGGGCAGGCTGCGCTCCTCGTACTCGCCGGTGCGCACCGTCACGTCCTCCGGCGTGATCCGCGTCAGCTCGCTCTCGAGGCACAGCTCGATGCGTCCGCTCTTCACGGCGGCATCCAGCCGCGCCTGATTGCGAGCCCTCAGCCGTGAAAAGGCCGCCTTGCGGTACGATAGCAGCACGCGGTTGCCGACCTGCTCGCTGAGCCCCAGCGCCGCTTCGATCGCGCTGTCGCCGCCGCCCACCACCACGATCCTGCGGTCGGTGTAGCCGCCCGCATCCAGCAGGCTGTAGGAGACCTTGGGCAGGTCTTCGCCCGGAACGCCCAGCTTGTTGGGTGTTCCACGCCTGCCCAGAGCGAGGCAGACCGCGCGCGTGCGGTACCGGGCCGCGCTGGTTTCCACTTCCAGTCGGTTCTCACCCTGACGCGTGACACAGCGCAGTTCCTCTCCGGTGCGGATCTGCAGACCCTGCGTCTCGATCACGCCGCTCCACAGCTCCATCAGCTCTTCTTTCGAATAGCTCATGCGCTTGAGCTTGCCGTAGAGCGGCAGCGCCACCGGCTGCGTCATCACCAGCTTGCGGCGCGGGTACTTCGCGACCGTGCCGCCCAACTCGGCCTGCTCCAGCGTGAGGAACTTCAGGCCGCGTGACTTGGCCTGCAGGCTGCAGGCAAGACCTGCGGGGCCTGCGCCCACGATGACGAGGTCGTACTCTGTCTCCTCCGGCGGCGGCAGGTCCGCCACACGGCGCGCGACTTCGTCGGCGACCGAGGTGCCGTGCGCAATCGCGGTGCGGATCAGCGCATAGCCCGTGACCTCGCCTGCGAGGAACACACCTCGCGTGCGCTTGGACTCATGGCGCTCGGTCAGGGCGGGCAGGTCCTTGCGCGTGCTGCTGTCCGCCATGGTCAGCGCGATCGCGCCCACCGGGCACTCTGCAGCGCAGCGCCCGTGGCCCACGCAGCGCGCACCATGCACGACCATCGCCTGTCCGTGCACCAGCGCGAGGACGCCATCCTCCGGGCAGGCACTGACGCAGGTTCCGCAACCGATGCAGCGGGAGAGGTCGACCGCGGGGTATTGCAGCCGGGCCTGATGCGTGCCCTGCTCGCGAGCCGTGGCGCGCTCGCGCTGGACACCCGCCTGCTCGCGCAGGGATGCCTCCCGGTGGACGAGGAAGGCAATCGCCAGCACAAGGATGGCGACGATCAGGATGAGCAGGGACCAAGTCACGCGGTGAGACAGGATCTACCCGATCGCAGGCTGCGGAGCCATGCGGTGGAGGGCTAGGCGTAGTCTGGAGTTTGGACTGATTCCGGAATCTGGACCTCCTGCGGGCTTGGGGAGGCCCTCGAAAGGAGGACGCGGGGCGGAAGAGCTGTCCGAGGATTGGACGGTCCAGTCCAGGGGTTAGACCGCCGACTCTCAGCAGATTCCGCCCCGCTCACCAAAAGCGCTGCCAGACCAAGCTCCAAAGACCGGCCAGCCTGCGACTCAGGTGTGCTGGCACGGGAGCAATTCGCATGCCACGGAAGCTGCAAGGCTAAGGGCTTGCACCAAAGGGACGAGGCGGGCGTCATCCACTCCAAGGTGACGCCCGCCTCGAATCACCACGGCTCCGGGGGGGGGCGAAAGGCTCCAACTCCTTTCGTTCCGTTCCGTGGTGTGGGGGGGGATGTCTAGGAGGTAGCAAAAGGAATGCCAAGCACCCCGGGTCCGCAGTTGCTTTTCCCCGGATTGTGTTCCACGCCGGTGCTGTCAAGGTCACCGGAGGATATGCCGGGGGCTCTGGCGAGCCCTGCAACCCGGCAACGACGACAGGCGGGCTGCTGCGTGCCCTCAGGGGGGCGCGGCAGCCCGTCTTCATTCCTCCGTTCTCGGAGAGTCCGGGCAGCGCCACGCGATGCACGCTGCCCAGCTTTCGCCTTCCGGGCGCGTCGGACCGCCCTCCAGCTCCGGATAGACCTCGGGAGCCAGCCAACCGGCCTGTTCCCCGGCCTCGATCAGGTCCGCCAGCCCCCACAGGCGCCAGCGGTAGAGGAAGGCATCGGTGCACTCCGCCACGATCTCGCCGCGGTCTTCCAGCCGGAAGTGGAGTGCGTTCTCGACGCGGTGGGTGATCGGGTCGACGGCGCGCTGCTCCCAGATGTGGTGGATGCGCCGCCCATCGTCCAGCGTGTGGATGCGCAGCATCGAGCCGGTGCGCCAGGCCGCAGGTCCCCCGTAGGTGTCCACCACCAGTACGGCGCGCGGGGCAGCCTGCGCGCGCACACGCTGGAAGTACTCGGTCAGCTCAAGGCGCGTGGCGAGCTCGGAAATCGAGAAATTGCCCACGAAAATAAGGTCTGCGGGGGCATGGCGAGGATGGGGAGCGCGCAGGTCCGCTGCGAACAGTTGCTTGCGCGGGTGGGGGGCGGAGGCGGCGATCAGATCCGCGTCCCAGTCGATGCCGACCGCGCTGCTGCTTGGAATGGCCTGCAGCCAGGCATCGCACAAGCGCGCCCGTGCGCAGAAATCCTCGCGCAGGCGCAGCGGCTGTCCGCCGTGGATCCGCTGGAGGAAGGGCAGCAGCTGCGCGGGCGACTGGATCGCCCGCTCGTAGAACCAGTGTCGATCGACCGGGTTTAGGGGGCTGCTCACGGCCCAAGGCTAGAACACGCCCGGGCTGCCAGGCAAAGCCAGTGGGGATGCACCATCCGCTCGCATGTCCTTAGAGGGCCCAATCCAGGAAAAAGGACCCTACCATGCCAACGGAGGTGCACCCCCGAGCGCGCCCAATGTCGGCAGGGGCGCGGACCTCTCAGAAAACTCGCAGAATCTTTGGTGCAATCCTAAACAATTTCTTTATCTGGACTTATGGAGCTGCTCCAAGGCCTCCTGAGCCGCAGCCCGGACACCGG
This sequence comes from Planctomycetia bacterium, assembly GCA_005799545.1. GTDB lineage: Bacteria > Planctomycetota > UBA1135 > UBA1135 > SYGM01. The sequence goes on along the minus strand of SYGM01000179.1, from coordinate 2,293 downwards.
CATCGCTGTCCTTGAGCATGCGGATCAGTCGGGGCAGCTCATCGACCGCTTCCAGCCGGGCGAGTGCCCTGGCGCTCGCCGCACGCACGCCGGGCTCCTGGTCCTCGCACAGGGCGATCAGTTCGCGGATCGTGGTCTCGCGCCGATTGCCGCGATCGAGCCGCTCCTGCCAGGCGCGGCGCTGCTCGAAGTACTTGGCGAGTGCCTCCAGCGCCTTTTCGTAGGGCTCGCGGATCGGCTTGGGGGCACCCGCGATGCGCTCCAGCATGATCTCGGCAGCCTCCGTGTTGCCGTAGCGGCGCAGCGCTTCGATCGCGCTCTGGTGTGCCGCGTCCGCACCGTCGTTTCTTGGATCGAGCACCCAGACGTTGAGCAGCGGGAGCATCTCCGGCATGCGTGTCTGACCGATGATCTTCAGTCCGGAGGCGGCAAGCATCGGGTTGGCGAGCATGCGCTGCACCCAGGCAAGCTTGCGGGGGCCAGCCGGCTCAGCGACCAGCAGGGACTCGAGCGCGTAGGGTTCGGATCCACGCATCAGCTGCTCCGCGGCCAGACCCAGTGTCGCCGGAGTCAGCTCGAGCGAATGCCGGCCCACGTGGACCAGCATGGCAAGCCGCTGCGGCTCGACGGCGGGCTGACGCAGGTAGGCCTCGATCAGCGCGTTGCACGCAACAGGCGGAATCGAGCCGAGGTCCGCGGTGGGGATCTTCGGGATGGTGCTCAGTGCGTCCGCAAGCAGCTCGGGCGTGGGTTTCGTCAGCGCAAGGCACAGTGCCCGGCCGCGTGCACGATCGCTGAGCTCCGTCTCCTTCAGCAGTCTCACGCAACCGGCCTGGATAGCCTGAGCACGCTCCCCCGTCTCATTCCGCAGATACTCGAAGATGGGCTCGTAGTCCCGCTCCCGCACCGGCATCGTCGGAAGCAGCAGCCCGAGCACCGTTTCCGCCGACAGCTGTGCCCAGATGTTGTCATCCTTCTGCAGCGCGGCACGGACCCTCTCCCGCACCGCATCCTCCGGATCTTTGGACAAGCGCTCGAGCATCCGCACCGCGATCGGGCCAGGCTCGCTCAGGTATTTCAGCGCATCGGCCGTCAGGCCGCGGATCTCCGCGGAGGAATGCGTCGCAAGCCCTTCGAACGGCTCCAGCGAGAAATCAGAGCGGCCGGGCATGCCGATGAGCAGGGAGCGGGCGGCCACGGTGTTGAGGTCCGCATGGGGCGAGGCGATCGCCTTCTGCATCAGCGAACGGAGGTTGTCCGTGTATGGAATCGTGCGGAACACCTTAGCGGCCGCCACCGGATCGGAGCTGAGCAGCAGCTCGACGCTCTGCACCAGCACGGCTGACTGCTCGTCGCGCAGGCAGGAGGAAACCAGCTCCGCAGCCAGATTGCGCGTCAGCGGATCGAGCAGCAGCTGTGCGATGAGGGCGGAAGCGGAGCCGACGGGGCGCAGCTTGGGGATCAGCTCGACGCGCAGGCGACCCGGCATGCGCGGCAGCTCTTCGAGCGCGAGGCGGGAGAGCGCTTCGTGCGCCGAGTTCGAGAGCGCGTTCCAGAGTAGCCAGGGAGATCCGCCCTCGCCGCGCAGCTGGCTGCGCAGGTCCGGCTCGAGGATCGGAAGCACCGCCGCACCCAGGCTCTGCAGGCCGGCGTAGTTGCCCGCGGCAATCAGCTCGCGCACCGCGGCTTCCAGCGAGCCCTGATCGAGCTGCTGCAGGCGCTTCGCGCGGGCGGAGACCGCGGGCGATTTGGCGTCGAGCGTCTGGAGCACGGCCGTGGCCGCGTCCTTCTGGCCGAGTTCGAGGTGCAGGTCGACCAGCGCGAGGCCGACCAGCTCGCGTTCTTCGGGTTTGGCGGCCTGGGACTGGTTCCACAGTTCGGTCAGTGCCGTAGCGGCCGTCTTGTAGTCGCGCGAGGCCTCGGCCTGCGCACGGATGCGGGACAGCGTCTGCTGGGTGGTGTCCTGAGGGAGCAGCGCGAGCAGCGTCAGGCAGATAGGGGTGGTGATCATGATTGGCTTTTCCTTGGAGCGAGGGGATGGAGCCTCGTCTTCCGTCGCATGAGACGCGCTAGGGATCTTCAGCCTGTCACGGGACGGTCATGAAATCGTCAACGGCTTGTCAACGGAGACTGGGAGCAGTATCCCCGGTGAGATACTGCTCCCTTTGCCGGGACTCGCCCAATCCGCATTCCTTCGAATGGAGCGTATTGGCGGGCCTCAGATCGCCAGTCGCCCGCGCCAGGCGATCGCCTCCTCGAGCGTGTACAGCCGCGGCACCAGCCCCAGCCGACT
>SYGM01000178.1 GCA_005799545.1 Planctomycetia bacterium | reverse complement strand
GTCGAGCGGTCCCTGCGCGTGCTCGACGGTGCAGTTCTTGTGGTCGACGGCGTGATGGGGGTGCAGGCCCAGACCGAGACCGTCTGGCGGCAGATGCGCCGTCACGGCGTCCGCGCGCTGGCTTTCGTCAACAAGCTGGATCGTCCGGGAGCGGACTATCTGCGCACGGTGCAGGAGATCGCCCGACGGCTGGAGGTGCGGGCCGTGCCCGTGGCCTGGCCGCTGTTCGGGGACGGCGTGCAGGGCGTGATCGATCTTGTGCGCGGCGTCAGCTACGTGCAGCGCGCAGACGCGCGCAGCGTGCGCGCCGAGCAGCGCGCCCATCCCGCGCACTGCGCCGATGAAATCGGCGTGCTGCGGGCCGAACTGCTGGAGACGCTGGCCGAGCGCGATGAACAGCTCACGCGCGAGCTGATCGAAGGTCGCGAGCCGGATCCCGAACGCTGCGTGGCCCTGCTGCGCGAGCGCGTGCTCGCGGGCGAGCTGCTGCCGGTCCTGTGCGGCTCGGCGCGGCTGGCCGTGGGCGTGACGCACCTGCTCGATGCCGTTGTCGACTATCTGCCTGCGCCGCAGGTGGAGCCTGACGCGCCGCTGGCGCTGCTGGTATTCAAGCGCCAGCGCATCGGCCGCCGTGAGCTGTGCTTCGTGCGCGTGCAATCAGGCCTCTTGCGCGGCGGACAGACGCTCTTCAATCCGCGCACGCAAGCCGAAGAACAGCCGAGCGCGATTCTGCGCCTGCATGCGGATCATGGCGAGGTGCTTGAGTCCGCGCAGGCGGGGGACATCGTGGCGCTCGAGGGTCTGGTGCATGCGCGCACGGGGGATACCTTGTGCCTGCGCGAGGCGCCTTGTCTGCTCGACGCACTGGAGAGCCCGGAGGCCGTCATCGAGCGCACTCTGGAGCCGATCACCGAACAGGACCGCGAGCGTCTGGCGCAGGCACTGGCACTGCTGGAGCGCGAGGATCCGAGCTTTCATGCGCACGAGGACCCGCACACCGGTCAGTGGCTGATGGAGGGCATGGGGGAGCTGCATCTGGAGATTGCCGAAGAACGCTTGCGGCGGGAGTTCGAGCTGGCGGTGATCAGCGGTGCCCCGCGTGTGGCCTTTCAGGAAGTGCCGGGTGTTTCCGCGCAGGGGCTGGGCGAGGTGGATCGGCAGGTCGGCGAGCGCGCGCTGCACGCACAGGTTCGCCTGAGCATCGAGCCCCAAGCGCGGCAGGCAACACCCGCGATCGAGTGGGCCGCCGGTGTGACCGCGAGCGAATCCGTGCGCAGGGCCTGCGAGGCCGCGCTGGTTCATGCGATGGGCAGCGGGCCGCGCACAGGCTGGCCGGTGACGCATGCGCGCGTGCGCATCGAGTCCGCGCTTTGCGAAGCGGGTGCGGAGGAGGAACTGGCTTTCGCGGCCGCCAGCGCGCTGGCGCTGGGTGACGCGCTGGCCCGCGCGCAGGTGGAGGTGCTGGAGCCGTGGATGGCGGTGGAGGTCAACACGCCGCCCGAGTTCTCCGGCGGCGTGTTGGCGGATCTGGAGTCGCGCGGCGCACGCGTGCGCCTTGTGCAGGATGAAGGCCTGCGCCGCATCGTGCGCGTGGAAGTCCCGCTGGCGAAGATGTTCGGCTACGCCACGGACCTGCGCTCGCGCTCGCAGGGTCGGGCAGACTTCACGATGAGCCTGTGTGAGCGTCGCCCTGTCCCTGTGGAGGAGTGGCACGCGCGGGGCTTGAGCTGAGCCGCAGCAGCTCGAGCAGGGGAACGAGGATCATCAGCATCAGACTGGGTGCCAGCAGCAGCCGGCCGGCGAGCTTGACCCAGGCACCGGACTCGCCCGCGGCCTGAACCAGCCAAGGCGCGGCGAGATCGCAAGCAGCTCCCGCGAAGGCCGCCACCACGATCCAGCGCCGCCAGCGCTGCGAGTAGCGGCCCAGCAGGAAGACATGCCCCAGCACGAACAGCTGCATCGGCATGGCGAAGAGGTGGAAGTGCGTCAGCTCCAGCAACTCGCCCGTGCTCTTCGCTAGCTCTGGCGTGCTGCCACCGTAGTACTCCCGGATGCTCGTGACATCCAATCCGGAGCGCGCAACTCCCAATGCGATCATCACACCGTAGCCCAGCAGCGCAAACACCAGAAACAGCGCCAAGGCAAGGCGCGTGCTCGGTTGCAGGGCCGCAAGACCGCCCTTGGGGGCGAGGAATTCCTTCATGGATGCAGCAGGCCCGGTTGCTCGCGGGTCAAGAGCTCGTTGGCGTGCACTCCGCCCTGTGCATCGATCAGCATGGCCGCCACGCCCATGGCCTGCGCCGGTGCAAGACCTTCCCGGCCGAGCACGAACAGCGCCGTGGACCATGCGTCGGCCAGCGCGGGATCCTGTGCGATGCACAGGCTGGCGCGCGTGCCCTGCGCGGGGCTCCCGCTGCGCGGATCGAGGATGTGGAGGCCGCGCTCAGCAGCGGAGCTGACGGCCAGCGATCGGCCGCGCAGGCTCAGCGCACGGGCCGGCAGCGGCTCCGCGAGTCCCACGCTCCAATCGCGGCCCGGCAACGCGTGCAGCTGTCCGCCGAAGTCCAGCAGCGCCCGCTCAATGCCCAGTGCCGCAAGGCGCGCCTGCGCGCGGCGCAGAGCGTAGCCCTTGCCGTAACCGCCGAAATCCAGCCGCAGCTGCGGCTGCCGCAGGCGCGCGGCGCGCGTCTCGCGGCAATAGTCGAGGTTCTTGAGACCGCTCACCGCCAGGGCGGCGAGGCGTTCCGCTTCGCTAGGCTGCCGGCCGTCGCGGTACAGCGAGGTCAGCGCGCCGAGGCCGACATCAAAGGCGGCTTGCGTGCGTTCGTGCAGCGTCAGGCACTCCTCGGTCACCAGCGCCAGCTCCTCGGGCATCACCGCGCGGCGCTCGCGCGCTTGCGCCTGCCACACCGAGAGTGTGGAATCCGCGCGCCAGTCCGAAAGCAGCAGATCAATGCGCGCGACCTCGGCGAAGACGGCTTCTTCGGCGCGCTCGCGCAGTGCCGCATCGGGATGGTCGATCTGCACGGACAGCAGCGTGCCCATCAGCAGACGCGAGCGCGGCAGGCCTGCGGGCGCCGCATTCTTCGGGGCGGCTGCGTTCGTTGCCGTCGCCGACGTGCCGCCCGCGATGCGCACAGGCGTGCCGCTTCCGATGCCGATGCTCATGGCTGCGAGCCGCTGCCGCACGCCGATTGTAAGATTGCGGCAGGAGATCGTGGCTCCTGCGATGTTGACGATGTCCTTACCGGGCACCAGCGCGGAGCCCGGTCCCTTGTTGCGGAACTGGGCGCGCCAGTCGGCTGCGCGCACTTCGCCGCCGTGTGACTCGCGGTAGGCGAGGATCTCGACCGCCTGCACGCTCAGGCCGGCATCGGTCGCCATCAGGAAGGTGATCGGCCGGTGCTTGCCGCGCACATCATCGATGATCGCGTGACCCAAGAGCTGCCCTTCGCGGTAGAAGCTGACTCCGCGCAGCAGGCGCGGCGCGGGCTTGGCACCCGAGAGCCGCTCGATCTGCTGCTGCTCGGCCGGGCTGTAGCTGCGCTCCCACTCGGCACGCGCGTCGGCCTTGGGGAACAGGCGTGCGTAGAGCGCCTCATCCGCGCCGGCCGGGAGGCACAGCGCGATGCACAGCCAGATCAGCTGCAGGCAGAGGCGTCGGAACATCAGAACTGCCAGCCCAGTCCGAGGTTGAACAACTCCGGCAGATCCTCATTCGAGCGGTCATCGCGGAATTGCAGGTCGGCCTTGAAGACCAGATTGCGCACCGGCCACCAAGAAAGCCCGACGGTCCACTCCGTGCGATCGGCGGCGGGCACATCGGCCGAGCCGAGGTATTCCGCGGCCTGTGTGTCGACTGCGTCCCAGCGCAGGAACAGCGCTGCGTCGGATTCGCTGAAGCGGCCGCTTCTCCAGCCCTGCGGGAAGCAGTGCCAGGCTGCTTCGAGCGTCGTGCCCTCCTGCCGCTTGCCGACATCGTTGCCGATCGTTGCCGCTCCATCGACGAAACTCACCGCCGTGGCTCCGCGCAGTTCGAAGTCACCCAGACGAGCCTGCGCATCGAGGCAAAGCAGCGTCAGGTCCGCATCGACGCCGGGGTTGACGCCCTGATCGCCGTTGTTGAGCCCACCCTGAAAGAACGAGAAGCCCACGGCGAGCTCGTTGGTCGCCTGCCAACCCAGCCGACCCGAGAAGGCGGGTTGGCTGAGGCCCGGGCGCTCCGACATGCGCCCGTTGCGAATGCCGCCCACGGCGCTGAACTCGCTGCCGTCCAGGCTCGATCCAAAGTAGAACTCGTACTTCAGCGTCTCCGAAAGATCGCCGAACAGTCCCACGCCATCCCCCGACCAGGTGGTCGGGATCATGCGCGTGTCGAACAGCGAGCGTTCGACCCCGAAGAAGGTGGGGGGCTCATGGATGCGGTTGGTGATGCCGAGCGGCTGGAGGTAGCGGCCGGCACGCACGTTGACATCCTGCGAGAACAGGAAGTCGAGGTGCCACTGCTCGACCTTGAGCTCGCCATCGCCGTCCTCGACCTTGGCGTGCTCAAGCTCCGTCTCGGAGTGCATCACGATCCAGTCGCTGAACTCGTAGCCCAGATAGAGAACCAGCCGGTGCAGATCGATCTGATCCTGACCGGGACCTTCGGTTCCGTTGTAGTGGATCTCGCCGTAGCCGCCGACCGTGAAGCGCTCGTACCACGGGCGCAGGTCCTCGGTTGCGGAGGGGGTGATCGCGGCGGTAGTGATCGGGGCGGTCTGAATCTCGGCCGGAGGGGGAGGAGGACTTTGGAACAGCATGCGGCTGGCGATGATATTGAGACGCAGTCTCAATATCAAGCCCCGCCAAGTCCCTGACCCTCAGCCCTTTTCCTAGGTCCCCGCCCGGGGGTAGACCGGCCCCTCCGGGGACAGGACGGCCTCCAGCAGGCGCCGCGCGGCCCGGTCGTGCCTCAGTAGCAGGCGCGGGGAGCGGATCCTGCGGTTGTCGCTCTCGATGCGCTGCTCGAGTTCCTTCTCGATGCGCCGCGAGCGGCCCCGCTCCCCGCGGGTGGCAAGCACCAGCGCATGCGTTCCGCGGATGACAATGCGGTCGTTGAGCTCGGCGCCATGCTGCTCAAGCGACTGTGAGGCGCGCTCGCACAGTTCCAGCGCTTCATCCAGCCGGCCGGCTTCGCGGTGCACGCGCGCCATCAGCGCCAGCGCCACGGCCTCCAGCCGCTCCAGGCCGATCGTGCGCGCGAGTTCTCCGGCGTTGTTCAGCGTCTGCAGCGCCTCAGGGTCAGTCTGTTCCCACAACAGGATGCCGAGGAACAGTCCCGCAATGGCCTGACCGCGCCGGTCCTCGATCTGATCGCACAGGCGCAGAGCTTCGCGAATGCGCGCCTCCGCCTCCCGCGGGCGATTGAGATCGAGCAGCAGGCCGCCCAGTCGCGCGCTGATCTCGGCGAGCAGGCGCTTCTCACCCGAGATCGCCGCAAGCCGCGCGGCGCGGCTCGCGCTCGCCAGAGCGCGCGCGGGAGAGCCCAGGATGCGGTAGACCCGCGCGCGCAGCAGGTAGGCGGCTGCGTGCGCACCGGGGATGTGGTAGCCGCGGTCCGACCGCAGCAGCGCCAGCGCGGAATCGGCATGCGACAGCGCGCTCTCGAGCTGGTCCTCGAGCACGTCGATCACGCCCAGCGCGTTGTGCGCCAGCGCGCGTTGAGCGTCCACTTCCGCCAGGGCCAGGGCTCGCTCCGCGAGCTGGCGCGCGTCGCCGAGCTCGCCCACCTGTGCCTGCACATGCGCCAGCCGACGAAGGGCCTCACTCAGCAGGATCGTGGTCGCGCTCTTCTCGAACAACTGCACCGCATTGCGCAGCATGCCGCGTGCCAGACCGAACTGGCCGGTGGATACCGCGTAGCGTCCGTGCAGCAGGTAGACGCGTCCCACGGCCTCTGGATCATCGTCGGGATCGAAGGCCAGATCGCTCAGCCGATCGAGGAATTCGCGCTGGCCTTCGCGGAATCCGAGCCGGTCAGCGGCATCGACAGCCGCCTCGAGCAGCTCGATGTAGCGTCGATCGAGCACGCGCTCGCGCGGCAGCGCTTCGAGTGCCTCGAGGCCCCAGCGCGAAAGCGCGTGCACACGCTGCGGCTCGCCGCCCTTGAGCAGGCGGGACAGCAGGCCGGGCAGCAGCTCCAGCAGTTCCTCGTGACACTGCGCCGCGCGCAAGTGGAAGGCGCGCTGAAAGGCATCTTCCATGCTCGGCACGCGCTCGGGTGCGGGCTTGAGCGCTTCGGCCGCCAGAGCGTGCAGTCGTTGGCGCTGTTCGCGCGTCAGCAGGCGATAGACAGCTTCGCGCAGTGCAGGCCGCGCGAAGCGGTAGCGCGCACCGACCGGCACCAGCCAGCCCTCGCGCACCAATCGAGCGAGCACCATGTCCACCTCGGCGCGCTCTCCCGGTGCGAAGGCCTGCGCCAAGAAATCCGCCTCGATGCGTCCGCCGACAACCGCGATGCGTCGCAGCCAGCTGCGCTCGTTCACCGAGAGTCGCTTATAGGACTCCTGGATCGCGCGATTGAGGCTCGGCGGCAGGGGCAGCCGGTCGGGAGCGATCACGAGCTCCAACCCGGTGCCATCGGCGTGGCGGCGAATCTCTCCGCGCGCATGCAAGCCGCGCAGCAGCTCCGCGATGTGGGCCGGATTGCCGCGGCTGCGCTCGTGCAGCGTGCGCGCCAGATGCAGCTGCGCGACGGTGTGATGGAACAGCGCCCGCACCAGATCCTGAACCGCCGCACTGTCGAGGTTCTCCAGCTCCAGCCGGAAGACCGGCAGCAACGCCAGCAGTCGCGCCTCCAGCCGCTTCTGCGCCAAGGGGGCGCGCCACAGGTTCTCGCTGCGCGCGGCAATCACCAGCAGCGTGCGCGTTCCACCGAGTTTTTCGGCAGCAAGCTCCAGCGTTTCCAGCGTGTCTTCGCGCGCCCCGTGCGCATCATCGAGGAACACCACCAGCGGCATTTCGCGGCCCAGCGCCACCAGCCAGATCGCCAACGCGACCGGCACGGACAAGCCGCCGCTGCCATCATCGTGCGGATCGAGCGCGCGCATCAGCGTCTCGACCACGCGCGGCGGCACCAGACGCGCAAGCTCGCTGCGCTCGCGCTCGCGCGGCGCCACACCGTCGGGCAGGCGCAGGTATTTCTCGAGCAGTCGCAGGATCGGGTGGCAGGGACGCTCCTCGTCCAGCTCGCGGCAGCGTCCGTAGAGGTACAGCGGGGGATCGGAGCTGGTGCGCGCGCGGCTGACGAACTCGTTGATCAGCCGCGATTTGCCGGTGCCGGCGCGACCCTGCAGCATGAGACAGGCTCCGCCCGGCGATGCTTGGGCAGCCGCACTCTCCGGCGGCAGGCTCTCGGGCGAAACCGCGAGTTCTGCGCTCGGACGACGGCGCACGCCGCACGCAAAGGCACTCTCGACCAGCTCCAGCTCGCGCTCCCTGCCTACCAGCGGCAGCAAGTGGCGCGCGTCGCTCTCGCCGATGCCTCCGCGCCGCTGACCCGCTTCGAACTGCAGCTGGGCGCGCCACCACTCGCCGGCTTCGCCCTCCTGCAGCTGGCGCTGCGCCTGCGAGGCATCGGGTCTGCGCTCCGGATCGCGCGCCAGCAGCCCGGCCAGCAGCGCGTCGAGAAAGGGCGAGAGCAGCGGCACGATGCGCGAAGGCGACACGAAGCGCGCTGTCGCAATCGCCGCCAGCAGCTGATCGGCCTGAGGCCGCTCCAGAGCCGCGCGCGTGACCGCGCCGCTGGAGCCGCTGACGGCATCGAAGCCCGCCGGCGTGCCGCCGAGTTCGCGCGCCTCGCGGGCGAAGGGATGCACGCCCGTCGCCAGCTCGTACAGCACGACGCCCAGCGCAAACAGATCCGCGGACGGACCGCCGCGCTCACCGCGCGCCTGTTCGGGCGAGAGATACGGCAGGCTGCCGCGGGCTGCGGCCGTCGAGCGTTCGCGGGTGCCGGGCCGCTCGGCAAAACCGAGATCCAGCAGCACCGCGCGCCCTTCGGCATCGATGCGGATGTTCTCCGGCTTGATGTCGCCGTGGCGGTAGCCCGCCGCGTGCAGTGCGGCCAATCCGCTCGCGATCTGCGCGCCGATCGCGCGCGTCTGCGGCTCGGGCAGCGCGCCCGCCTCGAGGAACACCTCGCGCAGCGTGCGGCCCGGGCAGTAGCGCATCACCAGGAATCGGCCCTTGGCATCGCGACCCTGCGCCAGCGTGCGCACGACATGTTCGTGCCGCACCGCGAGTCCGGCATGAGCCTCCAACTCGAAGGCCTCCAGTGCGCGAGGGTCCTGCTCCAGCCGCGGATGCAGGTACTTCACTGCCAATTCCGCGCCCTGCGGCAGGCCCTCGAAGGGTTCGAGCAGCACGCCGTGCCAGACCCGGCCCGAGGAGCCGGTGCCCAGCTCACGATCGAGACGGAAGCGGGGCAGATTCACTTGGCGGGTTCCGGCGCCTTGAGCGCCAGCTGCTCCTTGTCGAGCACTTCGAAGATCGGCCAGGTGTCGAAGCGCACGCGCGCCGCACGGCGGCTCTGCTCGACGGGCACCTGGAACTCCTTCGCGAGTCGCTCCAGATTGGCCGGCAGCTTGAGCGGCGCGCTGCTTTCGACTCCATCCATCGCAAAGCGCATCATCAGCCGTCCGGTCTGTGCATCCAGCGTCGCCGTAAACACGCCCGGCAGCTTCGCCAGCGCCTTCTCGGCGCGCTTGGCGACGGCGGGATCGATCGGGGTCGCCAGCGACCAGGAAAGTTCCTCCTCGACGAGCTTGCCCACATCGGCGCTGCCACCGAAGCCCGACATCAGCTTCTTGTAGCGCTCGGCGATGCTCTTGGCGTCGAGCTTGCGACCGACATAGAAGAACTGCCGCGCGCCCAGCGCGTTCTCATACCAGCGCAGGTCGCCGTCCATGCCGACGACGAAGTCGCGCTGCGTGAAGCCGGGAATGCCCGCGCCCGCGCCGCGCAGTCCGCCCTGATCCATCATGTCGCCCTGAAAACAGGCGATTGACAGCGGCGCCGCGGCCGAGCAGCCCTTGCGCAGGGCCGTAACCACGTCCTTCTGGGTCACACCGACCGGGATCTCGACGCCGACGAAGTTCTTGCCGTTGCGCGCGCTGGTCGTCTGTGGTGCTGCGACGAGCTTGCACTCGACTTCCTTGGTTGAGAGCGCGATCAGGGCCTTCTGCATCGGCTCGGCCTTGAGCTCACCGTCGAGGCTGAAGAACAGCACGCGACTGGAAGGGCGCTCCGCAGGGTAGGGGATCTCCTCCTGCGCAGCCGGAGGCTGGGCAGGGGGTGCGGGGGGCTCCTGCGCGAGCAGCGGGCTCGAGAGCAGGAACAGGACCGGGATCAGGGGGCTTGTGCGCATGATTCCTCGCGGAGAACTCGATAGTCTTCTGGAGTCCACTCTACCCGATACCCGCGCCGGACTTCCTCATGGTCTTCACTGTCTACAATTCCCTGACCCGCCAAAAGGAGCCCTTTCAGTCGCTGCAGGCGGGGACGGTGCGGATGTACAACTGCGGACCGACGGTGTACGGGCGCGCGCACATCGGAAACATGCGCGCCTACCTGTTCGCGGACACGCTGCGGCGCTGGCTGGAGTACCGCGGCTACGCGGTTCAGCAGGTGATGAACATCACCGATGTCGGCCACATCCAGGCCGACGCGGACGAGGGTGAGGACAAGATCGAGGCTCAGGCCAAGAAGGAGAACAAGGATCCCTGGGCGATTAGCCGCGGCTGGACAGAGCTCTTCTTCAAGGACCTCCAGGCGCTGGGCGTGCGCCCTGCGATGATCTATCCCAAGGCCAGCGATCACATTCCTGAGATGCTGGAGATGATCGATGGGCTGCTCGCCAAGGGCTACGCCTATCAGGTCGACGGGGATGTCTACTACGAGGTCGGGCGCTTCCCGGCCTACGGCAGACTCTCGGGCAACAAGGTCGAGGAACTCGACGCCGGCGCGCGCATCGAAGTGCGCGAGGAGAAGCGCCATCCGGCGGATTTCGCACTGTGGAAGAGTGATCCGCGTCATCTGATGAAGTGGAAGAGCCGCTTCGGCGAGCACGGATTCCCCGGCTGGCACATCGAATGCAGCGCCATGTCGCGCAAGCATCTGGGCAATCGCATCGACATCCACACGGGCGGCGAGGACAACATCTTTCCGCACCATGAGTGCGAGATCGCGCAGACCGAGGCCTTCACCGGCCAGCCCTTCGCGAACTTCTGGATGCACTGCAAATTCCTGCAGGTCGACGGCGGCAAGATGTCGAAGAGCCTCGGTTACGTCTGGAACCTCGATGACATCCGCGCGCGCGGCTTCGACATCCGCGCGCTGCGCTACTGCCTCATCCGCGGCCACTACCGCGCGCCGCTCAATTTCACCTGGGAGATTCTCAAAGAAAGCGTCTCCGCGCTCTCCAACCTCGATGACCTCGTGGTGCGCCTGCGCAACGCCTCGCGCGGGATGGGGGCGAGCGCCAGCGCGGAGGACGGTCTGGAGGAGGTCAGCGACCTGATCGCCGAGTTCGAGTCCGGCATGGATGACGATCTCAACACGCCGCGAGCACTGGCGGCACTGTTCCAATTGCGCACGGCTGTCCTGGAAGGCCGTCTGGGTGTCAGTGCGGCTGCCGCCGCCCTGCAGTTCGTGCTCAAGGCCAACTCCGTGCTGGGTGTGATCCGGACCGAGGAAGCGAACCTCGCCGCCGAGGTCGAGGCGCTGATCGCGGCCCGTCAGGAGGCCCGCAAGCGCAAGGACTTCAAGGAGTCCGATCGCATCCGCGACACGCTGCTGGCACAGGGCATCGTGCTCGAGGACACGCCGCAGGGCGTGGTCTGGAAGCAGAAGGGCTAGAGGCGCTTCAGGAGCTCGCCGGCCTGCGCGGCGGGATCCTGCGTGTCGATCGTGGTCTCGATCCGTCCCTCGGGCGAGATCACGTAGGTGAACCGCCGCGGATAGCTCTCCTCGGCGCGATCAAGCGCCTTGTAGGCGATGCTCGTGGCCCGGGTCGTGTCGCACAGCAGCGGGAACTCGAAGCCGAACTTCTCCGCGAAGGCGCGGTTCTCCTCGACGCTGTCGCAGGAGAGGCCGAGCACGAGCGCGCCCTTGGCTTCGTATTCGCGGATTCGATCACGGAACCCGCAGCCTTGCCGAGTTCAGCCGGGTGTGTCGGCCTTGGGGTAAAACCACAGCACAATGCGCCGACCGCGCAGCTCGCCGAGGCGCACGCGCCGTCCGAGATGGTCGAGCAGGTCGAAGTCGGGCGCTGCCTCGCCAGCCTTGAGCATCGGGCGGCGGCCCTTGCGGAACAGCTCGCCGAAGATGTGCTTGAGCAGCTTCATTCCGCACCCGGGTTGATGCGCTTGTCGCGCTCGCGGGCCTCGCGGATGATGCGGTCGATGTCGGCCGCCTCTTCGGCGGAGGCGTCGTAGATCCAGCGCAGGCTGGGCAGGCGGCGCAGCTCAAGCACGCGGCCGATCTGGCGTTGGATGAAGCCGGAGGCGTGCTCCAGCATGTGGGCGACCTTGGTGCGATCAGAAGCCTCGCCCAGCACCGAATAGTGGATCTTCGCAATCGACAGGTCGGCGGTCAGCTCGACCATGGTGATCGTGATGAAGCCCGCGCGCGGGTCATTGAGCTCGAACTGCAGGCAGTAGGCCGCGCGTTCGCGGATGCGTTCCTGCAGTCGAGCGATGGTGCGCGGATTCGCCATGCGGAGTGCCGCCGGTGGAGAGCGCTATTCGCGCTCGGCGCCGAGCGTGCGCTTCTTCTTGATGATGCGGTAGGCCTCCAGCACGTCGCCCACGGCGATGTCCTGGAAGTCGCGCACCGTGAGGCCGCAGTCGAAGCCCGCGCGGACTTCCTTGACATCGTCCTTCTCGCGGCGCAGCGAGCTGAGCGAGCCTTCGAAGACCTGCTCCTTGCCGCGGCGCACGCGGATCTTCGAGTCGCGGGAAACTGTGCCGTCGATGACGTGCGAGCCGGCGATGTTGCCAACCTTGGAGGACTTGAACAGCGCGCGCACTTCGACATGGCCGGTGATCTCTTCGGCCATCTCGGGTGCGAGCATGCCTTCCATCAGCGCGCGCACATCGTCGAGCAGCTCGTAGATCACCTCGTAGTGACGGATCTCGACGCCTTCGCGCTCGGCCGCCACGCGACCCTTGTCGTTGACACTGCCGTGGAAGGCGATGATCGTGGCCCCTGTGGTGGATGCGAGCAGCACGTCGGACTCGGTCACCGAACCAACGCCTGCCAGCACGACCTTGACCTCGACTTCGTCGTGCTTGAGTTCGGACAGGGCGCTCTTCAGCACCTCGACCGAGCCTTGCACGTCGGCGCGAACGACCAGGTTGATCATGTGGCGCTTGGAGTCGGCCACGGCCTTGTGGAGTGACTCGGCCGTCACGGCGCGGCGTTCAACCAGCGTCATTGCGCGGTTCTTCCGCGTGCGCTCTTCCGCGACTTCCTTGGCCGTGGCGAGGTCTTCGACCACGTAGAACGTTTCACCGACGCTCGGCAGGGCCGTGAGGCCCGAGACCTCGATCGGCATCGAGGGCGGGGCCTCGGTGACGACCTGATTGCGGTCATCGTGCATCGAGCGCACCTTGCCGTAGCCCTCGCCGGCGAGGATGACGTCGCCGCGGCGCAGCGTGCCATCCTGCACGAGCAGGTGGGCGACCACGCCCTTGCCCTCGCTGATCTCGGCTTCGAGCACAACGCCCTGCGCGGGACCATCGGGGTGGCAGCGCAGTTCGAGCACTTCGCTCTCGAGGAACACGCGCTCGAGCAGCTCTTCCACGCCCTGCTTCTTGAGAGCGGCGACCTTCAGGAAGGCGACCGTGCCGCCCCATTCCTCCGGGGTCAGCTCCAGGCGCGCGAGTTGCTCCATCACGCGTTGCGGATTGGCCTCCGGCTTGTCCATCTTGGTGAGGGCAACGACAATGGGAACCTTGGCGGCGCGCGCGTGAGCCAGCGCCTCCTCGGTGGAGGGCATCACGCCGTCATCCGCGGCGACGACCAGCACGACGATGTCCACGGCCTTGGCACCGCGGGCGCGCATGGAGGTGAAAGCCGCGTGACCGGGCGTATCGATGATCGTGAGGTGGTGTCCGAGCTTCGTGACGACCTGATAGGCGCCGACGTGCTGAGTGATGCCTCCCGCTTCGCCCTCGGCCACGCGCGAACTGCGGATCGTGTCGATCAGCGTGGTCTTGCCGTGGTCGACGTGGCCGAGGAATGCGACCGTCGGCGGGCGCAGCTCCAGATGCTCGGTTTCGATGTCCGCACGCTTCTTCTTGATGCCCTCGACGAGCTCCTGCTCGGCCTCGAGCTGCGTGCTGATGGTGAGTTCGACGCCGAACTCGTTCGCCAGCAGCGTTGCGGTGTCATCATCGAGCACGCTGTTGATGTTCACCTTGAACAGATCCATGCCCAGGCGCTGGATCGCGATCGTGATGACTTCCTTGGATTTGACCGAGAGCGTCTCGGCCAGCTTCTTGACCGTGATCGGCGCCGAGATGGCGACCTTGCTGCCGGCGTAGGGCGACACCGAGGAGGATCGCTTCTGGCGATCGGGGCCGTGCGCGCCGGCGCCGGGTGCTCCGGCCGGTTGCGCACCGCGCGTTGCGTTGCGGCGCAGGAAGCGTGAGGACTGCGCTTCGCGCAGCTGTCCGGCGGTCATGGAGCCGCGCGTGCTGGGGGCTCCGCGAACCGGCGGCTTCTTCTTGTCGCCGCCCAGCGTGGGCTGGACGCTCAGGGTCACATCGTCGTTGGTGCGAAGGCGGCGCGATTCCGGGCGCTTCTGCGGCGGGGGCGTGCTCTTGAGCTTCGAGAGATCGATGAAGCCCAGCACCTTTCCGCCAGCCTTGCGTGGTTCCGGAGCGGGTGCTGCCGCTGCCGGTGCGGGCGCTGCCGCTGCAACTGCGGGAGCCGCTGGCGTCGCGGCCGCTGCGGGCGCGCTGACCTCGGGCGATGCCTGCGTCGGCGCCTGGGCCGCGATGGCCGGCGGGGTGCTCGGCTGCGCCGCGGTCTCAGGCTGGCTCGCCGCGTACGCCGCAGCCGGCACGGTCGCCGTTGTGGCCGCGTGATTCTCTTGGAATTCTGGAGCCGCACTCGCAGGGGGATTCAAAGGTTCCGAGGGCGCGGCTTCGCTCACGGCCACGACCACTTCCTCGATCGGGCTGGGGGTCGGCGGGGTCAGCTTCGCGGGGGCGGGAACCGGTTCGACTTCGGGAACGGCTGAGGGCTGGGCCGGTTGGGCCGTCGGGGCCTGAGCCGAGGACGTCTCCGAGGAAGCGGCTTCGTGCTCGTGGACGGCAGGTTCGGCGCTTTCGGCCGTTGCCGCGCCCTCTCCGCTCGCCATCTCACCCAGAGGCTTCTTCTTCTTCTTCTTGAGCACGAGTCCGCCGGCGCCTTCAGCCGCTTCCTCGGTGCCGCGAACCTGAACGCGCGTGCGTCCCTCGGCCTCCAGCATGCCTTCGATCTGGAGCACGAGGAAATCGTCCAAGGCCGCCATGTGGCCCTTGATCTGGGTCATCCCGCGGTCACGCAGGTGCTTGGCCAGATCCTGACCGGTCATGCCGTATTCCTTGGCGATGTCGTAAACGCGCTTCTTCGTGCTCAAGTGTTCGGGTGCCCTCTTGTTTGGAGTTCGAGTGCCGTCGTGGTGGCGGTTACTCGCGGTTGTCAGCGCCTTCGTCGGCAGCCTCGGCCAGCGACTCCTCGCCTGCGGTCTGATCTTCGCCGGCGGCCTCGCCGCTGGCTTCGCTCTCGAACTCGGCGCGGGTCTTGATGTCGATCTCCCAGCCGCAAAGCTTGCTGGCGAGACGGACGTTCTGGCCCTTCTTGCCGATCGCCAGCGACTGCTGGTCGTCGTCGACGACGACCACCGCCGAGCGCGACTGGATGTCGGGATAGATGTTCTCCACGTTGATGGTCGCGGGCTTCAGGCCGTTGAGGATCAACTGCTCGAGCGAATCGCTCCACTTGATGATGTCGATGCGCTCGCCGCGCAGCTCGTCGATCACGGCTTTGATGCGCGAGCCGCGCACGCCGACGCAGGCGCCGATCGCGTCGATCTTGGGATCCGCCGAGGAAACGGCCATCTTCGTGCGGTAGCCCGGCTCGCGGACCACGCGCTTGATTTCGATGATTCCGTCGGCGATCTCGGGCACTTCCAGCTCGAACAGGCGGCGCACAAGGTCGGGGTGCGTGCGGCTGACGAGGATGCGCACCTTGGAGCCGTCCTTGCGGACTTCGACGATGATCACGCGGATGCGGTCGCCGACGTTGAACGTCTCGCCGCGCACGCGGTCCTCCTTGCCGAGGTAGGCCTCGACCTTGCCCATGTTGACGACCTGGTAGTCGCCCTCGAAGCGCTGGATCGTGCCGTTGACGAGCTGGCCGACGCGGGCCTCGTACTCCTCGAACAGGACATCGCGCTCCGCCTCGCGCAGACGCTGCAGGAGACCCTGCTTGACGGCCTGCGCGGCAATCCGGCCGAGCTCCTGCATGTCGAACTCGTACTCTTCCTCGGCGTCTTCCATGGAGATCGCACCGCTCTTGCGGTCGATCTTCACGAGCAGGTCCTCGCCGACGCCAAGACGCTTGCGCACCCCTTGGGCGAGGGCATCCTCCAGCGCGCGGAAGATCACTTCCTTGGGGATGTCCTTCTCGCGGTGGAGGACATCAACCATCCTGAGGACTTCGTCGGGGTTCATGGGCGGGATCCGCCGCACCGCTTTCGAGGGCGGTGGAGGCTTGTGGCGTTGGTGGTGAGGGCGGTTAGGATACGCAAGGAAGCGGGTCTCCCCGCTTCCCCACGCGATCGGTGAACTGGGCCCGGTCCGTGAAAAACCGGGGCGAGACATTGTGAACCTGAAGGCGATCGGAGTCAACCTTGGGCTGGCGTTGCTGGCTGCGCCGGTCTGCGGGCAGTCGAGCGCGGCCGACTCGCGTCTGCACTGGCAGGAGCTCGCCGACCTTTGGCACCCTACGGCTCTGGAGCGATTGGAAGGGGGGTTGGATTCGGCCTCCTTTAAGGATGTTGCATTTGTGGCGGCGCGGGTTGCGGAGCGCGGCGGAGCCCGCGGGCGCGTGCTGGAGCGCCTTGCCGCGGGGCCGCAGGCCATCGGAAGCGCGGCCTACAGCGAGCTGCTCGCCCAGGCCGGGCGGGCCTTCGCCGAGGAACCCCTGACGCTCGCGACCCCCCGCCAGCGGGCGGAGCTGCTCTGCCGCCTGCGCGCAGCCGATCCGCGCATCGCTGCCGCGGCGCAGCGCGCCCTCGCCGGCCTGTTTGTCCGCCTGCGGGCGCTGGGGGACTGGACACGCATGGAGTCGCTGGCCGCTGCACTGCAGCGCGAGGGGCTGCGGCATGAGCCGCAATTGTGGGCCTGGCGGATGGTTGCCGCTCTGGAAGGCAGCTCGCAGAACACCTCGGCAGAGACCCTCGCGCAGGCCTGGCTGACTTGCGAGCCGCGCTCGGTGAGCGCCGCTCAGGCGGCAGCGGCCGCCGCCTTCGTGCGCGGAGAACGTGCTCTGGCTCGACAACGACTGGCACCGGCCGTCGCAGCCACGCCCTCCGAGCAACTGGAGCTTGCGTTGGCGCGCGTGGCCCTCGCAGCACCCGGAGAGGAACGGCGCGCCCGAGCGCTGGAGCTGCGCAGGTGCGTCTGGTCGCTGCGCGCGCAGGGCCTTGCAGCCAGCTGGGAGCTGCTGCTGGACGGCGACACGGGCCTGATCGGCCTGCTCTCCGTGGCACGCGAACGAGAGGGCTGGATGCGCAGCGATCAGCTGGAGTGGCTCAGCGCGCTGGCACAGGAACTCGGCGCCGTCTTCCCGCGCACGCTGCCGGGCTTTGCGGGCGCCGAGAGCGTGCCGCTCGAACCCGGAGAGCTTGTGCATCTCGAGCAGATGCTCGAGCAGCAGCAGCGGGAACTGCAGCGCGAGAATGCACGCCTGCTCGATGCCACGCTCCGCGAATTCGATCCGCTCGGGCCGCCTCCGGAGGATGAGCTGGCCTGGATGGATGGCATCAGCACGCTGACGCGCCTGGAGACGGAGTTGTCACAAGTGCGCTCCGGCGTGCCCGCCGCTGCGCTGGAGCGGCAATGGCCCAGCACGCTGGCGCTGACATTGGCCGCGGAGTGGTGGAGCGAGCATCAACCGGAGCGCGCCCGCGCGCTGCTCGATGATCTCGAGGCTGACCTGGACCGCGATCCGGCCTCGTTCCGCTGGCTGTGGGGCGTGGAGTTCCGCGCGGAGCTCGAGCGCCTGCGCGGTTCGGGCCGAGGCGATTCGGGCGAGCCGCAGGCCGCCGAAGCGGAGCTCCTTCGCGCCATTGAGCGACTTGAGGCGCTGCAGCGCGAACTGCTCTCGCGCGGCGTGGGCGAGCGCGCGCTGGCGGCCGTGCGCTCACGCAGCGCCTCGGTCTTCGTAAGCCTCGCCGTCAACGCCAACGTGCGGCTGCGCCAGCCGGAGCGCGCGCTGCAATACTTCGAAAAGGCCTGGGCACTGCGCCAGGATGATTTCATGCGCGGCCTGCGGGCCTGCTATCTGGCGCGCGCGCTTCGGACGGAGGAGGCGCGCGGCATGATCGCCCTGTGTCCGCGCTCGCCCTCGACGCTGTACAACCTGGCCTGTGCGCACGCGCTGCTCGGTGAGCGTGCAGCCGCGCTGGAACTGCTGGAGGCGGACTTCGAGCAGAATCTGCCGACCCGCGGCATGCGTTCGCGGCAGGGCGCGTGGGCGCAGGACGATCCGGATCTGGCGAGCCTGCGCGAAGAGCCGCGTTTTCGCGCCCTGCTCGCGCGCTGAAGCGAATCGCCGCACGTGTGCGCTCACTTGCGCAGCCAGCGCTCGAACGGATTGGCCCGCGATGCGTCGGTGAACATCGCCGGCGTGGCGAGAATCTGCTCTAGAAGGGCCGGATCGACCTGCATCACGAGACCGGAGGTCTCGTTGTAGATCCAACACTCGCGCGAAGGCGTCGGGCGCGCCGCGCGGATCACCAGCGCCGGCCCGGAGTCGGGTTGCGCGACCATGGTCAGGAACGGCGACTCCAGGCCCAGCTGGGTCAGTCGCTGGCGCGAGGCGAAAGCGAGTGCCTTGGCGCGGATCCAGATCCCGCCGTAGCCTCCCGCGCGCCACTCGATCGCCGGCATCTCGCGCCCTTCCTCCGCGAGCACCCAGTCCAGCCGCGCGGGATCCTCGGCACGGGGTCCGGAGCGTACTTCAAACGAAGGACCGCCGGTGTAATCGAAGAAATAGCGCTGAAAGTATCGAAACGAATTGTCGAAGCATCCGGCGCCCAGGCGCGCATCGAGCAGTGGCGGGAAACCGGGGCCTGTGCGGGTTGCAAGCTGCGCAAGATCCGTGTCGATGTCGAGCACGCGCTCGGGTGCGCCTGCGATGCGTGCGAGTGCATGGCCGGCAGGCGGGCTGTCGAATCGTCTCAGGAGCTCCACGCTCACCAGCACGTGGCGGTCCTCCCGTTCCAGCAGCTTGGAACCCTGCAGCTCAAGCTTCCACACCGGGTCGGCCGCGGCCGGGAACGGCACCGGCGTCCCGCGCGTCTCCAGAGCGGCGCGCAGGAGTTCCTGCACGGCGCTTTCCTCCGCGAAGGCCCCCTGAGCATCGAGGCAGCGCCACTGGCCCTTGCTGCGCACATAGCGCCAGCTCGCATCCGGCCCGGTGCTGATCGTGAAACCGGCCACCTGCTCGGCGGGCTTGGCGGCAAGCAGCGTCTGGGCCGCGACTGCAGGTCGAGCCTCGCGCGAGGGCAGCCACCGCAGCAGCGCGGCGCACACCGCCAGCAGTGCAATCAACCCAGCGACGGGCTTCATGCGCGCCACCTGCGCCACAGGAACAGCGCCGCGCCCAGCACGGCCAGCGGTGCCGCGAGCGTCAGCCAGCGCCAGCGCACGCGCTCGGCCGGCGATACATGCACCAGACCCGGCGCGCGGGCGCGCTCGATCAACAGCGCGCACAGATCTTCAGGCAGCGTCGCTCGCGCGCACAGCTCCACGAGCGCGTTGGCATTGTCGGTCTGCGGACGATGAAGCTCCTCATCCGACCACTGACGCCAGGCACCCAGCGCGATGAATCCGGCCCTGGAGCCGCCGTCTCGCGGAGTGAAGCGCCAACCGAGCACCTGCGCGCCGGTCGGTCCATCGGAAGGGCGCTGCAACCAGACGGGGTTGAGCTCGCCGCCGCTCCAATCGTGTGTCCAGCTGCGCTCGGAGGAGCGCAACAGCACCTCGGGCTGCCAGCCGCTCTGCGTGCACTGCGCCTGATCGAGCCGGAGCGGGCTCGCCTGGGGCATCGACATGGCGCCCACGCTCTCCAGTCCTGACTGCGCCAGACCTGCACCGGTCAGACGGGGAAACCACGGGTTGGAAAGCAGGGCGCGTTCCGTGCTGCGCCTGCTGCCCGGACCTGCCGCGGTGTTCACGGTGGTGACCTCCGCACTGGCGCACTGCTCGTCGAAGAGCAGCGTGCGCTGCCACTCAAGTCCCACGGACGGAAAGAAGCCCTGCTCCAGATCGAGGAACTGCGGCTGGGGCCACCAGCCGCTTGCGCGCGGGTCCTCGCCGCGGGCGCGGCTCATCGCCACGAAGTGCTGGGCCGCGACCAGAGCGGGAATGCCGCGCTCCAGCGCGCGGGCGAAGGCCGCCTGCGCCGCCTGCGAGGGCCGCTGCGGCTGCAGCAGCAACAGCATTTCCGCCGCCGGATCCTGCGCAAAATCCGCCTCCGAAAGCGGCATCACTGCAAAGCCCTGCGCGCGCAGCAGCTCGCGCGCCGCAAGGCAGGGATCGCCTCCGCCGGGCGCGAACAGTCCGCGATCCTGATACTGCAGCTGCGCCTCGGCGGGAGACAGCCGCAGGCTGGGCGAATGGAAGGCAATGCGCACGGGCGCCTCTCGCAGCAGCCGTTCCAGCGCGAAGCCGAGCCGGAAGCGCGCGCCGATGAGCTCGCTCTCGCGGTGGAAGTGCAGCGTCTCGCTGCGCGCGCCCTGCGTCAGCGTCAGCGTGGCGACGAACTCCTGCGCGCGCTGGCTGTCCTCATCGGCCTCCCGCACCCACACGCTGGGAACGGCCTGTTGCTGCAGGATTCGGCGCTGTTCGGCGTCGAGAGCTGGATAGCGATCGATCCGCAGCGCACCCGCGGCCAGTTCGACGAGATCGCGCTCGAAATCCGCGAGCGGTCCGCGCCAGGCCACGGGCAGCCGCTCGCGCTCCGAGATCGACCAGCGCCACTGCACCGGCTCGCGCTGCGCCAGAGTCTCGACGCGCGTGGTCAGCGCCGCGGGCAGTTCGGGACTCTGTGCGGGCAGCGCCAGCAGTGTGATCAGGCCCAATGCCAGCACCAGTGCCAAGCTCCGTCTCGAGGCAAGCGGGCTGCGCCGGGTCGCGCCGGCGGGCTGCGGTCCGCGCAGCCGTAGCAGTGCCACCAGACCCAGGCCCAGCGGAATCAGGAACACGACCAGCGCGCGCATCCAGAAGCGAGAGCGGCTCGACAGCTCCGGCAGCGGCGGGGCCGGGCGCGCGGCGAGGCGAGCGGCGTCCGCGCGCGCCGGATCCGCGCCGCGCGCTTCCAGCACGCGCACCAGCGTGCGGTGGGCGAGCGTCTCCTCGCTCCAGTGCGCATCGGACAGCGGCAGCGGACTCGCGCTCAGCACCGCGCGGCCGCCCGGTCCGGCGGCAGGCTCCGCCAGCATCAGGCGGGCCAGGCGTTGTTCATCGCTGGCGAGCGTGTGCATGCGCCAGGCCGGATCGTTGAGCGGCTGCAGCTGCGCACAGGGG
Organism: Planctomycetia bacterium; assembly: GCA_005799545.1. Lineage (GTDB taxonomy): Bacteria > Planctomycetota > UBA1135 > UBA1135 > SYGM01. The sequence goes on along the minus strand of SYGM01000178.1, from coordinate 2,948 downwards.
CCGAAGAACAGCGTGCCGTTGGGCTGCGCGCCGAAGGGCTGGAAATCCTGCATCTGCGCGATCGAACGCGCGGCGCTGCGGCTGGCATCGCCGAGGATCTGCGCGCCGGCCACGGAGAACAGCAGCTCATCGGCGGCGGTGGGAGCGGGCGCACCGCTTGCGCACAGCAACAGCTCGCCGCCGCGCGCGAGGAAGTGCTGCAGCGCCGCTGCCTGCGGCGCTCCATCCCGCTCGGCGACGATCCACACCAGCCAGTCGATCTCCGCGGGAACGCTCTCGAGCGGCGCATGGCCCAGCAGGAACAGCTCAGCGCGCTGTGCGAGCTCCGTCTCGAGCTTGGCGTACCCCTGCGCGGGCAGGCGCAGTCCGATGCGCGGGCGGCGCGGCGCCCGCAGCTGATCAAATCCGCCGGCGACGAGCGCCGCCAGCTGCGGCGCTTCGAGGGGACCCAGTCGCGCCAGCGTCCAGGCACCGTGCGTCGGGCTGACGATGCGCAGGCTCGACCACAGGTTGATCTCGCTCCAGCCATCGCGCTCGATCGTGCGCAGGCGCAGCGGAGCGAGCCCCAGACGCGCCGCATGTGCGGCCTGAGCCGCGTCGTTGCCCGGATCGATGCGCTGCACGCGGATCCCGCTGACGGACTCCAGGCGCTCGATCGCCAGCGGAATCGCGCGCCGCTCGCCGTGGAACTCGCCGGCCGACGAGGCGTACCACTGGATCGTGATCGGCTCGTTCAGGCGTTCGAGGCTGGCGCGGAGCTCGCTTTCGCCGGAAAGGCGCGGGGCTCCCGGCAGCAGGGCCAGCGCCAGGCTCAGCGCGCACAGGCCCAGCAGCAGCAGCACCGCGAGGATCCAGCGCTCGCCGGCCTTCACGCCCGATTCCTCGCCGCTCCGCGCTGCGCGCCCCACAGGAACAGCAGCGTCACCAGCAGCAATCGCAGCACGGGCAGCAGCGTGCTGATCCAGTCGAAGCTCGGCGCGTAGACCAGCTCCTGATACGCACCCAGCAGCGCGACGCGCTCGCCGAGCAGGCTGCCGAGCCCCGAGCCGGGCAGCAAACCGTCGAGGATCGCCATCACGCGCGCATCGCCCAGCGCCAGCAGGACAAAGGCGGTGAAGGCAGCACTCACGAAGGCGCTGAGCGCCTCGGCGTGCAGCGTGGAGAAGAAGCCCGCGATGGCGAGCAGCGCCGCACCCAGCGCCAGCGCGCCGAGATAGCCGCGCGCGATCGCCAGCAGCGGCGGATCGCCGAGCTGGCACAACAGAATCACCAGGGGCAGCGTTCCGACCAGCACCAGCGTGTACAGACCCAGCAGCGCCAGATACTTGCCCAGCACGATCGCGCCCGTGCGCACCGGCAGCGTCAGCCAAAGCTCGGCCGTGCGCTGGCGCAGGTCTTCCGACCAGAGCCGCATGCCCAGCGCCGGCGCGAGCACCACCAGCACCATCGGCAGCGTCTCGAACAGCGCGCGCAGCTCCAGTCTGCCCGCGAGGAAGAACTCATTCAGTGCCGTGGCATTGAGCGCGAGGACCGCCAGCGCGATCGTCAGCCAGGCCAGCGCGGAGTCGAAGGCCGCGTTCCACTCGCGCGCGCAGACTGCCCAGGCCGTCTGGACGAAGGGAAGGCGCTTGTGTTCAGCCAAGGCGCGTGCTCCCCCCGGCGCGCTCGATCACGCGCACGATGTGCTGTTCCAGATTGATACCCTCTGCGCGGGCGCGCTGTTCCAGCGTCGCGGTCGGCTCATCGAGCAGCAGCTGGCCCTGATGCAGCAGCAGCACGCGGCTCGAGATCGCGGCGACTTCCGCGAGAATGTGGCTCGAGAACAGGATTGCGCGGCCGGGCGAGATTCCGTGCAGGAATTCGCGCAGCGCCAGCACCTGCAGCGGATCGAGTCCGTGAGTGGGTTCGTCCAGCAGCAGCACGGCCGGATCGCCCAGCAGCGCGCCCGCCAGTCCAATGCGCTGACGATAGCCCTTGGAACACTCGCGCACGCGCTTTTGCAGCACGGCCGCAAGTCCCAGCTGCTCCGCGGCAAGGCCAAGGCGCTGCTCACGCTCCTCACGGTTCAGTCCGCGCATGCGCGCGAGGAACTCCAGACACTCGCGCACGCGCATGCCCTCGAAGAGCGGATTGTGCTCGGGCAGATAGCCCAGTCGGGCGCGCGCGCCGAGCGGATCCCGCACGGTGTCGATGCCCGCGATCTCGATGCGACCGGCATCCGGCTCTAGGTAGGTGCTCAGCATGCGCAGCCGCGTCGACTTGCCGGCACCGTTGGGCCCGAGGAAGCCGACGATCTCCCCGGGCTGGATGGTGAAGCTGACACCGGCGACGGCGTGCGTCCCCGCGTAGCTCTTGTGAACACCTTCGACCCGGATCATGACCGCAGCATTCTAGGAAGCGGCGCGTGCGGTTTCATTCACTCCCGCAGGGACTCAGCCCTGCGCCATCCCGGGGGGACAGGCCAGTTGGCGCTCGGACGAGAGCGGCACAAGCGGGGGAGGCTGCGTGCGGCAGGCAGCGTCCCCCTGCTGTGCGAACAGCGCACAGCGCGGGTGGAACGCGCAGCCGCCCGGGGGGGCAAGCGGGGAGGGCGGATCGCCGCGCAGGACGATGCGCTCCTGCGCTCGGGCGCGCACCGGATCGACCGGCGGGATCGCGCTCAGCAGAGCGCGCGTGTCGGGATGGCGCGGCGTGCGGAAGACCTGCGCGGTGGGGCCTGATTCCACGATGCGGCCGAGGTACATCACGGCCACCGACTCGCACAGCGTGCGCACGACCCCCAGATCGTGCGAGATGAAGAGGTAACCGAGCTGGAAGCGTTGGCGCAGATCCGCCAGCAGGTTGACGATCTGCGCGGCGATCGACACATCGAGTGCGCTGACCGGTTCGTCGAGCAGCAGGTATTCCGGTTCGAGGATCAGCGCGCGTGCGATGCCGATGCGCTGGCG
>SYGM01000177.1 GCA_005799545.1 Planctomycetia bacterium | reverse complement strand
GGTCCCGGCAGGCCGGGCAGATCTCCCCGTTGGTCAGCCGGTTGAGCCGCGGGGTCTCCTCCACAGCGAGGCCACAGGTGAAGCAAAGGGTCGGCGCGGGCGTGTCCATGCAAGCGTATGTATCGACTGCACCGGGAGACCCGCTTGAGACACATAAGCACTTGATTCATATGCACTTATGAAACATCCCCCAAACCTGCCGTGCAGGTGAGCTTTTCAGGCCTGGGGACTGGCACAGGAGGCATCCGAAGCCTACACTTGTCCGAAATAGCACCAAAACAGTGCGACATCCAACACCACCATGCTGCAGCTGACGAAGAAGACCGAGTACGGCCTGATCGCGCTGGTCCACCTAGCGGACCGCGGCGGCGAGCTCGTCAGCGTGCGCGAGATCGGCGATCGCTACCCGATCCCCAAGCGCCTGCTGGCCGAAGTCCTCAAGGACCTCGCCCGGGCCGAGCTGGTGCAGTCCCAGCGGGGCGCGACGGGCGGCTACTCCCTTGCCCGCCCGGCCGAGGCCATCACGCTCGGCCAGATCGTCGAGGCCCTCGAAGGCCGTCCGCAGGTCTCAAACTGTGAGACCTCCGTGCCGCACGGCTCGGCACTGCCGGCGACCACGCGCCACTCCGAGTGCGAGATGCAGGGTTTCTGCCGCATCCGCGCTCCGCTGCACCGGCTGCGCGAACATCTGATCGAGATGCTGGAACAGACCACCCTGGCTTCGCTGCAGACCGGCCAGGCCATCGACCACAACCTGCGCCCGCGCGCACAGGCCTCCTGACGGACCATGAAGCTCCCGCTGTATTTCGACTACCAGGCCACCACCCCGCTCGACCCCCGCGTGCTCGAGGCGATGATGCCCTACCTCACCAACGAGTTCGGCAACGCCGCCAGCCGCAGCCATGCCTTCGGCTGGACGGCGGAGAAGGCCGTGGAGGATGCCCGCGCACAGGTTGCGGCCTCGATCGGAGCCAGCCCCAAGGAGATCGTGTTCACCTCCGGTTCGACGGAGTCGATCAATCTGGCCCTCAAGGGCGTGGCGGAGCTGTACTCCGACAAAGGCAAGCACATCGTGACGAGCGAGGTGGAGCACAAGGCCGTGCTCGACACCTGCAAGCGGCTCGAGAGCGAGGGCTACACGGTCACCTACCTCAAGCCCACCAAGACCGGCATGGTGACCCGTGCGATGGTCGAAGAGGCACTGCGCCCGGACACGATCCTCGTGGCGCTGATGTGGGCCAACAACGAGGTCGGCACGCTCAACCCCGTGCGCGAGATCGGCGAGCTGTGCCACGCGCGCGGTGTCCTGTTCTTCACCGACGCCACGCAAGCCGTGGGCAAGGTGCCCGTCGATGTGCAGACCGACCATGTCGATCTCCTGTGCCTCTCGGGTCACAAGCTCTACGGGCCCAAGGGCGTCGGCGCGCTGTATGTCCGCCGCAAGGACCCGCGCGTGCGGCTCGTGGCGCAGATGGACGGCGGCGGCCATGAGCGCGGCATGCGCTCGGGGACGCTGAATGTCCCGGGCATCGTGGGACTGGGCAAGGCCTGCGAGCTCGCCCGCACCGAGCTTGCCAAGGACACCGAACATTCGCGCAACTTGCGCGACTACTTCGAGTCACGCATCTTCGCGGAGCTCGATCACGTGGCGCTCAACGGCGACCGCGAACAACGGCTGCCCAACAACTCGAATCTGTCCTTCGCTTATGTCGAGGGCGAGTCGATGATCATGGGCATCAAGGACATCGCCGTGTCATCCGGTTCAGCCTGCACTTCCGCGAGCCTCGAGCCCAGCCATGTGCTGCGGGCGATGGGTGTCGGCGATGAGCTCGCCCACTCCTCGATTCGCTTCGGCTTCGGCCGCAAGACAACCCGCGAAGAGGTTGACTTCGCCATCGATCAGGTCGTGAAGGCGGTGCGCCGCCTGCGCGAACTCTCCCCGCTCTACGAGATGGTCAAGGAAGGCATCGACCTTTCGACCGTGCAGTGGCAGGGCGGACACTAGAAACACACAGGCTGCGGCAAGACAAGCACTACCATGGCATACAGCGACAAGGTCATCGATCACTACAACAACCCGCGCAATGTGGGCTCGCTCGACAAGCAGAGCCCCAAGGTCGGCACGGGAGTCGTCGGCGCACCGGAGTGCGGCGACGTGATGTAGCTTCAGATCGAGGTCGACGTCGACCGCATCGTGGACGCGAAGTACAAGACCTTCGGCTGCGGATCGGCGATCGCGTCTTCTTCCCTCGCCACCGAGTGGATCAAGGGCAAGACGCTCGATGAGGCGATGAAGATCAAGAACACCGAGATCGTCGAGGAGCTGTCGCTCCCGCCGGTCAAGATCCACTGCTCGGTGCTGGCCGAGGATGCGATCAAGTCGGCCATCGCGGACTTCAAGCAGAAGCAGGGCCAGGGAGGCGATTCCAAGTGATCACGCTCACCGACCGCGCCGCTGTCGAAATCCGGCGCATCATCAGCGAACAAAAGCTCGGCGACCAGACCGCACTGCGCGTCGGCGTCAAGGGCGGAGGTTGCTCAGGCTTCTCGTACACACTGGGCTTTGACGACGCCATCGGCGAGGTCGATCAGGTCAGCGAGATCGACGGCATCCGCGTCGTCTGCGATCCCAAGAGCTTCCTCTATCTCAACGGCACGCAGATCGACTTCGAGGACAATCTGATGGGCCGCGGCTTCAAGTTCGGCAACCCGAACGCGGCCAAGAGCTGCGGCTGCGGCGAGTCCTTCTCGGTCTGATGTCGGAACAATGCCCCGCCTGCGGCGCACAACTGCCGACCCCGCTGGCCTGCGCTGCATGCGGTGCGTTGATCGATCCGCCGCCGGGCCTGAGCCCGTGGGCCCTGCTGGGGCTCGAGCCGTGCTGGCGGGTTGATGCGGGTGAGCTCCAGAAGCGGCTGGTGCGCCTTTCGCGCCTCATGCATCCCGACTTTTTTGCCGCCGCTCCGCAGGCTGCCCGCGATCTCGCCGGTCGCAACAGCGCGCGACTCAATGATGCTTACGCCACCCTGCTCGATCCTGCGCGTCGCACGGAGTGGATCCTCACCGACCGCGGCGCACCGTCGGCGCAGGCGGAGCGCACGATGCCGCAGAGCTTCCTGATGCAGGTGCTCGAGTGGAACGAAACACTGGACTCGGCGCGCGAGACGCAGGGTGCCGCACGAGCTTCCGCCCTGCAGAATCTGCTGGCCGAGTTGAGCCCGCAGCGGGAAGCACTGCTCGGCCGTCTGGGCTCCCTCCTGGAGCCGCTCCCTGCGCCCGGATCTCCGGCACTGCTCGCCGCACGCCGCGAACTCAACGCGCTCGCCTATCTCGATCGTGCGCTGGCCCAGATCGAAAGCCTGCGCCTCTCCGCCTGACGCCACTCATCCACTCCCTCCCATGGGCTACATCGAACTCAATGTGCTGAACACCGGCCCCGCGCAGAGCGCGCTGGGCATCGATCTGGGAACGACCAATTCGCTCGCGGCGGTCTGGCGCGACGGGCGTCCGCAGGTGCTCAAGGTCGACGGCCGCAGCTCGCTGGTGCCTTCGGTGATCTACTTCCCCGGCGATGGCCAGCCGATCGTAGGTCGTGAAGCCCGCGAGCAAGCCATCGCGGATCCTGAGCACGTGCTGTTCAGCATCAAGCGCTTCATGGGACGCGGGCTCAAGGACGTGGCAAGCGAACTCGAACGCCTGCCCTACCGCGCCAGCGAGAACGAGCGCGGCCTGATCCAGCTGGAGGCGCGGGGACGAAAGTACTCGCCCGAAGAACTGAGTGCCCTGATCCTGATGAAGGTGCACGATGTCGCCTGCCAGTCGCTGGCCGGCCAAGACACGAAGAAGTGCGTGATCACCGTCCCTGCCTACTTCGATGACACGCAGCGCCAGTCGACGCGCGATGCGGCCAGAATCGCGGGTCTGGAAGTGCTGCGCATCATCAACGAACCGACTGCCGCGAGCCTCGCCTACGGTCTGGATCAGCGCGGCAAGGGCAATGTGGTCGTCTACGATCTGGGCGGCGGCACCTTCGACGTCACCGTGCTCTCGATCGAGGAAGGCGTGTTTCAGGTCCGGGCGACGGCCGGCGACACGCATCTGGGCGGCGATGACTTCGACCAGCGGCTTGCCGATCTGGCGCGCAAGGCAATCGCCGCGCAGCACGGGACGCGCGTGCTCGAGGACCCGGGCTTCCAGCAGGCGGTACGACTCGCCGCGGAGCAGTGCAAGATCGCGCTCACCGGCGATCCGGAAGCGGAACTGCACCTGTCGATCCCGGAATTGCGCATCAGCTGGCGCCAGCGCGTGACGCGCGAGGAATTCGACGCGCTGTGCGCGGATCTGCATGAGCGCACGCTCACCGCCTGCCGTCAGGCGCTCTCCGACGCCAAGGTCAGGGTAAGCGAGATCGACGAGGTGGTGCTGGTCGGCGGTTCGACACGCATGCCCGGAGTGCGCTCGCGCGTGGAGAGCTTCTTCGGCCGCAAGCCGCACACCGAGCTCAACCCGGATGAGGTCGTCGCGCTGGGCGCGGCCGTGCAGGCTCACATTCTCATGGGCGGCCGCCGCGACATGCTGTTGCTGGATGTGACGCCCCTGTCGCTGGGCATCGAGACCATGGGTGGCGCGGTCTCGAAGATCATCGACCGCAACTCGACCATTCCCTGCGAGGCGACCGAGGGTTTCACCACCTATGCGGACAACCAGACCGGCATCGACTTCCACATCGTGCAGGGCGAGCGCGAGCTCGCCAAGGACTGCCGCAGCCTGGGCCGGTTCCAGCTCAAGGGCATTCCACCGATGCCGGCCGGCCTCGCCCGTGTCGCGGTCAAGTTCCACATCGACGCGGACGGCGTGCTGACGGTCAGTGCCAAGGAGCTGGGGACCGGTGCCAATGCCCACATCGAGATCCAGCCCATGCACGGACTGACCGATGCGGAAGTCGAAGGCATGCTGAGCGAGGGCTTCCGCAATGCGCGCGAGGACTTCGAGGCGCGCCGTGCGGCCGATCTCGCCACCGAACTTGGGACCATGATTCAGGCCACCGAGAAGCACATGAACGCCGCGCGTGCCGGACTCGACCGCGAGAGTGTGCGGGATCTGGAGGATGCGCTCACTGCGGCCCGAGCGGCGCTGCAGTCGCGCGACCCCAAGGCCCTGCAGTCCTCGCGCGATCAGTTCGAACGCGCCACGCTGCCGCTCGCCGCGCTGCTGATGAACAACGTGGCGCAGAAGGCGCTGATGGGCAAGTCGCTGGGCGAGGTCTAGCCCTTTTTCTTGCCCTGCGAGGCCACTGCATGCTGTGCGGCGGCCACTTCCTCGGCGCTCGCAAGATAGCGGCTGCGAATCGGCTTGAGATCGGCATTCAGCTCGTACACCTGCGGAATGCCGGTCGGGATGTTGAGCGAGACGATCTTGTCGTCGGGGATGCCATCGAGGTGTTTGATCAGCGCACGCAGGCTGTTGCCGTGCGCCGCGATGATCAGGCGCTCACCCGCGCGCACGCGCGGTGCGATGACCCCTTCCCAGTAGGGCACCACGCGCGCCACGGTGTCCTTGAGTGATTCGGTCAGGGGGCGCTGCTCCGGACGCAGCTGCGCATAGCGGCGATCCGCACATGGATTTTCCGCGGCATCAGCGGCGTACGCCGGCGGCGGGATGTCGTAGCTGCGCCGCCAGATCAGCACCTGTTCCTCGCCGTGAAGCGCTGCGGTTTCCGCCTTGTCGAGGCCGGTGAGGGCTCCGTAGTGGCGCTCGTTGAGCCGCCAGTCACGCGTCTCCGGGATCCACTGGCTGTCGAGCTCCTCCAGGATCAGGCCCAGCGTCTTGATCGCACGCTTCAGCACCGAAGTGCAGGCCGCATCGAAGACAAAGCCCTCTTCGCGCAGACGGCGCCCGGCCTCGCGCGCTTCCGTGATGCCCTTCTCGGACAGCGGCACATCACGCCAGCCCGTGAAGCGGTTCTCGCGGTTCCATTGGCTCTCACCGTGACGGACGAGGACGATCTTGTGCATGTTTGTGCTCCTCACTACTGCATGAGCTTTTCGACTGCGACACGAATTTCCTCGCACAGCTGCCGGCTGCGGGCGAGACGTCGATCCGCTTCGGCGAGTTTCTCGTCGACGAAGGCACGATCCGTGATGTCGAGCGCGTTGATCCGGACATTGAGATAGGCCGATTCCACGGCAGTCCGCAGGCACCACGAACCGCTGACGCAGTCGCTGGCGAGGTTGGGGTTGATGACTGCGGCGAGCGGCGCCATCAGCTCCAGCGCCTGAAGGGCGCAGCCCATGGTCTCCAGCGGCACTTCAAGCGCACCCTTGAGCGCGTGCTGAACGGCCAGCGTACGCGCGGCCTTCTCCTCATCGGTGTTCTTGGGCAGCTTGCGCGCGGCGCTGACCCGATCATAGGCCTGCGAGTCCGCATCGATCAGCGGCGAGAGACGTGCGCGCAGCCGATCGAGCTCCAAGGCATGGCGGGCCGCAGATGTCTGGACGGCCGCATAGCGTTCGCCACTGGTGAAGCGCAGGGCCATCGCACACAACGCAGCACCGAGTCCGCCTGCGTGCGCAGCGACGCTGCCTCCGCCCGGTGTGGCCGTGCGCTCGGCGATCCGCTCCTCGAAGCGCGTCAGAGAAAGCTCAGCAAGTCGGTTTTCAGTCATCGGGCCGGGATTCTAGTGGTGCGGCCCGCTTCGGATGTACCACAATTGTACATTCATAAATACATACAAAACAACAACTTAGAACGATGTTTCAATCAACCATTGGGGAGCGAGGCATGGGAGTTTCTAATTTGTGCCACCCAGCGGCAGAGCTCGTCTCGGACGCTATCCACCCCGGCTCTTGAAGATCGCCTTCGTCAGCCCCGAACTCCAGTCGCTCGTGCGGCGCACGAGCCTGGCAGAAGTGTCGGAGTCCCTCGCACGCACACTGCGGCAGGAGGGCAACGATGTCCGCGTCTTTTTACCCTACCATGCGGACCTCCAGACCGGAAGCCTCACCGACCTGAGGTCCCTTGGCGAGATCAAGGTCAAGGATGGCACCGGCAAGACTTCGGTGACTCTGCACTCGGCGCGTCTGGGCGATCTGCCGATCTATCTGATCGACCACCCCACCCTGCTGCGCAACCGCCATCCCTATGCGGATGATGAGGGCCCGTACGCGGACAATTGGCGTCGCTATGCGGTCTTTTGCCGTGCGGTGCTGGAGAGCTTCCCCAAGCTCGAGTTCGAGCCCGATGTCGTGCACTGCATGGATTGGGTCACGGGCCTGATCCCGCTGCTGCGCGAAGTCGAATACGCACCGAAGCAACCCGATCACCCGGCTGCGAAGGCCGGCACCTTCTTCTCGATCCACAACCTTGCGATGCAGGGCGCGTTCGAGCGCGAAGTGCTGCCGCAGATGGGTCTCCCCCACAGCGTCTTCACGAACGTGCGCGGCGTGGAGCTGGCCGGCAAGGTCAACTTCCTCAAGGCCGGCTGTGAGAACGCCACGCTGATCGGCCTTTCGTCACCGAGTCAGGCGCTGCGCATTCAGGAGACGGACCGCGGCTACGGGTTGGAGGACACGTTCCGCCGCCGCGCCAAGGATCTGGTCGGCATCACGCACGGCATCGACTATCGCGCGTGGGATCCATCGCAGGACACGCTGCTGGCGCAGAACTTCTCCATCAAGGACAAGGAACTCGCAGGCAAGAAGCGCTGCAAAGCGGCGTTGCAGCAGGCGTTGGGCCTCGACATCGGGCCACGGGTATCCGTCGCGGCCGTCATCGGCCGTTTGGACGCCGACAGCGGCTTCGACATTCTGGCCGAGGTGCTCACTCAGGTCATGGAGCGCAATGTCGAGGTCGTGCTGATGGGCTCCGGCCGCCACGAGATACTTGAGCGCGTCCGGACAATGGAGCAGACCTTCACGGGACGCTGCCGCCTGATCGAAGGCTATCAGCTCCACACGGCGCATACGCTACTGGCCGGCGCGGACCTGCTGATCATGCCGTCGCATTTCCACTCCTCGAACGCGCTTGCCGCGATCGGCATGCGCTACGGGGTCGTGCCGCTGATCTACGCCCAGAGCGGTCTGGATGACACGGTTGTGGACATCGAGACCAACCCGCGTCAGGGCACGGGCTTCGTATTTCGCCACTACTCCGGCGATGGCCTGCTGGAAGGCGTCGATGCGATGCGCAAGGTCTACAAGGACGCCACCGAGTGGCGTTCGATCGTCATGCGCTGCCTCAAGCAGGACTTCTCCTGGCAGACCACGGCCCAGAACTACGTCAAGGCCTACCGCCGCGTGGCGCGGCGAGTGAAGTCGCGCACGGAAGACTGAGGCGCCATGCGGCTGGTCGGCATTGATCTGGGCGGCACGGCCATCAAGGCCGGTGCGATCCGCGCGGACGGCACCCTTCTGGAGCGCAGGCAGATCCCGACGCAGTTGGAGCGCGGCGCCGAGGATTTGCTCGATCGCATGGCGCAGCTGGTCCGCGAGCTGGGCTTTGAGGGGCGGGCCGGCATCGGTTCGCCGGGCCTGATCGACGCGCGCGGTGGACGCGTGCTGCAGAGCCCCAACCTCGCCTGCCTGGAGCGGGTCAACTTGCTCGCAGGATTGGCGCGACGTCTGGGCGTCGAGCCGGGGGCGCTGGCTCTGGAGAACGATGCCAATGCCGCCGCTTACGGCGAACACTGGCTGGGCCGCGGGCGCAATGAGCAGGACTTCCTGCTTGTGACGCTTGGTACGGGCGTCGGGGGCGGACTGATTCTCGGTGGAGAGCTCTACGCAGGTCCCGGCGGCATGGCCGGAGAAGTCGGCCACATGGTGGTCGATCCGCGCGGTCCGCGCTGCGGTTGCGGGCGGCTGGGCTGCCTGGAAACTCTTGCTTCCGCGACGGCAGCCATGCGACGCGCGGAGGAGTCCGGGCTCGGCACGGATCTGTCCGCACTGGCGCAGGCCGCGCGCCGCGCCGCCGGAGCGGAGCGTGAGCTGCTGCGCGAGGTGGGCTGCGACCTCGGCCGCGGGCTGGCGTCGGTCGTGACGCTCCTGGACCTGCGCTGCTTTGTCATCGGCGGCGGCTTCGGTGCGGCCCTCGACACACTGGTCGAGGGAGCGCAATCCGGGCTGGCCGAGCGTTGCTTCGGCGAGCGCGTCGACACCGTGCGCATCCTGCCAGCAGAGTTGGGAGCGGATGCCGGCTGGATCGGCGCTGCGCGCCTGAAGCATCCATCCCGTAGGATCTAGGCTGCATGCAGCCCCTGATCCGCGTCCGTGAACTGCGCAAGCGGTACGGCAAATCGCTGTTCGGCCGAGGAGGACAACTCGCGCTCGACGGCGTCAGCATCGAGGTCGGCCGCGGGCAGTACGCCAGCCAGCCGCGGGCGGCCCTGGGCTATGCGCTGATGCT
>SYGM01000176.1 GCA_005799545.1 Planctomycetia bacterium | reverse complement strand
GTGCCCGAGCCGATCGAGAAGTGCGCCGTGTGGACGGCGTCGCCGACCAGCACGATGTTGCCGTGGTGCCACTTCTCGCAGCGCACGGTGGGGAAGGTGCGCCAGATCGAGCGGTTGGCGAGCAGCTTGTGGCCATCAAGGTACGGCGCGAAGAGCCGCGTGCAGAATTCCAGCGTCCGCGCCTCGTCCGCGGTGTCGAGACCGGCCTTCTTCCAGGTGCTCTCGTGGCACTCCACGATCCAGGTCGAGAGGTTCTTCTCGAAGGGGTAGGCGTGCACCTGAAAAACACCCCATTCGGTCTCGAGGAAGATGAACGTGAAGGCGCTCAGCGGCTTGTCCGTGCCCAGCCAGCAGAACTTGGCCTTGCGCCAGTCGAGCGAGGGCCGGAAGTGCGGCTCGAACTGCTTGCGGACGGCGCTCTGGATGCCGTCGGAAGCGAGGATCAGGTCGTAACCCTTGAGGGCCTCCGAGCTCGCGATCTCCTGTTCGAAGTTGAGTTCGATGCCGAGCTCGCGGCAGCGCGCATGGAAGATCTGCAGCAGCTTCTTGCGTGACATTCCGCAGAAGCCGTGCCCGCTCGAGCGCACCCAGCGGCCGCCGAACCAGGTGTCGATGTCGCCCCAGTAGGCAAAGTTGCGCCGGATCTCGGCGTAGGTCGGCGCGTCCGCCTCCTCGAAGTTGGAAAGCGTCTCATCCGAGAACACGACGCCCCAGCCGAAGGTGTCATCGGGGCGGTTGCGTTCGAAGACCGTGATCCGGGAATCCGGATAGGCCTGCTTCATCAGGATCGCGAAGTAAAGGCCGGCGGGGCCGCCACCAAGACAGGCAATGCGCATAAGGGGATGAGAGCATACGCTCCACCAGCCTCCCCGGGTGCGGTGCTACACTGCGTAGTCCCATGCACGCCCAGACCTGGATCGAGACCCTCAACCGCCTGCGGGCCGCCGAGCGTCCCTGTGCCATGGTTGTGGTCACGGAGCTGACCGGCAGCGGACCGCGCGAGCCGGGCGCGCGCATGATCGTCGCCCTCCGGGCGGAGGACGGCGTGGAGCTGATCGAAGGCACGATCGGCGGCGGGCGTCTGGAGCTCAGTGCCATGGAGCACGCCGCCGAGCTGCTGCAGCGTCCGCAGCCGACCAGCGAGAGCGTTTCCTACCCGCTGGCCGAGAAGACCGGCCAGTGCTGCGGCGGCAAGGTCGTGCTGTTCTACGAGACCTTCCCCTGGTCGCGCCGACGGATTGCGATCTTCGGCGCCGGGCATGTCGCCCAGGCTCTGGCGGGGCTCGGTTCGTACCTCTCCGCACAAGTCCAGCTGATCGATGCACGCGAAGAGTCGACCATCGTGCCCGCGCTGCCCGCGCAGCGCGACTGGACGCTGCTGTGCGTGGATCATCCCGAAGAGGAGATCGACAGCCTGCCGGCTGACACGCTGGTGATGGTGATGACCCACGATCACGCGCTCGATCTGGAAATCATCGCGCGCGCCATTCGCCGCGACTTTCCCTATCTCGGTCTGATCGGCTCCGAGCGCAAGTGGGCTCGCTTCCAGGCCCGACTTACCCAACGCGGATTCGCTCCGGAGGCCATCGCCAAGGTGCGCTGTCCGATCGGCTTGTCGAAGCACTCCAAGGAACCCAAGGCGATCGCGATCTCGGCAGCAGCCGAGATGCTCGAGGTCTTCGAGCGGCCGCGCCGACGCTAGCCGTTCAGAGTACCGCGGGTTCCGCCAGACGCGTCTGAACTTCGTTCTTCAGCGCGCGGCGGTAGAGCATGTGCGTGCTCCAGCACATCAGCGGCAGGATCACCGCGCCGACCAGCGGAATCGGCTGGAACAGCAGCAGTCCCCAGTGCAGCACGCGCACGTAGAAGCGTGTCAGGCAACCGGTCAGCGGCGGCAGGTAGCCCCGGAAGGCCGTCACCAGATTGAGCCGGTAGTAGATCACGCCCGGAATGACGCCCACGACCGGAATGGCGCTGAACAGCGCGCAGACCAGCAGCGTCCTCGGCAGACGCGCATCGATGGCATCGGCGTAGGCTTCTAATTCGCGGCGCGTGGCGAAGCTGACGGTGCCGCAGGACTTGCAGGACTGCTGCACGGCGCGTTCCTTGAGACGCGCTGCGCAGTCCGGACAGCGCTTGCGCGCCAACAGCTGCCAGACTTGGGCCTGACGATCCTCGCAGGCATGCGCGCGCGGTTGACCGAAGACACCCACGGCGCGCGGTGCAGCCTGCGGGTGCCGGCACAGTGGGCAGCGCAGAGCGTGCGGGTACACCGGTGCCGCGCAGCGCTCGCAGGGCTGCTTGCGGCGCTCTTCGCGGCGGCGCACCCAGGCCTGCGCCACGAACAGGCCCAGTGCCGTCAGGCCGGCGAGCACCAGCGAGAGGATCGGGAACACGATCAGGAACAGCACGCCGATCAGCGTGAACGCGCTCTCCGTCCAACCGATCACCGAGGCCAGTCCGATATCGTCGTCATCGTCGATCTCGTAGATCAGCGCCAGCGCGCCGCGCCGCATCCACGCCGTGATCCAGGTTCCCACGGCCACAACGCCCGCCCACAGGTCCGCAACCGCAAGCCCCTGGCTCTGCAGCTTCTGAATCAGCGCGGCGTCTTCCTTCTCGATCAGTGCCAGTGTGACGAGCAGCGAGACGCCGGACTTGATCCACGAGTCCAGATCCTCCATGAACCCGCGCACATCCGGGTCCTTGGTGGCCCAGTACTCGGCCGCGGCGAGTGCCAGCAGGCTCAGAATGCAGCCCCAGCTCTGAAACCAGGCCGGAGAATGGTGCAGCGCGATGATCACGCGGCTGTCGCCGATGAAGGGCATGTCCACGCCCCAGCGCGCCAGCACGGCGGTCAGGAAAGCAGCCAGAAAGGGCCGCGCAGCGAACAGCGGGATGCTGGCAAGGCTGTACAGGACCGATTCGATCACAGGCAGCCTCTACGCAGCATCGGGCTCATCCTTCGAGCTTTTTCCCCAGCGACCAGGCCAGGTGGTCCAGCTGCCGGCGCAGACGGGCCTCCTTTTCCTCCAGCTCGAGCACCTTGAGTTGCAGCTCCTCGAACTCGGCGCGGGAAACCGGCGGAGGGCTGGCGGGCGCGGACAGAGGTATCGCAGCGGACAGGGGCGCCGCAGCAGACAGGGGCGCCGGAGTCGCCATCGCCGATGCCGCTGCATTCGGCGCGGCCGCCGCCGGGGAAAGCAACTGCACATAGCGTTCGGCGCGGCTGCCGGGCAGGGGATCGAGGCGTAGCACCAGTCCGGCTTCGATCATGGGCTTGAGGGCTTCGAACAGCTGCTCCAGCGTGTCGATCGAGTGCATGCGCGCCACGCGCGCGCGCAGTTCGCCGGGCTGCTGCGCGCCGCGCAAGAGGAGCTCGCACAGGATCGCCAGCTGCGGTCCGTCGACCTTGAACACTTCGCGCGTGTTGTGGCGGAAGCGCTCGACGCGGCTGCCCGCCGGATGCACGGAGCCCACCACGAAGCGATGGATCAGCTTCTGCACGCCCGCCGCCACATCGCTCTCGAGCAGATCCAGCACCGGATCGCGGTTGTTCTTCTGGTTGCAGCCGGCCACCAGCGCGTTCATCGAGAGCGGGTACTGATCCGGCGTGGTCAGTTCCTTCTCGATCAGCACGCCCAGAATGCGCGCTCCCAGGGCGTCGAGTTCGATCTCAGCAGGCATGGTCGTGTCAGAGCTTGCGGATCCAGATGTTGCGGAAGCGCATCGGATTGCCGTGATCCTGCAGCGCGATCGGGCCGGCGGCTTCGTGCGGGCTGTACTGCGCGACGGCGCGGTGCGCGGTCGCGCCGAGGAACTCGGTGTTGTCCTGCGCGAGCACGCCGTTGTGCAGCACCGTCACGCGCGCCGGCGAGAGCAGCTTGTCGCCCTCGAAGCGCGGCGCGCGGAAGATGATATCGTAGCTCTGCCACTTGCCCGGGCCGCGGCTGGCGTTGACCAAGGGCGGAGTCTGGCCGTAGAGCGCCGCCGCCTGTCCGTCGGCGTAGGTGCGGTTCTGGTAGGAGTCGAGTATCTGCACTTCGTAGCGGCCGAAGAAGAACAGGCCGGAGTTGCCGCGGCCTTGAGAGCTGCCTTCGACCTTCTCCGGCGTGGCGAACTCCAGATGCAGCTGACAGTCGCCGAAGTGCTCGCGCGTCTGGATCTGGCCGGTGCCGTTGACCTCCATGTACCCGCTCTCGACCTTCCAGCGCGCTTCCTTGCTGCCGTCGGTCCATTGCGAGAGATCCTTGCCGTCGAAAAGCACGATGGCGTCCGAAGGCGCCGCCGGGCCGTCTCCCGGACGCACGATCGGCGGAACCGGACGAGCCTTGTCGTGCACGCGCCACTTGGAACCGGGCAGCAGCGGGGTGTCGTCGTAACCGACGGGCTCATCCTGGAGGCCGGCGGCGGCGAGAGCGACGGAGGAAACCAGCAGACAGGGGATCAGCAGGGCTTTCATGGCGCCTGTGAACTTAGCAGCGCATCGATCGCCCGGGCGAGCCGAAAATCGCGCTCGCTCAGGCGCTTTTCATCATGGCTGGTGAGCTCGATCACCACCCTGTTCCACGAGTTCGACCAGTCGGGGTGGTGGTTGTGCTGCTCGGCGAGCTCCGCCACCTGCGTCATGAACGCAAACGCCGCGCGAAAGTCCGTGAAGACCAGCGCGCGGCGCAGCCTGTCACCTTCCCGAGTCCAGTTCGGCAGGCTTTGCAGCCGGATCTGGATCAGGGCCTCGTCCATCAGCCCTTGGCCCTGAGGTCCTTGACCGCCGCGCTCAGCGCCGGAAGGACTTCGAAGGCGTCGCCGACGATGCCGAAGTCCGCGACCTTGAAGATCGGTGCGTCCTTGTCCTGGTTGATTGCGACGATGACCTTG
>SYGM01000175.1 GCA_005799545.1 Planctomycetia bacterium | reverse complement strand
AGTTGCGCCGCCCCCTGCACGAAGAGTTCAATCCGCGTCTCGTTCCCCCGACCAATTTCTGGTGTTCTCAGCCACCTTTCAGGCATCAGACATCAGGCATCAGGCATGGGCAAGCTCTACGAAGGCATCGACGAGTCTCTGGCGGCCTTCCTCAACGCCCAGAAGCTGTTCTTCGTCGCGACGGCGCCGTTGTCGGCCAACGGGCACATCAATCTCTCGCCCAAGGGGCTGGACAGCTTCCGGATTCTCGGTCCGCGCAAGGTCGCGTATCTCGATCTCACCGGCAGCGGCATCGAAACGCTGGCCCACGCGCGCGAGAACGGTCGCATCACGCTGATGTTCTGCGCCTTCGAAGGTCCGCCGAAGATTGTGCGCATCCACGGCCGCGCACGGGCGATCGAGCCGGGCATGCAGGGCTTTGACGAACTGGCGGCTGTGTTTCCGGCGCTGCCCGGTCTGCGCTCGATCATCATCGTCGAAGCGGAGCGCATCAGTGACTCGTGCGGGTACGGTGTGCCGCTGTATCGCTTTGAGGGCGAGCGAAGCACGCTGATCGACTGGGCCGTGAAGAAGGGCCCGCAGGCCGTGCGCGACTACCAGCTGTCGAAGAACCGCCTGAGCATTGACGAGCTTCCGGGCATCGGCTGAGCCCGCAGGGCGAATCAGGCGGCTTTGCGCCGCTGCGGATCCCGGTTGATCATGTAGCGGAAGAGATGCTGCATGCCCTTGACATCATGCCGGTTGTATTCGATCAACCAGTTCCACCGCTTGATGGCCGCACCGGTCAGCTTGCCGTGCTTGGCGAGCGACTCCCGTATGATTTTCAGTGTCTTCGCCGGACCCTTCCCGAGCAGCTTCTCCGGGTAGCGATAGCCGATCTTCGGATGCTGGAGGTAGTCCTTGAGTCCGACGGAATCGTCTGTCCTTAAGTTCTTTTCCAGGTCGTTGAACAGCTCGGGATCGACACGCTTGAACCAGGAGTTGGCATTGGCGTTGATGTAGTTCTGCTCAAGCCACTCGCGCTCGTCGGGCAGCACCCTGCAGATTTCCTTGAACTCATGCTGGGAGTAGGCGCCGATCAGTCCGTTGGAATCGCGCACTCGCTCGCTCAGGTGCCGTGCGTACTCGCCGAAGCCCTGCACCCGTAGCTTGTTGTAGCGGGCCGCCATTGCGAGCATCGGATCGTGAACGATCGTCTCCATGCTCCTGTTCACGCGCTCCGTGACCAGCGCAGGTTCTGCATCCCTCTTGCGTCCCTCGAAGTCGATCCAGTGAATCGGGCGATCGAGATCGGGAAGCTTGATTTTGCTGGGATTGAGCATGGTGGACGAGCGGGCCGGGAAGGCTCGGGGAGGCAGGGGAGACTCAGGAGACTCAGGAGACGTGGGATGGGAGGCTTGGGAAGGCCCTGCATGTTCATCGGCCATGATCGCCGGATGCCTGAAGGCCCACCGCGCGCGCAGAGGAATCAGTCCGCGGGATGAAATGCAGCCGGGGTGCGCTGCGTAGGTCTGCGTGCGCGTGTCTGGATCCTCCGCACCCCTCCCGTTACCCTCCCTCTGCGTGGACTCCCCCGGTTTTCTGCTGGTCATCGATGCCTCGGGCTGCGATCCGGAGCGGCTGCGCTCGGTGGAGTGCCTGCAGGGATTGTTCGGTGAGACCATCGCGGCGCTCGGTCTGCATCCCATGCATGAGCCGCTGTGGCAGCGCTTTCCCCATCCCGGCGGCATCACGGGCTTCGTGGTGCTCTCGGAGTCGCATATGTCGATCCACACCTTTCCGGAGACGGGCTATGTCGCGCTGGATCTGTACTGCTGCAAGCCCCGGCCCGATTGGGACTGGTCGCGGGTGCTCGCGCGTCATCTGCATGCGCAGACGGTGGGTGTGCGTCGGTTGGAGCGGGCGGCAGCGCAGGCGGTACTCGCGGAGGGACATCGATGAGCCTCAAGAGCGCCATGTGCCCCGGCTGCGGAGCACAGATCCGCTTCGAGAGCATGGCGAGCCTCGTCGTGGTGTGCGAGTCCTGCCGCTTTGCCTCGTATCGCCGCGATCTGGATCTGGAAAAGATCGGCAAGGTGGGGGAGATCGCGCCGATCGACTCGCCGATCGAATTGCGCATGCGCGGCGTGCTCGGCGGCCGGCGCTTCTCGGTCAAGGGCCTCGTGCAGCTCGATCACGGGCGCGGGCCTTGGAACGAATGGAGCATCGAATTTGACGATGGCACGCGGGCGTGGCTCGCGGAGGCACAGGGGCAGTATCTCGTGACGCGTGAACAGCGCAGCGGCGAGCTGCCGACCTATGAGCAGCTCAAGGCGGGCGAGCGCATCGATCTGGGCGCGGCGGGTGAGTGGGTGATCGCCGAGCGCGGCACCGGTCGCGTGGTTGCGCTGGCGGGCGAGCTCGCTGCGGACATCCGCCCGGGTCAAACGGTGCGCTACGCCGATCTGGGCGGTCCCGATGACGGCTTCGGAACGCTCGACTTCGGCGAGGGCTCCGTGGTGCGTACCGTGTATCTGGGACGACGCCACGGCTTGGCCGAACTGGGGCTGGAAGGCGGCGGGAAGCAGGATCGTGCCGTGCGCATTCAGGCCATGCGCGTTTCCTGTCCCAAGTGCGCCGGCGCGATTGAACTGTTCGACGCTTCTCAGGCCAAGCACGTCGGCTGCCCGTACTGCGGTGCGCTGCTGGCGCGCGAGCATCAGATCTGGAAGGTGCTGGAGGTCGGCGAGCTGATGAAGTCCGCGCGCGGACCTTCGATCGGCATGCGCGGCAGTCTGGACGGACAGCAGTACCTCGTCCTGGCGCGGCTGGAGCGTTCGATTCGCGCCGAGGGTCAGCGCTGGCCATGGGATGAGTGGCTGCTGCGGCGCGAAGACGGCGAATATCGTTGGCTCGTATGCTCGGATGGGCACTGGAGCTTCGTCGAGCCCGTCTCCGCCTTCCATGTGAAGCCGCGCGGATCGAACCTGCAGTACAAGGGCGAGCTTTTCCGGCACTTCTCCGGCGGTACGGCGCGCGTGGATCGCGTGGTCGGCGAGCTGTACTGGGAAGTGCGGCTCGGCGACGAAGTCGAATGCGCGGATCACATCGCTCCGCCCCGCATGCTCTCCGTGGAGCGCACATCCGAGGAAACGACCCTATCGCTGGCGCGCTATCGCCAGCCGGAAGAAGTGCAGCGCATGTTCGGTCTGGAGAAGATGCCGCGCAAGGCCACGAGCCGCGGCATGATCGAACCCAATCCGGTGCGCGGTCAGTTGTCGCGCTTCTGGAAGACCGCGCTGTTGATGTCCGGCCTCATCCTGCTCTCGCTGGTGCTGGCGGGTGCGATGCGTCGCTCGGGAGAAGTGCTGCGCGCGGAACTGCCGCTGGAGGCCGAAGGAGCCTTTGTCAGCGATGAGTTCGGATTGAGCGGCTGGCGCTCCAAGGTGAGCATCGGGATTTCCGCGCCGGGCATGGAGAAAGGGCATTTTCGCGCCGAGGGCCAGCTCGTCGAGCAGGTTTCGGGCACCGTTCATCCCTTCGCGATCCAGACGCAGGGCACGCCGCTGATCGAAGGCGCGGAGGAGCTCGGCGGCAGTGCAGTGAAGCTCGGCTCGCTGCCTGCTGGCCGCTACCGCATGAAGCTGGCTTTGCACAGCAGCCTATCGGCGCCGCAGGGCCGCGTCTTCATCGTCGTCAACCGGGAGTCGAACAATCCGGGCTTCGCCTTCGCGATGATCCTGATCCTGCTCGCGATTCCCGTTCTGCTGTCCATCTTCGGCGCTGTCTTCGAAGGTCAGCGCTGGCAAATGAGTGATCACGCAAGCTGATGAAGACCTTACATCGACTGTATCTGGGCTTGGGCCTGCTTCTGACCGGCATCTACGAGTACCGCGAGTGGTATGCCGTGGTGCCGAAAGAAGACGCCGTGCAGGTGATACAGCCCAGTGTCCGGGTGCCCGTCGGCGGCTCGGGTGGCTCAAGCTTCTGGTATTCCGGTTCGCGAGGAGGCAAGTGACATGGACATGAACGCTCTCACCAACAGCATCATCTTCAGCCTGATCGGCATGGTCTTGTTCGGCATCGCCATCAAGCTGATGGGCATGGTGCTGCCGTTCTCGATCAAGAAGGAGATCGCCGACGATCAGAACACGGCGCTGGCGGTCGTGATGGGTTCGGTGCTGCTGGGCATCGCCATCATCGTCGCGGCGGCGATCCACGGCTGAGCGCGGAGCCGGGGCTGTGCGACTGGGGCTGGTCTACCTGACGGTGATCATCATCGCAGCCTGCGGGCTGGGATATGAGCTCGTCGCCGGCGCCCTGTCGTCCTATCTGCTCGGTGATTCGGTCACGCAGTTCTCGCTGACCATCGGCTTGTATCTGTTCGCGATGGGCATCGGAGCGTGGCTCTCGCGCTATGTGCAGCGCAATCTCGTCAGCCGCTTCGTGGACATCGAGCTGGCGGTGGCGCTCGCCGGCGGTACCTCCGCGATGGTGCTGCATCTGGCGCATGGCCGCGGAATCTGGTTCCGTCCCGTGCTCTACGGCGAGATCGTGCTGATCGGCACGCTGGTCGGGCTCGAGATTCCCCTGCTGATGCGGATCCTCAAGGATGAGCTCGACTTCCGCGAGCTCGTCGCTCAGGTGCTTTCGCTGGACTATGTCGGCGCACTCGTGGTGAGCCTGTCCTTCCCGCTGCTGTTCGTTCCCAACCTCGGCGTGGTGAAGAGCGCGATCGCATTCGGGCTCGTCAACGCTGCCGTCGGCTTGTGGAGCACCTGGATCTTTGCGCAGCGGCTGGGGGCCGTCGGCTGGCTGCGTGCGAAGTCGCTGGCCGTGATCGGCGTGCTCGCAGCGTGTCTGTGGGGGGCGGACGCTTTCACCGGCCGTCTGGAGGGCCTGATGTACGGCGACGAGGTCGTGCTGGCGAAGTCAACGCCCTACCAGCGGATTGTCGTCACCAGCAACGAGCGCGGATTCCAACTCTATCTCAACGGTGCGCTGCAGTTCGCGAGCGCGGATGAGTACCGCTACCACGAGGCGCTGGTGCACCCGGCCTTCGTGGCGCGTCCGCAGGCACGGCGGGTGCTCGTGCTCGGCGGGGGCGACGGTCTGGCGGTGCGCGAGATCCTGAAGCATCCGCAGGTAGAGCGCGTGACTCTGGTCGACATCGATCCGGAGATGACGCGACTGGCGCGGGAATATGAGCCGCTGGTGACGCTCAACGCTCGCGCGCTGCACGATCCGCGCGTCGAGCTGGTGCATGAAGACGCTTTGGGCTGGCTGGCGACGCGCAGAGGGCTGCACGACATCGCGATCGTCGACTTCCCGGATCCCAGCCACTACGCGATCGGAAAGTTGTACACGGCGGCCTTCTATCAGCGTCTCACCGAAAACCTCGCCCCCGATGGCGTGATGGCGATTCAGTCGACCTCGCCGCTGTTCGCGCGCCGCGCTTTCTGGTGCATCGTGCGCACGGTGGAGTCGGCGCAGCTCACGGCGCTGCCGTACCATGTGTTCCTGCCTTCGTTCGGCGAGTGGGGCTTCGTGCTGGCCGCGCGGCAGCAGCTTTCCGTGCCCAAGGCTGCGAACGGGGAGCTCATCAGCGGCCTGCGCTACCTCGATGGTCCCACGCTGAGCGCGCTGTTCCATCTGGGTCCGGACATGCAGCCGGTGCCCGTGGAGCCCAATCGCCTCGACGAACAGCGCCTCGTGCGCTACTACGAGGAAGACTGGCGTGAGCTCGACTGATTCCGGCTTCCCGCGCCGCACGCTGCTGGCTGGCGGCCTGTCCGCGGCCGGCGCGTGGTGGCTGGGTTCGGGCTGTCGTCGCACGCCGAGCATCACGGGCTCCTTTGCCGGACCGGATATGTCGCGCGGGCATCAGCTGCTGGATGGCGCACCGCCGACGGCAGGCCCCGAGCGCGATGTTCCCGTGGCGATTCTCGGTGGCGGCATCGCGGGCCTCAGCGCCGCGTGGCGTCTGGCGCGGGCCGGCTTTCACGACTTCGAGCTGCACGAACTCGAGTCACGCATCGGCGGCACATCCGTAAGCGGCAGCAACGCGATCAGCGCCTATCCCTGGGGCGCGCACTACCTGCCCGTTCCGGTGCGCGAACAGCGCGCGGTCTGCGAGCTGCTGGAGGAACTGGGCCTGCTGCAGGGCTTCGATGCGCGCGGTCGCGCGCTCATTCCGGAGACTGCCCTTGTGCGCGCACCGCAGTCGCGCCTTTTCTACATGGGATCGTGGAGCGAGGGCCTGTACTGCATCGATGGCGCCAGCCGCGAAGACCTCGTGCAATGGGAGCGCTTCGAGCAGCGCATGCGCGAGTTCGCCGAGCGCCGCGACGAGCAGGGCAGACCATGGTTCGCGCTGCCGCTGGCGCGCTGCTCCCCTGATGCGCGCGCGCTGGAGCTGGATCGCATCAGCTTCGCGCAGTGGCTCGCGGGGGAGGGCTTTGACTCTCCGCGCCTGCTGTGGATGGCGGAGTACGCCTGTCGTGACGACTACGGCTGTTCGCATCGCGAGACCAGCGCATGGGCCGGGATCTTCTACTTCGCAAGCCGCGAAGCCTCGAGCGGCGCGTCGGACAGCGAGTTCCTCACCTGGCCGGAAGGCAATGCATTCCTCGCCGAGGCGCTCGCCCGGCACGCGCAGGGACGCATCCGCACGGGTGCGCTGATTCGCAGAATCGAGCCGCGTGATGGCATCGTGCGCGTGGAGAGCTCTGCCGGCGCGCTGCGCTGCGAGCAGGCGATCTGTGCCTTGCCGCGCTTCGTGCTGCAGCGGGTGCTCGATGGTCTGGAAGCGGAGCGCGGACGATTCCGCTACAGCCCGTGGGTCACGGCCAACCTCAGCCTCAGCGGAACGCCGGCTTCGCGCGGGGCGAGTCTCGCGTGGGACAATGTCCTCCACGAAAGCGAGTCGCTCGGCTATGTGGTCGCCACGCATCAAAGCGATCGCACGGACCCGCGCAGCGTGTGGACCTGGTATCGGCCGCTGGTGCAGTCCGACGTCGCGGCGACGCGGCAGGCTCTGCTGCGCTCGCGCTGGGAGGACTGGCGCGATGAAGTCATGCGTGATCTCAGCCGCGCGCACCCGGACCTCGACCGGCACGTGCAGCAGATCGATGTGTGGCGCTGGGCGCACGCCATGGTCCGTCCGGAGCCGGGCTTCCGCACCGATCCGGTGCGTCAGGTGGCGGCTCAGCCGCGGGGGCGGCTTTACTTCGCCCACACGGACCTCTCCGGGCTGTCCCTGTTCGAGGAGGCCCAGTGGCAGGGGGTGCGAGCGGCCGAGAGCGTGCTGAGCGCGAGGGGCATCCCCTTTGAGAGCTGGTCAGGGATCTAGGAGTCTTTTTCTGTGGCGCGACCCGCCACCGTGCTGCATCCTTCTCCTGTACGGTTTAGAAGTGCCTTCGAGGAGGTCATGCCATGGATCCCCGTCGTGGTTCTCTTCCGCAGTCCAGACATCACGGGTCGCACACGCTCAAGGTGTGGCGCGGCTCGGTGGTCGGCGTATTCGGCAATGATGTCTTCGTGGAGCTCGGCCCCCGCATGCAGGGGGTGATCACGCTGCGCCACTTCGCGCAAGTGCCCAAGATCGGCGAGAGCTTCGATTTCACGCTGCACGGTCAGGAGGAAGGCCTCTGGGCGCTCTCGCTCAAGGAAGAGGAGACGCTCGCGACCTGGGAGAGCATGGAGGAGGGCAGTCTGATGCACGCGCGGGTCGTGCGGCTCGCTCCCGGCGGCTTTGAGGTCAAGCTCGGCCCCCTGCACGGGTTCATGCCCAAGTCCCAGAGCGGGCTGGCGCGTGAGGAGAAGGCGGATGTCCTGGTCGGCCGCAGCTTCACCGTCGAGGTGATCGAAGTTGACCCCGAGCGTCAGCGCGTGATCGTTTCGCGCAAGCTCGTGGCCCAGCGCGAACGCGAGAGCCTGCACCAGCGCGAGATCGCGGGCCTGCGCGTCGGAGAGCGCATTCAGGGTCGCGTCATTCGCCTGGCGCCCTTCGGTGCCTTCGTGGCCTTCGGTCAGGGCATGCAGGGACTGGTCCACATCTCGGATCTCTCGCACGAGCGGCTCAACGATCCCGCCGAGGCCGTGCGCATCGGCGAGGTGCTCGATCTGGTCGTGCTGAGCGTGCGCATGGGCGGCCGGCGCATCGGACTCGGCCGCAAGCAGCTGATCGAGAGCCCCTGGAAGAGCGTCGAGCAGCGCCACTACATCGATCAGATCGTGATCGGCAAGGTTCTGAGCGTGCAGGACTACGGGCTGTTCCTCTCGATCGGTCGCGGCATCGAAGGGTTGCTGCACATTTCCGAATGCGGCCTTCCCGATGGCGTGACCCTGCGCTCACGCTTCCGCGCAGGGCAGGAACTGGCCGTTCGCATCCATGAGCTCGACGCGAGTCAGCAGCGTCTGGCGCTCTCGATGACCCATCGCGGCGGCAGCATGATTACGCGCGAGGAACTTGAGAACGCGCAGGAGTTCGCGGAACTCTCCCGCCTGCAGGATCAGCGTCATCTCGACGCGCCGCTCGGCAATCTGCTGATGCGCGCGCTGCGGGCCTCGCAGGGTCAAAGATCGATGCGAGCGTGATGCGCCTGCTCGCAGCCTCGCTCCTGCTGCTCGGCGCCTGCATGCGGCCGCCGATCCTGCTGGATCCGTACGCCTTCCAGGAACACAACACGCACATCAACTACCCGCCCGGGCATGTCATCGAGACCATCGAGGTGCCCGGACCGGACGGCAATCCCGTGGCGCTGCGCGGCGTCTACGTGCCCGGCGAACCGGGTGCCGGCATCGTCGTTCAGTTTCAGGAAACTTCGATCAGCGCCGCCTCGGATCATCTGGGCTACGAGACCTACGCCGAGAGCATGCACGACCTCGGGCTGCATTTCCTCGTGATCGACTACCGCGGCGTGGGACTTTCCGAAGGCGGCCGCAACGGAGATCTGCTTTCCGCGGACGGGCATCGCATCGTGCGTCATGCCCTGTCCAAGGTGGGCGGCGACAAGCGCAAGCTCGTCCTGCGCGGCACGTCGCTGGGCACGATCGTGATCGCGCAGCTGATCGATGAAGGCATCCGCCCGGCCGGCGCGGTGATGCTGCTGCCGGTGCGCAGCGCCAGCGCGGCCCGGCGCTACGCGCAGGAGTTCTACACGCCGGTGGAAGTGCTGGCCGCGGATCTTCTGATGCGGCCGATCTCCGAATCGGATCCGCTGGATCTGATGTCCCGCGCGCCGCTGCCGCTGCTGGTGTTTTCGCCTGCCGGGGATCCGCTGATCCATCTCGAGGATCGCCGGCAACTGCTCGACTACCAGAGTCGCGGCAGCATCGCCGTATTCGAACCCAACGGTCAGAACCCGTGGATCGAGCTTTGGCTGGGGGAGCAGGACATGACCGCGCACGAAACGGGCTGCATGCAGGCGCACGGTCCGATCGACCTCGCCGAGCTGGACTGGCTCGAGAAACTGAACATGCTGCATCCGGCGCGCGAGCGACGGCTCGAGGAATGGCGCTCGCAATGGCCGCGCGAGGTGCGTGCCGCGCTGGATCAGGATCCCGCCGCCCAGGCCGGATTGGCGGAGCTGGCGGGTTTCATCGTCCGCGTGCCGCCGGAGTGGGCTGCAGCTGCAGCGATTCAGGGCTGGGAGCCGCGACTCGCGGCGCAACTGTTCCGTCACGCGCGTGACATCGGAGGGCATTGGCGCGGCGCGCCGTGGAGCGAGCTGCTGACGAGCTTTGACCTGAGCGATCCGCAGGGCGATCTGCCGCTGCGGCTGGTGGAGCGCAATCTGTTCACGGTGCCCTGTCCGCCGGAGGATCCGGCGAGGCTTGTCCGTCTGCAGGCCTGTGTCGACGCGGTCTTCGGCACGCACAAGCCCGACCGCGAGGAGCGGATCCTGCGCGCGCATGCAGCGGAGGACCTGCAATGGGTGCATTCGCTCGGCGTGGATGAGGGCAGTGCGCGCCGGCTCTACACGCGCATCCTGCTCAAGGCCGCCCGCATGCTGCCGGATCGCGTGGTGCCGTGCGGGGAACGCGGCTACCGGCTTGAGGTGCTGCTCGAAGGGCAGTGGGTGCCCTTCGAGGATGCGCTTACGCGAAGTGCTGCGCCACTTCCTGCGCGCAGCCCCAAGAGAGAGTGACTCCCGCTCCGCCATGGCCGTAGTTGTGCACAATGCGGCCCGCAGGCGAGCTTTCCGGCTCCAGACGAACGGCTGAGCGTGCCGGACGAAGGCCTACGCTGGTGCCCAGCACCGTCGCGTCGCGCAGGCCGGGCTCCAGTCGCGCGCAGCGTTCGATGATCGAGCGCAGCATCGCCGGCTCGGTGAGACGCTCGCCTTCATTGCGCTCCGCAGAGCTGCCAAGTACGACATCATGCTCGCGCGGAATGATGTAGGTGGGATGCTCGCCGCGGTGTTCGTCGAACCAGAAACGGTCAAAGCCGCGCTGCGCCACGCGCACCAGCTGTCCGCGCACGGGATGGAGATCGGAGTCATGAGCGAGAGCGCGCGAGCCCAGTCCGGTGCAATTGACGACCTGCGTGCAATGATCGAGCGCCTGACGCAGGCTGTCGATGACGCGCACGCGCAGTTGCACGCCGAGTTTCAGGACCTCGCCTTCCAGCCATGGCATGTAGGTCGGCGTCTCGATCACGGGCAGATCGAACTCGAAGCCCTGCGCGAAGCCTTGCGGCAGCCGGCCCGTCTCGAGCGCGCGCGATCCCGGCAGCGTGCGGATCCAGTCCGGAGCGGCGTGGCCGGACGGGAAGAGCTCCGTGCCGCGATGCCAGCGGATCCCGCGCGCCCGGTCCTCCGCCAACTCCGCGAAGCGCCGCAGCGAGTGCAGCGCCCAGCCGACGACCCGCGCCTGCGGTTCGACGTGGTAGGGGTACCAGATCGCCGCGGCGACGGTGCTGGTGGTCGCCTGCTGGCGCTCGCGCGCCCACAATTCCACCTGATGGCCGGCCCGCGCCAGCTCATGGGCACAGCTGAGCCCCGAAACGCCCGCTCCCAGCACCAGGATCCGCATCTCACTCCGGCTCGATCGTGGCCGTCAGCGGGAATCCGCGCGGCCGCGCGAGCGAATGAACCTGCTCCACATACAGCTCGGCGCGCTCCTGCGTCGTGATGGTGATGCAGGCGACCTCGCATTCATGCACCTCCAGCGTCAGCTTGGCTGCTTCAGTGTGGGATTTGTGGAATAGCCGGATGAGCAGCTCCGCCACAAACTCGAAGGTCGTGATCTCGTCGTTGTGCAGCAGCACCTTCCACTGGGGAATCGGCTTGGGCACGGCGCGTGCCTGCGCTTGCGTTTCCGGCTCGGTCAGGACAACGGGCATGGACTCGATGATAGCGCCTGTGGCAAGTTCGTGGGTGCGATCCCTAGGATGAGGGGCCTGTCCATGCTGTCCAGAGCCCTGCTCATCCTCCTGCTGTGCTGGGTATCCAGCGCCTGCTCCATCGAACGCTATGCCAAGCATCGTCTGGCGGATGCCTTGAGCGAGAGCGGGAGCACCTTCGCCTCCGACAACGACCCGGATCTGGTTCGCGAAGCCGCTCCATTCAGTCTCAAGCTGATGGAGACGCTGCTCTCCGCCACGCCCGAGCATGACCAGCTGCTGGTCGCGGTGACGCGCGGATTCACGCAGTACTCCTGGGCCTTCGTGCAGCAGGACGCCGAGCGCATGGAGTCGACGGATCTTGCGGCCGCCGAGCATCTGCGGCTGCGTGCGCAGCGACTGTACCTGCGTGCGCGGGACTACGGTCTGCGCGCACTGGAAGTGCGCTACCCCGGACTCGGGCAGGAACTGCGCGCCGCGCCCCGGGATGCGACGGTCAAGCTGCGCAGGGAAGACACGGAACTGGCCTTCTGGCTGGGCGCCGCCTGGGGGGGGGCGCTGACTCAGGCCAAGGACTCGCCCGAGCTCCTCGCCGATCAGGCCATCGTGGAGGCGCTGTTCGATGCCGTGCTGGCGCTGGACGAGGGCTTTGAGTCCGGAGCCATGCACGCCGTACTGATCGCGTACGAGCGCAGCCGACCGGGCGGAGCCCGCAACTGGATCGACAGGGCGCGCAAGCACTTCCAGCGCGCCGTGGAGCTGTCCGAAGGACGCGTGGCGGCTCCTTACGTCGCGCTCGCGGAGAGCGTCGCGGTTCAGGAGCAGCGGCTGGCCGAGTTCGAAGATCTGCTGGCGCGTGCGCTCGCCATCGATCCGGATGTCGTGCCCACCAAGCGTCTGGAGAACTGCATCTATCAGGCTCGCGCGCGCTGGCTGCTGGCGCGCAAGGACGAGCTGTTCCTCGAGTGATTCGCGCAGCAGGCACAACCGTGAACATGATCCGCACTGTCTTCTCTCTGCTGGCCCTGATCGGGCTGTCCCTTTCCATCCAGGCGCAGGATCGCAAGCCTGTGCGGCTGGCGACGCTGGCTCCCAAGGGCTCCTCGCTGCACAAGAGCCTTCAGGCCATGGGCGAGGGCTGGCGCGGCGGACCGGAAGGCGGCGTCAAGCTCGTCATCTATCCCGATGGGACGATGGGCGGCGAGGGCGAAATGGTGCGCAAGATGCGCATCAAGCAGCTCCAGAGCGGGCTGCTGACGGTGGCGGGGCTGGAGCAGATTGATCCGGGCGTCACCGCGCTGCAGAACCTGCCGCTGGTGTTCCGCGACCTTGAGGAGGTGGCGGTGGTGCGCACCGCGCTGCAGGCGGAGATGGAGCGACGCTTTGAAGCCAAGGGCTTCGTGATGCTGTTCCTGGGCGACATCGGCTTCGTGCGCTTCTTCTCGAAGCAGCCGATGCGCACGCCTGACGACCTGCGCAAGACCAAGCTCTTCACGCAGGCGGGCAATACCGCGCAGGTCGACCTGATGAAGAGTCTGGGCCTCGCTCCCCAGCCGCTGGAACCCGCGGATGTCTACACGAGCCTGCAGACGGGTCTGATCGACTGCGCTCCGATGATTCCCTTCTACGCGCAGGTTTCGCAGATCTACAAGTCGGCGCCGCACATGCTGGAGATGGACTGGGCGCCGCTGGTCGGCGGTTGCGTGATTCTCAAGGAGGTCTTTGACAGCTACCCGCCCGCACTGCAGGCCGCGATGCGCGCCAGCGCGAAGCAGGCCGGCGATGAGATTCAGGCCCGCAACCGCACGGAGAATGAAGAGGCCGTGCGTGCCATGCATGCCAACGGGCTCAAGCTGGTCAAGCCGAGCGATGCCGAGCTGCTCCAGTGGCGAGCCTTTCTCGAACCGGTCTATCCGCAGCTGCGCGGCAAGCAGGTGCCCGCGGACCTGTACGACCTCGTGATGAAGACGCTCGAGTCGCATCGCACCGCGAAGGCGGGCGCCAAGTAGCGCCATGGAGTCCGTTGCGAGCGCCGCGCGCCAAAAGGGCGTGCTGGCACGGACCGAGGATCTCGTGCTGGCGCTGGCACTGGCGGCAGTCGTACTCCTTCCGATCTCGGACATCGTGCTGCGGCCCTTTCAGACGGGCATCAGCGGCTCGACTGCCCTGACGCAGCATTTCACGCTCGTGATCGGCATGCTGGGCGGCGCAGTGGCCGCGCGCGAGGGCCGCATGCTCTCGATCTCGACGGCGGATGCGTTTCTCAAGGGTTTCTGGAAAAGCGCCTTCGCCGTCTTCAGTCACGGCGTCGCGGCTGCGATCGCCATCTGCCTTGCGGAAGCAGGCCGTCAGTGGATCGCGACAGAGATCGAAGCCGGTGCGGAACTGGCCTTCGGCGTTCCGCTGTGGGTCGTGCAGGCGGTCCTGCCGCTGGGCTTCGGAGTGGTCGCGCTGCGCTCGCTCCGGCACGCACCGGACGGATGGCGCGGCAAGTTCGCCGCGACCGGCATCGCCGCGCTCGTTCTCATTCTTGCGCTGTATCCGCCGCTGGATCCCGCGCACCTGGTCTGGCCGGCACTGATCGTGCTCGGCATCGCCACGCTGGCGGGCGCGCCGATCTTCGTGTCGTTGGGCGGCGCCGCGCTGATTCTGTTCTGGGGACAGGGCGAGACGATCGCCTCCCTGCCGGTCGATCACTATCGCCTTGTCACCAATCCGACGCTGCCGACGATTCCGCTGTTCACGCTGGCGGGCTACTTCTTGGCTGAAGGCGGTGCCTCGCAGCGACTGATCCGTGTGTTCCGCGCGCTGTTCGGTTCCATCCGCGGCGGTCCGGCGATCGTCACCGCGATCGTCTGCGCGTTCTTCACTTCGTTCACGGGCGCATCCGGCGTGACGATCCTGGCACTCGGCGGACTGCTGATGCCGATCCTGCTCGCCGCCGGCTACAAGGAGCGCACGGCTCTGGGTCTGGTGACGGGAGCGGGATCGCTGGGGCTGCTGTTGCCGCCCTGTCTGCCGCTGATTCTCTATGCCATCGTCGCCAAGGTGCCGATGCAGGACATGTTCCTCGGCGGGGTGCTTCCGGGAACGCTGCTCGTGGTCATGGTGGCGTGGTGGGGGATTCGTCAGGGACCGCGCGAGGCCGAGCATCGCGTTCCGTTCTCATGGAGCGAGGCGCGCGCGGCCCTGTGGGACGCCAAGTGGGAGCTGCTGCTCCCCGCGGTTGCGCTGGTGGCCTTGTTCGGCGGCTTTGCCACGCCCGTCGAGGCCAGCGCGCTCACGGCGCTCTACGCTTTCGGCATTGAAGTGTTCGTCTACCGGGACCTTCCGCTCGTCAAGGGCACCACGAAGGTGCTGGCGGAGTGCGGTCTGGTGATTGGAGGCGTCCTGATGATTCTCGGCGTGGCGCTGGGCTTCACGAACTACCTGATCTTCGCGGACATTCCGACGCAGATCCTCGAAGGCATCACGGCCAACATCGAGTCGCCGCTGATGTTCCTGCTGCTGTTGAACATCTTCCTGCTGCTCGTGGGCTGTCTCATGGATGTGTTCTCGGCGATCGTGGTGGTCGTGCCGCTGATCGTGCCGCTGGGTGAGCACTACGGCATCGAACCGGTGCACCTGGGCATCGTGTTCCTCGCCAATCTGGAACTGGGTTATCTCACGCCGCCAGTCGGCATGAACCTGTTCCTCGCGAGCTATCGGCTCAACAAGCCGATGGGTGAGGTCTACCGCAGCGTCGTGCCGATGCTGGTCGTGTTGTTCATCGGCGTGCTGGCGATCACCTACGCGCCGTGGCTCACGACCTGGCTGCCCGGTCTGATGAAGGCCGGTTGAGACAAGGCTTGCGGCGTCGGGGTCACTGCCAGGTGACCGTGCCGGTGTTGGTCGCGTTGAACGTGCTCGAGGACGGGCAGCCGCCGAGCACGACCGGATCGCGGTAGTACGCCAGATAGGAGCGGCTGGTGCCGGTGAAGATCGGATCGCCCAGTGCCGCAGAACGCTGCGAAACGGTCTGGTCGCTGATTTCCGGAGCCGTGACCGAGCCCGCATTGGCGCTCTTGACGTAAAGCCGCTTGAGCGTGCCCGCAGCGCAGCGGATGCCTTGTCCGAACACGGTGCCGGTCAGGTTCTCGCTGGTTCCCTGCAGGATGATCGTCGTGCCGGTGGGACGTTGATCCTGCGTGATGAGCACGATCGTGTCATTGAGCAGATTCGCGCTGCCCGTGGAGGTCAGGCGCGCGCCGCCGGTCGCGGCACTGTTGTCGCAGCCGCGATCCGCCGACGAGGCCGGATTGGCGCAGGGACAGGCCAGTGTGCCGCCCACGCCCGGATCGCAGCTGTAGATCAGCGGATCCAGACCCGGGAGCTGAAGGAAGAAGCCTTCCAGCTGGTTGCCGGGGTTGCGGCCGACACCGCACACGAAGCGGCCATCCGCGCTGATGCCATACGCCTGCAGCAGCGACCAACCGTTGAGCTGGCTCGCAAATCCGTTGGCTTCAAGATACAGCTTGAGATCGACGAGACCGAGATCCTGCCGCCAGAGCAGCGCGCGGAATCCGGTGCCAAGCACCGATCCGTTGACGCCGACGATCGTGCCGCCATCCGCGGAGATGTCGAGGCCCGTGGCGATATCCGAGCTGACGCTGCCGGGAAGCTTGCCCAGCAGTACGACGCCCGAGGGCTGCGTCCACTTCATCAGCTGGTTGTTCTGAAAGCCGGTGACCACGCTGCCGTCAAAGCTCGCGGCCCATGCTTCGCTGCTGAAACCTGCGGTTCCGATCACCGTCTCACCCGTCGCGCTCCAGATCGCGGCGCGGCGCGGGTTTCCATCCCAGCCGACGACGATGCTGCCGTTGCCGGAGACCCCGTTGGCGCGACTGGAGTTGAACAGCGCCGAGCCCAGATCGACGGTGCCGCCGCCGGAGGTCCACTTGAAGCCATGCGCCGTGCCGGCATTGACCCAGCCCAAGCCCACGATCACATTGCCGTCGTCGCTCATGCCGTAGGCCGAGGAGAGCGAGAAACCGCTCTGGCCCGCCAGACCGGGCAGGAATGTCAGGACGCCGGTGGTGTCCCAGCGTGCGGCCGTGTCCAGGCCGCTGGTGGCATCGCCGAACGTGCCGGAAACATGGACACCGCCATTGGCAACCTTGGGCTCGCTGCTCGAGGAGCTGCCCACGATCGCGTTGAAGCCGGTCTGCGCGCTCCAGAGGAACGTGCCGATGCCGGAGGTGCCCGTGACCCACTTGCCGTCGGGCGCGATGCCCGTGGCGCGGGTGCCGCTGCCGAAGGTGATGAAGGTCTGGGCGGTGGCGGTGCTGCTCGCGAGCAGGCAGAGCGTGAGGGTGAGGATGCGTTGCATGAGTTGTGTTGCTTGTTCCGGCTGATGTGGCCGCAGCAGGGACTGTCTGCAAGGATACTGCAGCTCCGCGATCCTGTGGGGCACACAAGGAGGCAATAGCACCAATGGGCAAGATTCTGGCGTGGCTGGTCCTGATTTGCCTGCTGCCGAAGTCTCCTGCGCAGAACGCGGAGCTCGACTTCGCGGGGATGGGCGCGCGCTTCCTGCGCGAGCGCGTTGGCAGCGAAGCGGCCGATGCGCTCCCGGCGGAGGTGTTGTACGCGCATCACTGCACGCAGCTGCGTCTGGGCATGGTGGAACTGGCATGGCCGCGCTGGCGTCTGGCGGACAAGACGGCCGCGGAGGAGTTCAAGCTGACGGCGCAGGCGCTTGTCGCCGCGCAGAAGCGCTGGGCAGAGGTGCTGGCGCTCCCGGAAGCGGCTGCAGGCATCGCCAAGGACGCGCAGGTCCTGGAGGCGTGGATCAAGAGCTGGAAAGGGCCAGCGCTTTCCAAAATGGCGCAGCAGAAACCGGAGGAAGCGCATGAGCTCATGCACGGGTTGGCTGCCCCGCCAGATGTCACGGCAGCGGCCCAGTCCTTCGCTAGCCGATTGATGGATCCCAAGGTCTGCCACTGGGTTCCCAAGGACGGACAGCCGCAGCGCGTGCTGCTCGCCCCGCGCCGCAAGGACTTCGTGGAGTTGATGGGCTACGCCGGTCGGGCGGATGCCACGCTGCAGCCGGTGCTGTGGAACAAGGACGCCACGCTCTTCACGAGCTTCTGGATCGGCTCGATCTTCGTGCTCGCGCTGGAGT
The DNA here is from genome assembly GCA_005799545.1 of Planctomycetia bacterium. GTDB lineage: Bacteria > Planctomycetota > UBA1135 > UBA1135 > SYGM01. Next base: position 6,267 of record SYGM01000175.1, on the reverse strand, counting down.
ATCCGCCGTGGGTTTTTGATCCGAAATTCGAAACCTGCATCTCCACGAACAAGTTCGAGAAGACGGGCATGCAGCAGCACACGCTGAGGGAGGTGCTCGGCGCCCTGCACTGGGTCTGTCTGGGGGAGCCGGGTGATGCGCGCTACTTCCTTCAGTCGCAGGCTCTGCTGCTGACGATCGATGTCTGCGGCGAGGCCAATGCGCTGGAGGGCGACGGAGAGCGCGGAACGAGCGGCGCGCAGACCCAGCCCTACGAGCGCTTTGTCCCCGGCGGGGATCCCAACGGCGGCACTCTGCCTCCGATTCCGGCGGCGCCGTTCGACTCCCTGCGCGAGAACCACTGGCGGGAAGGCAAGGGCGCCGATCACTTCGCCGTGCCCTTGCGCAAGGGACAGAAGACGGCTCAGAAGGCCATGATCAAGGACCGTCCCGCCAAGCTGGATCCCGTGCTGGCCCGCGATCCCAACGCCCACTTCCTGCTGAGCACCGCGGACGGAGTCGAACGCGCGATCGTCACCGCGCCGTTCCTTGGCTCCGCAACCGCCAACAAGCCCTATCCGCCGCACGCGCTGCTGGTCGACTATCGTGAGTTCTTTCGCGCGTACCGCACGGCCTTCTTTCACTGGCTCGCCACGGAGAGCGATCCGAAGAACCCCAAGGCCTGCGCGGAACGGCGGCGGACGCTGGCACACAAGCTCGCGGAGGACCGCAGCAAGAGCTTTGAAGCGCTGGTGCAGGAAGTCTACGGCGAGCCGCTCTCCGGATCGGACGGAAGCAAGCCCAGTCTCGAGTGGCGTTTCCTCGAGTGGCTTGGCAAGGGCAAGTCCTAGCGCCGGATGGACTTCAGGCGACGCTCGAGCTCGCCGAGCGTCCACTCCGTGTCCACGAAGCGCTCCGGTGTCGCGAAACCGCGCGGAGCTCCGCGTCCGCTGGCGATGTGATGCGCCACAATCGTGATGCCCCAGGAGGTGGTCAGCTCCATCGCGGAGAAACGCGTGCGCCGATCCGCCACCGCCGTGAGCGAGTACTCGAATCCCCGCTGCAGGGGTGAGTCGCGACGGGCGCCGCGCACGCGCAGGATCAACTTGTCGCGATCACGCTGGGGCTCGTAGTGCAGCACGGGATCCTGCTCGAGCAACCGGGCGAGCTCCGCATCGCGCATCTCGTCACCGCACAGCCAGCCGAGCGCGCGCCAGCCCCGCACCAGCTGCCAGTGACCCTTGTAGCGCACGGTCATGTAGTTGTAGTCCCGCACACCGCACTCGCGCAGATACTCGACGACCTGCGGCGAGTTGTTTGAGGTGGGGGAGCTTTCGTGATCGGCATCGAACTCCTCGACGACGCCGAGCGCGGGAACGCTGCCCAGTCGCCCGGAGCGGATGACAGGCACCGCACCCGAGTATTCGCTCAACAGCCCGCGCGCGCTGAACACCAGCTTGTACTGCAGGGGATTGTGAGCGGGATCCGGACGATCCAGCGGCAGTCCGCCGCAGCGCACTTCCACCTGATCGCAGCCGTGAACTCGGGCGCAGTGCACGGCGAGGATGTTCGTCAGGCCGGGCGAGACGCCGCAATCCGGCACAACCGCACTCTTCGCTCGCGCGGACAGGCGCTGCTGCGCGCGCACCACTTCGGGGTTGCCGCCCAGATCGGTGAAGGCCACGCCGGCGCTCAACGCAAGCTTCGTCAGCATGGGATTCGCGGCGTACGGCGCGCAGGAGAGCACCGCGTGCGTGCCCTTGAGGTCGCTGCGATCCGCGGCAGGCTGCAGCTGAATGCGGCCCCCGCGCTGACCCAGCAGTTTCTTCAGGCGAGCCGCCGCTTCCCTGCGTCGAGCGGCATTCGGCTCGACAACCAGCACGGTCTGCGCCTCGCAGTTGAGGATCAGATCGTGCACCGCCGCCGTGCCCTGCCGGCCGGCCCCGAAAACCGTGTAGTGATAACCCTTCATGCACGTAGTCTATCCCGCCGGCGCGGCGTGCAGGCGAGCAGCAGCGCCACGGCGGCGAGACCCAGCGCCGCGCCCGTCAGGAACGCGGTCCGGCTGCCGTGCGCATCCCAAAGTGCCCCGAAAAGCAGGCTCGCCGGCAGCGTGAAGAGCCCCACGGTGAGGTGGAACCACCCGAACCATGTCCCCGCCTGGTCCGCGGGCGCCATGCCCGCGACCCAGGCCTTCTCGGCCGCCTCGCTGAGGCCGTGGCTCACGCCGTAGAGCAGCACCAGCGGTATCACGAGCAGCGGCGTGTCGGCGAAGGCCATGAGCGCATAAATGCCCGCGTACCACAGCCAGCCCGTCACGATCACGCGCACAGGGCCGTGCCGGTCGGTCCAGCGGCCGCCCAGCAGCGAGCTCAGCATGCGCATCACATGCAGTCCAAGCCACAGGATCGGCATCCAGTACAGAGAATCGAGCAACTGGCTTGCGAACAGCAGCAGGAACAGATCGCTGGCATTGCCCAGCGTGAATAGCGCCAGCGGCCCGATCAGCCGCAGCAGCGCGCCGTCCGGCCGTCGCAGGGTCCAGCGCTTAGCCGGGGCGGCGCTGCGCGGCTGTTCCTTCACGGCGACAAAGAGAAACACGATCGCCAGCAGGCCGGGAATCGCCGACAGCCAGAACATCGTGCGCAGATCGTCGGTGAACCACAGCAGCAGCAGCAGAGCCAGCAGGGGCCCGAGCACGGCGCCGGCATGGTCCATCGCGCGGTGGAAGCCGAACGCGGAGCCGCGCTGTCCTTCCTCGACCGCGGCGGCGAGCATGGCATCGCGCGGGCTCGTGCGCACGCCCTTGCCGGTGCGGTCGAGACAACGCACAAGCACCACATCGCCGACACTGCCGGCCAAGGCGACGAAGGGCTTGCTCGCCAGCGAGAGCGTGTAGCCCGCGAACACGAAGGGACGGTAGCGCGTGATGCGATCCGCCCAGGCTCCGGAAACAAGCTTGAGCAGGCTGGAGAGCATGTCGGCCAGCCCCTCGATCAGCCCCAGAGCCAGCGCGCCGCCGCCGCTCAGAGTGGCCACGAATGCGGGCAGGAACGGCATGATCATGTCGCTGGAAATGTCCGAGAGGAAGCTGACCACGCCCAGCGCCACGACCTCGCGCGGGAGCTTCATGCGCCGAGCCAGTTCACCCAGCATGACGGATCAGCCCCGTCCCAGCAGTTGCAGGGTCCGTTCCTTCACGGAACGCATTTCCACGCAGCCGCCGGCAGGTTCACCGCCGGCCCTGGCCCACGGCTCGGAACAGAGGAACACCGGCCCCTCGTCTGCGCGGTCGGGCAGTCGGCCATGGCTGCCGCGCACAAGCCCCGCATCCAGCGGGATGACATCCATGAGATACCGCATGCCGAGTTTCTTCTGCAGCAGCCGGCGCGCCACTCGCAGCCTGGGAGCGGACAGCTGCGGATCGAGGAACAGTTCGCAGGGGTCGTAGCCTGGCTTGCGATGGATGTCGACCGTGCGCGCGAAGTCCGGCTCGGCGGCCGCATCCTCCCAGTAGTAGTAGGTGAACCACGCCTCGCGGCGGGAGATCGCCACCAGATCGCCGCTGCGCTCATGCTGAATGCCGAAGGCCGTCTGCTCGCCGCGATCGAGCACCGCTTCGACTCCGGGCAGCTCCAGCAGCACGCGACGCACGGCTTCAAGATCGCGCTCGGCGCGCACATGGACGTGTGCCAGCTGGTGATCCGCCAGCGCGAAGGCGCGGCTGCCGAAGACATCGAGCACTTCGCCGGCCGGCGTGGGACGGGCCACCAGAAAACCCGCGCTCCGCAGCGCGCGGTTGATGTGAACGGGCTGCGAGACGGTGTTGAGTCCGTACTCGCTGACGATCAGCGTGGCAGCTCCGGCGCGATCGGCCGCCGCGACGAGCTCTCCGATCAGCACATCGAGTTCGTGCACGGCAGCGCGCGAGCGCTCGTGCTCGATGCCGAAGCGCTGCAGGTCATAATCGAGATGCGGCAGATAGACCATCGTCAGCGTGGGGCGCTGACGCTGCAGCGTGGCGATGGCCGCATCGGCGAGCCAGCGGCTCGAGGGCAGGCCGGACTTCGGACCCCAGAAGTCGAAGAAGGGGAATGGGCCCAGTTCGGCTTCCAGTTCCTGCGGGTAGGAGTAGGGCCAGCCGTAGACCGCCGGAATCTTGCGGCCGTCCGCCGGATAGAAGGGGCGCGGTGTGATCGACCAGTCGACCGCGGCTCCCATGTTCCACCACCAGAAGATCTTGGCGCAGGTGAAGGCGGGATCGCGCCGGCGCGCGGCCTCGTAGATTTTTTCGCCACGCACGAGCGCGTTGGACTGTCGCCAGAGGGCCAGGTCGGCGCTGGACTGCTCGAACCAGCCGTTGCCCACGGCACCGTGTTCGCAAGGCAGCGTGCCCGTCAGCATCGTTGCTTGTGCAGAACAGGTCACGGCAGGCAGCACACTGCCCATCGGCGCGCAGGATCCGCGGCGCGCGAGCGCGGAGAGGGCCGGCGTCGAGTCGCCGATCATGGACGGCGTCAGGCCCACGGCATCGATCAGGAGGACGGGCTTCATGTGCTGTCGTGGGATGCTAGCATCCTGACATGTTCGACCGACTTCTCAACCTGTTCCGCGGCCGCTCCGTGCGCATTCAGGGCACGGGCAAGCTGCCCGAGGGCTACGCTCGCAAGATCGACATCGGCGATCCGATGGCGGGTGGCAAGCAGGTCGTGCTGTGTCGCGTCGACGGACAATTGCACGCACTGGATGTTCTCTGTCCGCACGAAGGCGGTCGCATCATCGACGGGCCGCTGATGGAGGGCCGCTACGCGCTGTGCCCTCTGCACAACTACAAGTTCGATCCCAAGACGGGCGCAGTGCAGGGGCACATGTGCAAGAACGCCCGGCGCTACAAGGTTCTCGAGAAGGACGGCGATGCCGAACTCTGGGTCTGACGGCGACGGGGATCCCGAGGAATTCGAGGAGCTGCCCGCGGAAGCGAGCTATGTGTGCGACTCCTGCGGTGAGGAGATCGTCGTGCCGATTGATGTCTCGGGCGGTCGGCAGCAAGAGTACGTCGAGGACTGTCCGGTCTGCTGTCATCCGAACGTGATCCGCTTCGAATGGGGCCGTGAAGGCGGCTTCGAGATCGACTCCGAAGGCGAGTGATTCGGCGCAGATAAGCCGATATGCGAGTGGCCTGTTCCCGCTCCTGCGCACCGCAGCGGGTCCGATTTCTGCGCTCTTGGGCGTAGATGCAGAAATCCACAAAAAACCTCCCAAGCGGGAGAAAGTCTGCGGCCGAAGCACGGTCTGGCCAACGGCCCTCTCTACCACCAGTCCCCCGCACCACAGGCTTACCAGACCATGAGCAGCCATCAGTCACTTGCCAGCTTCTTTGGCATCAATTCCTCCAACCTTGCCCAGCGTCGCGAGTTCATTCGCCTCGGCGAAGACGAACGCAAGCTGATGACCTCGCTGATCCCCTGGATCCGCGAGGAGGCCGCGAGCATCGCCAAGGAATTTTACGACTGGCAGTTCACCTTCGGTCCGACGCGCGAGTTCTTCCGCAAGCAGTCGGAGCGCATGCGCGTCAGCATGGAGGAGCTGCGCCGCGTTCTGGAGCGCAAGCAGACCGAGTACCTGACGCGCATCTTCGAAGGTTCGCAGGACGGCTGGGGCGTCGATTACTTCGAGAGCCGCCTGATCGTCGGTCAGGTTCACGACATGATCGACCTGCCGATGAAGTGGTTCCTCGGTTCCTTCACCGAGTTCCAGCGCATCATCCGCATTCGTCTGGCGAAGCACATGCCGGACGCCTCCCAGCGCGAGATCGCGCTGGAGACGATCAACCGAGTCATGAACTACGACGTTCAGGCGGTTGTCGACGCCTACACGCTCAGCGTCTTCCGCTCCATCGGACTGAAGATGGATGACATCAAGATCGAGAACGGCGCAGACCGCACGGAGTGCATGGCCGAAGTCAAGCGCCGCATCTCGACCGCCATTCAGGAGATCGCTTCCTGCGCGATCTCGCTGGGCGAGTCCTCTCGCAACCTCACGGCGACGAGCGAGCAGCTCTCGCTGAACTCCTCGACGGTCGCCGCCGCGACTGAGGAGATGAGCGCCAGCATCAAGGAGATCGCCGGCAACTCCTCGTCCGCCTCCAAGGTGGCGATGAACGCGGTGGAAACCAGCGGTCAGGCCTCCAAGACGGTCGAGAAGCTCGGTGATTCGAGCCGCGAGATCGGTCAGGTCATCAAGCTGATCACCACGATCGCCGGTCAGACATTGCAGATGGGTGAGCGT